>DASVVJ010000786.1:0-17651 GCA_036389955.1 Myxococcaceae bacterium
CGCCCGGGTCGACGTCGATGCTGAAGTCCGCCATGCGTGTGCTCTCTCCCCAGGCGCGGTGTGCGCGCTACTTCACCCAGTCGATCCGGAACTTGCGCCCTTTGATGCGCCCCTCGCGCAGCCGCTGGAGCGCCACGCGAACGATGCGCTTGGAGACGGCGACGAAGGCCATGCGATCCTGGATCTCGATCTTCCCCACGTCCGAGGCGCTCAGCCCTCCGGCCTCACCCGTCAGCGCGCCGAGGATGTCTCCCGGCCGCATCTTGTCCTTGCGTCCGGCGGAGATGTAGAGCGTCTCCCAGGGAGAGTCGAGCGCCACGCGGCTCTCGGCTTCCGCCGGGGGCAGGGACTCCAGGCTGACGCGCTCCAGCTTCACGCCGGTGGCCTGCTCGATGGCGTCCAGCTTGCGGTCGTCACGCGGCGTGGCGAGGGAGATGGCCAGGCCGGCTCTGCCGGCGCGACCCGTGCGGCCGATGCGATGCACATAGGGCTCGGGCTGCATGGGCAGATCGAAGTTCACCACGGCATCCAGCGCCTCGACGTCGATGCCCCGGCCCGCCACATCCGTGGCGACGAGGATCCGCGTGGTGTGGTTGCGGAACTTCGCCATGACGGCGTCGCGCTGGGCCTGCTCCAGGTCGCCCTGGAGCCCGTCCACGCTCACGCCGGCGTCGGAGAGGGCGTGCGTGAGTTCAGCGACGTTCGCCTTGAAGTTGCAGAACACGATGGCGGAGGCGGGCTGGTGGTGGCGCAGCAGCCGCAGCAGGGCGTCCACCTTCTGCTCCTGGGGGCAGGTGTAGACGAGCTGGCGGATCTCGGGGGCAGCCTCGGTCTCCGCGACGGTGACGCGCACGGGGTCCTTCTGGAACTGGCGGCTCAGCTCCTCGATGTCCAGGGGGAACGTGGCGGAGAAGAGCACGGTCTGCCGGTTTCGAGGCGTGACGCCGAGGATGCGCTCCATGTCCTCTCGGAAGCCCATGTCGAGCATCCGGTCCGCCTCATCGAGCACCACGGTGGCGAAGTTCCGGGTCTCCAGGGCGTCGCGATCGAGCAGGTCCATGATCCGGCCGGGAGTGCCCACGGCGATGTGGGCGCCCTTCTCGAGCGCATTGAGCTGGGGCCGGATGGGCTGGCCGCCCGCGAGCACGAGGATCTGAAGGCCGGGGAGTCTGCGACCCAGGCGGCGGAAGTCTCCGGCCACCTGAGCGCAGAGCTCACGCGTGGGGCAGAGCACGAGCGCCTGGAGCTGACGCTGCTGGAGCCGGACCTTCTGCAGGATGGGCAGGGCGAAGGCGGCGGTCTTCCCGCTGCCGGTCTGGGCCTGCCCGATGAGATCGCGGCCCTGGAGCAGCACGGGGATGCTCTGGGCCTGAATGGGCGTGACGGTCTTGAACTCCAACTCTCCGAGGACCTGGAGCAGAGGAGGTGAGAGCGAGAGCGCGGCGAAGTCCATCAAAGCCTCGGTGTTGGGACGCAGGTTAGACCTCGACAAACCGGGTTCCGGAGAGACCGGCCGTCTCCATGGCCACCTTAAGATCTTCGGAGATGATGAGCGCGACCTTCCAACCCCATGTGCGGAAGATGCGGGCGTTGCCTACCTTCGCTGGGTCGATGCGCAGGCCGTGGACGGCGCGATATTGCCCGAGCTTGTCGGGCCGGTTGTCCTCGGGCTTCCAGTACTGCACCTGCTCACATCGAGCGTCGTCGATACAGCGGATGATCTGAAGCGCGTTGAGGATGTACCAGGGCTCTGAACGGCCTTCGACCTGGGCTGGAATGAACTGAACTCCGTCGACGCGCATGCTCTCGAAGAGTTCGACTACGCGGGCATGGACGACCGGGATGCTGAACGCGGCCCAGGAGAAGTCGAGCGGAGTTCCAGGGATATCCAGCGTGAATCGCGGCACGCAGCCCAGGTCCAGAACCTGGCCCTGCTTGAACTGCCATGGGTCGAGTTCGTTCTGCTGCCCATCCAAGGGGCTCGCGAGTTGCCAGCGGCCAGGAATGCGCGTGTTGTCCAGCAGGTCAAAGTACCTGGGCATGCTCGGGCCTCACGTGGCGGTCGTTCATGACTTCATGAGGAGACGGTGCAGCGTTGACCCGGGTGTGCATACTTCACTCCCGATCTTTCGAAGCTCCTCGACCAGGCGCGTTCTGCAGCGAGACACCGCACCACAGCCGTCCAGTGTTTCTTCGAGCCGCCGGTAGACCTCCGTATGGTACGCCTCCAGGTGTCTTCCCTGGTGGCCTGCGAGATAGACGAGGTTCGCTGGGTCATCGAGGTTCATTCCCGCCGTGCCGAAAAGCCTCCTGAAACGGGGGGTCCAAGGCCCGCCCTGTCTTGAATCGGAGTCGTTCTTGTTGGTGGCAAGGTGGTGCCACTGGTAGCCCTGCTTTTTGGAAGAGCCATCAGTGCAGGCGCTGGTCGAAGCCGCACCCGCTGTGCCCAGGACGGCACCCGTGAGAACGATGGTGCCGTCCGCAACGATGTGCGCCGAGCCCGCGGACTGGAGACGGCCTCCTCCTGCCAGAGCGTAACGAGGTGGGTTCACCAGGGCACCCAGTCCGCCCGAGGGCACGTTGGGCAATGCCCTGGCCACCCCGAAGCTGGCAACTGTCACGAGTACCCGCAGGGCGGTGCCTCCCAGGGCACGCCCGAAGCGTTCGGCGACTCCCTCGAGATCCTTCAGCGTCCTGACGGCCTGCGCGTCCCGGTACAGTTGAAGGCAGGTGAGCGCCACATGGCGCAGCTCCAGCACTCCAACGAGAAACGCCAGCCGCACTGTCAGCGTAGCCGCGAAGGCCTTGGAGAAGAGCGGCTCGGGCAAAGTCCAGGCGGAGAAGTACACCAGCACCGAGAGAGCGATGCTGGCCAGGAAGACAGGCGAGCGGAACATCTGCTCCGCAGCCTCGCGGAGGCCCGGCCCCATGTAGCGAGGAGACATTCGGAGGGCCATGAGCAGGGGGCTGTGCAGCAGAGAGTCCGGCAGGGGGAGCCGAGCGGGGCCGTAGTGCTTGAGGACCTCGGCGCGCAGCTTCTTTTCCCAGGGGGCTGGAAGACCAGAGGACGAGGAGCGGACAGGAAGTATCTGCAGGGGTGAAGAGTCCGGGAAGAACTGAGCGAAGGCGGTGAGTACGGCCTGCGCCTCCTCTTGGCTCATCACTGCTGCGGCGAGTTCCGGCGGTAATGGCTCGAATTCGAGTTGGAGGTGCTCCTCTGTCAGCCAGGTAGCGCGGACCTCCGACGGCTTCTCAAGCCGCTCTTCACTCTCGGATCGAGCCGCCTTGGAAGTGACACAGGAGGGTAAAAGGGCCAGCGCCACGGCAAGCAGCAGGTGCAGCAGCCAGGAGGTGCGCTTCATGGAACCTGGAGTAGGGAAGGTGAGAGCGCGAGCGCGGCGAAGTCCATCAAGGCCTCGGGTGAGGGGAGGCACGGGAGGAGCCTCGGTTCGTTGGGGCCCCTTGTAACAGTCGGCCGCCCGGAATGAGGGACAACGATTTTCGCCTACCGTGAGTGGTTGTCCATCCTTCAAAACTGACCGGTCAGTTTTGAGCCGAACTCTGACTCTCACAGCCAGCCGCCGGATCAGAGTTGGATCTGCAATCTGACTTGTCCTCGGTCGTGGGTGGGTAGCCATCCTCGTCCTGCTCCAGCCGGACGAGCATCTTGACGTGAGAGGTGGATGCATCCACTGACATGAAGAAACCTCGTTACTCGGGTCAGTTCTTGGGCAGGGGCGTCACCTTCAGGTGCGCCGTGTACTCGCTCGGGGCGATCTGCCGGCCGCTGACAGGGTGGGGCGTCACGTCCTCAAGCTGGATCCGATACCCGAACACAGACGCTTCTTTGGCCTCCCGGTGATAGGTGCTCAGACGGATGAGGGTGGACTCGGCGCCCGAGGCGGCCTTGAGCTCGATGTCCGCGGTGCCGGCCCAGAAGCAAGTCACGCCGGCGGGACAGCGGGAGTCTCCGAGCATCTTCATGAAAGTGAGCCGGAGCGGAGTCTCCGCGATCGCCACGGTCTGCTCGTAGCCCAGGGAGAACGGCACCTGGAGCCGGGCCTGAGGTGGCGGCTGCACATCGAGCACCGGCTGCGACGAGCAGGCGTAGAGGCACAGGACGAGCACGACAGAGAGCGCCGAGGGAGAGACTCGCTGGGTCATGGCGCATCGCATACCCCAACGGGGGTGGCATTCCCAACCACCCGCAGGTGCGCAGGGGCGCGGGATGTGGGACAGCCCGCTTCACCCTCCGTGAACAGGCGCCCGCGTAAACACCCAGAATTGCTGGAGGGAGGCGAGGCTCAACACTGACTGGTCAGTGTTGGACCTGAACGCTGAGCAGTCAGATGCAGCCCTCAAAACTGACCGGTCAGTTTTGGACCCGAGTTCTGACTGGTCAGATGTAGCCCTCAACACTGACTGGTCAGTGTTGGCGCAGGCAGGCGCGGCCAGGGTCGGAGTCCGTGGAAAGAGACTCCGTCTGGTGGGCGCGGATTGGCCACCTGTGGAGTAGGATGAAGCAGGAGGGGACAACGGGCGGCAACGCGTTCCCAACTGGAGAGGCTCTATGGAGACGGGACGTACGGCGGACCCAGCCGCGCTGCCTCCGGGTACTCAGGTGGGCTCTTGGCGAGTGGTGGGCCAGAAAGGCAGCGGCTCGTACGGCATCGTCTACCGGGTGGAGCGGGTAGGGCAGGAGGAGGCTGGGCCCTTCTCCCTGAAGGTGGTCAGGCACCCGTTGGACCGGCGCTTCGAGTGGGAGTGGTGCCGGTGACAGCGTCAATGCCTCCTGAGAGCAAGCCCCCGATGCCGACCCATGCTCCTGCCGAGGGCAAGCAGGGGCCTCAGGTTCCGTCCAGAGCCCAGGCCTGGTCACCGTGGAGGGCAGTATCCACAGCGGCGTTCTTGAGCCTCTTCGGGTGGTGTATGGCACAGCATCCGTCAGGAAACGCGCCGAGAGTGGTGGCTGAGCAAGGACCACGGAGTGGCACGGAGAGTAAGGGAAGCAAGGAGGATGCGGAGCCTGTAGGGCTTGGGGATGACCTGGCCTCAGCTCCCGCGACCGTTGCACCGGTAGAGCCAGCGCGCAGTGGCATCGGTAAGGCGCTGCCCGACAAGCCGTTCCCGGGCCAGAGGCTTCCTCCGTGCGAGAAGCCCGAGATCGAAATCAACCGTGGGTGCTGGGTACACTGGGTGGACATGTCCCCCCCATGCGGTGACCGCTTCTACGCGTGGAAGGGCAAGTGCTACTCGCCCATTTTGGAGCCCCAGCGCGCTCCAACCTCGGAGCAGCCGTAGAGAGCATTCCCCATGAACCCGTGGTGCAACTGAGAACCTAGGCCAGCTTGTTGCGCACTGCTGTAGGTTAAGGCCTTGTTCTGCGGGATAGTTCAGTAGGGTAGGAGGCGTCTATGGGAATTCCAAGCCGCATAGGAATTGTGGAGCTTTTCGTCCATATCAAACGACGTAGCCCCCGGGATCCGTCGGCTGCGCTCATGGCTTCTATCCGTCGCAACGCTGACGCCAGACTTCATGACGTGCTCCGCATTCTGGAAGATCCACGGACGGCCGACCTCGGCCTCATTGTATTCCCAGGCTGGACATTGGTCGGCAAGGACTTGCCGGAAGAGGTGATCAAGGCGGCAGAGGATAGGACGGTGGTGATTGAGACGTTGCTTCCGGCGTCTGAGCGTCTGGCAGGCCTGAAAAGCAAGTCTGGCAAGGCCAGTTTCATCAAGGCTACAAAAGGAGCCAAGTCCTGGGATGAGGAGGTTCCTTGGCACACCTATGTCATTCACGGAGGAGAGAAGAGCGAGCCCTATTCACAGCGCATCATTACCAGTGCGCAGGCTGGCCGCGTCGGCAATCCGAGCCCAAGGGTTCTCATGCTCAACGAAGAACTTGTGAGTGGAAGGCGCTCGTGGACCTCTGGGAGTGCACTCTGGATTTGCGGCGAAGTGAACGCGCTTTATGGCGGTGGCAGAAGCGAGAAGGTCGAGCCGCTGATTGCTAGCCTGCCCGTGAAATGGAGCATCGTTGCGAATCCAGCGCATAGGCCTAAAGGACCGCAAGCGATGCGAGACAAACGAGCATACCTTTCCCGGGGGGGAGTGCTGCTGACAACCGCCAATACCCACAATGGCTGGGAGGACTCCAAAAGGCATTGGCAAAATGCAGGAAAGACCGCCGCACAAATTTACCGGGGTGGGAGGCGAGTGCCTCTAGAGAGCATGAGAGGCAGTGCTCCTGCGCCGTTCGAGATCGAAGGCCACCGAATCGTGATTATTGAAACCATTTGACGAATCAGCCGAACGAAGCGTCCTTGCCCCGTGTTGGCAAGGACGAGGTCCCTCCGGAGAGCCAGGCGTCAATGGACCTTGCCGCCTCGCGCCCGTCGGAGATGGCCCACACGACGAGGCTGGCGCCCCGGCTCGCGTCTCCCGCGCAGAACACTCCGTCCGCTGACGTCGCGAAGCGCGAGTCCACCTGCACCGCTCCCCGGGCGGTGAACTTCACACCCAGCTCTTCCTGAAGCCGCGTCGTGTCCGGGCCCGTGAAGCCCATGGCCAGGATCAGCAGATCCACCTCGTGCGTCACCTCGGTGCCCGGTAGCTCCACCAGCCGCGGCGGCCCCGAGCCTTCCCGCTGCACGGACACCTTCACCGCGTGCAGTTGCTGAATCCGGCCTTCGCTCCCGGTCAGCCCCTTCGTCAGCAGCCCGAAGTCGCGCGTGCCGCCTTCCTCCTGGCTCGAGGAGGTACGGAACACCAGCGGCCAGCGCGGCCACGGGTTGTCCGCTGCCCGTACCGTCGGCGGCGCGGGCAGCAGCTCCACCTGCGTCACGCTCGCCGCTCCCTGCCGCAGCGCCGTGCCCAGGCAGTCCGAGCCCGTGTCTCCACCGCCCAGGATCATCACCCGCTTGCCCGCCGCGCTCAGCCTCGGCTCCAGCGTCGCCAGCCCGGACACCACCCGGTTCTGGTGCTCCAGGTACTCCATCGCCTGCAGCACGCCGCCCAGCTCGCGCCCTGGCACTTCCAGCTCCCGGGCCTTCCGCGCCCCAATCGCCAGCACCACCGCGTCGTACTGCTCGCGCAGCGCCCGGTAGCCCGGCTCCCGGCTCACGTCCACGCCGGTGCGGAACTCCACGCCCTCCGCCTCCATCAGAGCCAGGCGCCGATCCAGCACCCCGCGCTCCATCTTGAAGTCTGGAATCCCGTAGCGCAGCAGCCCGCCCGGCTGGTCGTCCCGCTCGTACACCGTCACCGAGTGGCCTGCCTGGTTCAACTGCGCCGCCGCCGCCAGCCCCGCAGGCCCCGAGCCCACCACCGCCACCCGCTTGCCCGTGCGCTTCGCCGGCGGCTGCGGCTTCACCCAGCCCTCCGCGAACGCCCGCTCGGCGATCTCCTTCTCCATCTGCTCGATCGTCACCGGATCCTGATCGATCGACAGCACGCACGCTGCCTCGCACGGCGCAGGGCACAGCCGCCCGGTGAACTCCGGGAAGTTGTTCGTCGTGCTCAGCGCCAGGAACGCCGCCTTCCACCGCCCCCGGTACACCGCGTCGTTGAAGTCCGGGATCGGGTTCCCCAGCGGGCACCCCTGCTGGCAGAACGGCACCCCGCAGTCCATGCACCGCCCCGCCTGCCGCTTCGCCTCGTCCGCCCCCAGCGGCAGCACGAACTCCCGCGCGTCCTTCAGCCGCTCCGCCTTGTCCCGCTTCGGCGCCGGCACCCGCTGCCACTCCATGAAGCCTGTCGTCTTGCCCATGGCTCAGCCCTCCCCGCCGACGACGTGGAGCCGCTGCTGCGTCGCCGTGGGCGGCTTTCGCGCCGCCCTCCGCGCCTGCAGCACCCGCTTGTAGTCCGTGGGCATCACCTTGATGAACTGCGGCACCATCAGCTCCCAGTGGTCCAGCACCCGCCGCGCCACCGTGCTGCCCGTGTGCTGGAAGTGCCGCTCGATCATCCCGTGCACCAGCCAGATCTCCGACTCGTCCACCAGCGACTCCAGCTCCACCATCTCCAGGTTGCAGCGCTGGCGGAAGCTGCGCTCCCGGTCCAGCACGAACGCCATGCCGCCGCTCATGCCCGCCGCGAAGTTGCGCCCCGTCGGGCCCAGCACCACCACCAGGCCGCCCGTCATGTACTCGCAGCCGTGATCCCCCACGCCCTCCACCACCGCCTGCGCGCCGCTGTTGCGCACCGCGAAGCGCTCGCCCGCCAGGCCTCGCAGGTACACCTCGCCCGCCGTCGCCCCGTAGAGCACCGTGTTGCCCACCAGCACGTTCTCCTCCGGCAAAAAGCGGCTGCCCTGCGGCGGGTAGACGATGATCCGTCCCCCCGAGAGCCCCTTGCCCAGGTAGTCGTTGGTGTCGCCCTCCAGCTCCAGCGTCACCCCGCTGGTGAGGAACGCGCCGAAGCTCTGTCCCGCCGAGCCCTGCAGCCGCACCCGTAGCTGCCCATCTGGCAGCCCCCGTGAGCCGTTGCGCCGGGCGATTGCTCCCGAGAGCATGGCGCCCACCGCGCGGTGCGTGTTGGCCACCGGGCGCACCAGCATCGTCGGGGCGCCACCGTCCAGCGCCGCGTGCGCGTGGCGCAGCAGCTCGTGGTCCAGGTGGTCCGACACGTCCTTGCGCTGGTACGTCTCACACCGCCGGGGCTCGGTCAGCGGGGCCCGGGGCGGCTCCAGCAGGGCCGAGAGGTTCACCCGCCGCGCCTTCCAGTGCTCCGCGCCCTGCCGCTGCTGGAGCAGCTCCACCCGGCCCACCAGCTCGTCCAGCTTGCGCACGCCCAGGGCCGCCAGCTGCCGGCGCAGATCCTCGGCCACCAGGTAGAAGAAGTTCACCACGTCCTCGGGCCGCCCGTGGAAGCGCTTGCGCAGCCCCGCGTCCTGCGTGGCGATGCCCACCGAGCACGTGTTGAGGTGGCACTTGCGCAGCATCACGCAGCCCAGCGCCACCAGGCTCGCGGTGGCCATGCCGAACTCCTCGGCCCCCAGCAGCGCGGCGATCAGCACGTCGCGCGCGGTGCGCAGCCCGCCATCCACCTGCACCCGGATGCGGCTACGCAGCCCGTTGTGCACCAGCACCTGCTGCGCCTCGGCCAGCCCCAGCTCCCACGGCAGGCCCGCGTGCTTGATGCTGGAGAGCGGTGAGGCGCCCGTGCCTCCCTCGTACCCGGAGATGACCACCGCGCCCGCGCCCGCCTTCGCCACCCCCGCGGCGATGGTGCCCACGCCCACCTCGCTCACCAGCTTCACGCTCACCCGGCCTTCCGGGTTCACGGACTGCAGGTCGTAGATGAGCTGCGCCAAGTCCTCGATCGAGTAGATGTCGTGGTGGGGCGGGGGAGAGATCAGCGTCACGCCCGGGTTGGACCAGCGCACCTTGGCGATGCGTTCGTCCACCTTGTGGCCCGGGAGCTGTCCGCCCTCGCCGGGCTTGGCGCCCTGGGCGACCTTGATCTGCAGCTCCACCGCGTTCACCAGGTACTCGGTGGTGACGCCGAACCGCGCGCTGGCCACCTGCTTGATGGCGCTGCGCCGCGAGTCCCCGTTGTCATCCAGCGTGTAGCGGTGGGCCTCCTCTCCGCCCTCGCCGCTGTTGGAGCGCCCGCCAATGCGGTTCATCGCGATGGCCAGCGTCTCGTGCGCTTCGGCGCTGATCGAGCCGAAGGACATGGCGCCCGTGACGAAGCGCCGGACGAGTTCCGTCGCGGGCTCCACCTCGTCCAGCGGCACGGGGGTGAGGCCCTCAGTGTTCACCTCGAGCAGTCCGCGCAGGTTGCACAGCTCGCGCGTCTCGTCATCCGCCAGCCGCGAGTAGTCCGCGAAGAGCGCCGCGTCGTTGGCGCGCACCGCCGCCTGCAGCTTGCCCAGCGTGGCAGGGTTCCACTTGTGCCGCTCGCCGCGCCGCCGCCACTGGTACTGGCCGCCGGTGGGCAGCAGGCCCGAGTCGAACACCGAAGCCAGCCCGAAGCCGCGCGCGTGCCGCTCCTGCACCTCGCGCCCCAGCTCCTGCAGGCCCACGCCCTCCACGCGCGAGGCCGTGCCCGTGAAGTGCTTTTCGATCAGCCCGCGCTCCAGGCCCACCGCCTCGAAGAGCTGCGCGCCGCGGTAGGACTGCAGCGTGGAGATGCCCATCTTGGACATCACCTTGAGCAGGCCCTCTTCGATCGAGTGGATGTAATTGCTCTGGGCCTTCTCGGCCGGAAGCTGCAGCTCACCCGCCTCGGCCATGGCGCGCAGGGTGTCCAGCGCCAGGTACGGGTTCACCGCCGAGGCCCCGTAGCCGAACAGGCAGGCGAAGTGGTGCACCTCGCGCGCCTCGGCCGTCTCCACCACCAGGCCGGTGTACATGCGGATGCCGTCGCGTACCAATCGCTGGTGCACCGCTGACAGCGCCAGCAGCGCGGGGATCGCCGCGTTGCCCGCGTCCACGCCGCGATCGCTCAGCACCAGGATGTTGGCGCCCGCGTCCACGGCCTCCACGGCCTTGGTGCACAGCCGCTCCACCGCGTCCTCGAGCGCATCTTCGCCCCAGCCCAGCGGGTAGCTCAGCGACAGCACGCGCGTCTCGAAGCTGCCGTCGCCACGGATGGCCGCCAGCTTCGCCAGGTGCTCGTTGTTGAGAATGGGCCCCGGCAGCGCCAGCCGGTGGCACTGCTCCGGCGTCTCCTCGAAGGTGTTGCCGTCCGGCCCCAGCGCCGTGCTCAGTGTCATCACCAGCGCCTCGCGGATCGGATCGATCGGCGGGTTGGTCACCTGGGCGAACAGCTGGTGGAAGTAGGAGAACAGGCTCGGCGCCTGATCGCTGAGCACCGCCAGCGGCGTGTCCGTACCCATGGAGCCCACCGGCTCCTTGCCCGTCTCCGCCATGGGCTGGAGCAGCAGCTTCAGGTCCTCGTCCGTGTAGCCGAAGGCGCACTGCAGCCGCGCCAGTCGCTCACCCGTGAGGCTCTCCGTGGCGGCCGGCTTGGGCAGATCGTCGAAGGTGGAGTGGTTGCGTTCGAGCCAGCGCCGGTACGGCCAGCGGGTGGAGATGTCGTCTTTGACTTCCTCGTCCTCGACGATGCGGCCCTCAGTGGTGTCCACCAGCAGCATGCGGCCCGGGGTGAGCCGGCCCTTGCGGCGCACCTGGCCCGCGGGCACGTCGATGACGCCCGTCTCCGAGGCGAGGATGAGGCGGTCATCCTCGGTGATGAGGTAGCGGGCCGGGCGCAGGCCGTTGCGGTCCAGCGTGGCGCCGATGAGCTGGCCGTCCGTGAAGGCGATGGCGGCGGGGCCATCCCACGGCTCGAGCAGCGCCGAGGAGTACTCGTAGAAGGCGCGGCGCTCGTCGCTCATGGTGGCGTGGCCCTCCCACGCCTCGGGGATCATCATCATCATGGCGTGCGGCAGGGTGCGCCCGCCCAGGTGGAGCAGCTCCACCATGTTGTCGAACTGCGCCGAGTCGCTCTTGCCCGGGACGATGAGCGGGTAGAGCGGCTCGAGGCTGCCGCCCAGCCGGGCCGACTGGAGCAGCCCGCGGCGGGCCGTCATCCAGTTCCGGTTGCCGGACAGCGTGTTGATCTCCCCGTTGTGAGCGATGTAGCGGAACGGCTGCGCCAGCTCCCAGGTGGGGAAGGTGTTAGTGGAAAAGCGCGAGTGCACCAGCGCCAGCGCGCTCACCAGCTCCGGGTGCTGCAGATCCACGTAGAAGCGGGGCAGCTGCCGGGGCAGGAGCAGGCCCTTGTAGATGAGGGTCTCGGCCGAGAAGCTGGCCACGTGGAAGCGGCCCCACGGATCGACGCCGCGCTCGCGGACGCGGTTCTCCGCCAGCTTGCGGATGCGATACAGCTTGCGCTCGAAGGCACTGGGCACCACGCGGCGCCGGGCCACGAAGAGCTGGCGGATGGTGGGGGCCACCTCGCGCGCCACGGGCCCCAGGTGCTCCGGCGCCACCGGCACGTCGCGCCAGCCGAGCACCTTCTGGCCCTCCTCGGCGACGACCTCCTCGAGGATGGCCTCGCACGCCGAGCGCGCGAACGCATCCGAGGGCAGGAACGTCTGCGCCACCGCGTACTGGTGGCGAGGCGGTAGCTCGATGCCCAGGCGAGGGGCCTCACGCTCGAAGAAGCGGTGGGGCAGCTGCACGAGGATGCCGGCGCCGTCACCGGTCTCGGGATCCTTGCCCGCGGCGGCGCGGTGGCTCAGCCGGTTGAGCAGCTCCAGCGCGTCCTCGACGATGCTGCGCGAGCGCTCTCCCTTGATGTGGACCACGAAGCCGACGCCGCAGGCATCATGCTCCGTCTCGGGTTCATACAGCCCATAACGCCCCGGGACGTGCGACATCAGTTGGCTCCCTCTCCGGTCATCGCGGTATCTCCCGCGTGTTCAGTAGGCAACGCATCAGGATAATGCGCCGCGTTAGAACCCGTAAAGGAGCGTGTGCGGGAATCTCGCAGGGGAGAGGCGCCCAAGGAAACAAGCGAGGAGCCAGGGGCCCGGTATTTCAGAGGCTTAGCGCGCGGGTGCGCCGCGTCAGCGCCGGAGCTGGGGTCACTCGATGAACCGGAGCACCTCGATGCCCTTCTCGGTGCCTACCGCGATGCGTCGTCCGGCGGGATCCCTCGCGATCGGGGGCGGGCGGGGGATGTGGTGAATGATGCTGCTGCCCTGGCGCCCCGTGTCGAGCTCGGGCCACTGCTCGAGGACGCGGCCGGTGGAGGGATCGATGAGCGAGGGGTGCCCAAGCAGATTGAGCAGGTACGGGCCCACCGCCATGAACGTGCCCAGGGCTTTCTCCAGGGGCACCGTGGCCAGCATGCGGCGGTCCGGGAGCGAGTAGATCCCCAGGCTCTCGGGGGCCTGGGCGCCGTCATCGGATGAGGCGTCGCTGTTGATGAAGAGCGTGCCGTTCTCGCCGAACGCGGCGCCGAAGAGTTCGCAGCCCCAGTCTCCGGTGTTGAGCTGATCGAGCTGGTCCAGGGACTCGGGCGCCTCGAGGGCGCGCTCGACGTCGAAGATCCACACCAGGTTCAGCGGGTGCCAGACCCAGCCGGCGCTGAGCAGGTAGCGGCCATCGCGGCTGAACTGGAGGCGGGAGTGGAAGGCGTCGGGGGACTCGCTCTTTCGCTGGGTGAGGCGCTGGCCCGTGTCGGCGTCTTCGATCTCGAGCCGGCAATACTCATCGGGACAGTGAGCGAGGATGGTCCGTCCGCTGGGAAAGGTGTGCAGCGCGACGGGGTACTCGTAGGCCTCGGCGTGGTAGAAGCTGCGGTTGAGTTCACGCAGAATCTTTCCCTCGCGGAGCAGCAGCCCCTTGGTGCCGAGCCGCTCGTAGAGAACGGCGTACCGGCCGTCGGGGGACATCACCGCGGCGTCGAAGCGGTAGGCATAGCGGACGCAGGGATCAGAGGTGCTCCCATCGAGGTGGTGCTGAATGCCTCCGTTGACCCAGTCGATGAGGGAGTCTCCGGCCCAGCAGAGGGACTTCGGAGGGTTCAGGGTGGGGAGGAAGCTGCGTTCTGCTCTCATGGCTGACACGGCCTTATGCAAAGGGGTTGCCCGGGTATGGGCATCGCTGGCCGGGACGCGCACAGGAGGCAGCGCCTGACAGCTTCCCCGTCGAGGTAGGCCCTGCGCGGACACGGCTTCGTGTTATCCCTGTGGGGCCATGTCTTCCACCGAGCGTCTCTACTTCTCCGATCCTTTCCTGCACCAGTTCACCGGGCGCGTCGTGGCCCATGCGGCCTGGAACGGCGCGCCCTCCGTGGTGCTCGATCGCACGGCGTTCTACCCGGAGGCTGGCGGGCAGATGGCGGACCGCGGGGCGCTGGGAGGCTTGGCCGTGAGGGATGTGCAGGTGGACGACCACGGCCTCATTCACCACGTGCTGGAGCTTCCCGAGGGCCGGGGGCTGCCCGAGGTGGGCGCCGAGCTGGCGGGCGAGATCGACCGGGTGCGGCGCCGCGTGCACATGGCGCTGCACACCGGGCAGCACATGCTGTCGCGGGCGCTGGTGGACGTGGCCAACGCGAACACGGTGTCCTCGCGGCTGGGAGAGACGCTGTGCACCATCGACGTGGACCTGGACGTGCTGGACGAGGCGAAGGTGGCCGAGGCCGAGGCGCTGGTGAACGCGGTGATCGACGATGACGTGCGCATCCGCTCGTTCTTCCCGACGGCGGAGGAGCTGGCGGCACTGCCGCTGCGCCGCAAGCCCAAGGTGACGGACAACATCCGCGTGGTGCAGATCGGCGACTTCGACGTGTCGCCGTGCGGAGGCACGCACTGCACGGGCTCGGCGCAGGTGGGGCTGGTGCGGGTGCTGGGCGTGGAGCGCTACAAGGGCAAGGGCCGGGTGCTGTTCTCGGCGGGGCGGCGGGCGCGGAGCGAGCTGTGGGACGAAGCGGGCACGCTGCGGGGGATGAGCCGGGCGTTCACATGCGGCCCGGGCGAGGTGCCCACGGTGATCGAGAAGCTGCGCCGCGAGCTGACGGAGGCGCGCGAGGCGCTGGGCGCGGCGAGGGCGAAGCTGGCGGATCAGACGGCGGTGGAGCTGGCCGCCGCGCTGGAGAAGTCGCCGGACCATCGGGTGGTGGCGGTGCTGGACGGGGCGGGGCCCGAGTCGCTGCGGGCCATTGCCGCACGGCTCACGTCTCGGCCCGAGGCGGTGGTGCTGCTGGCCGGCCGGGCCCCCGAGGGCCTGGCGGTGCTGATTGCCCGGGGCAGTGGCTCGAGCTTCGGCTGCGGGGCCTTCCTCAAGAAGCTGGCCGAGGCGGGGAAGGGGCGTGGAGGAGGCCGTCCCGAGCACGCCGAGGGCCGACTGCCCGCGGATGCGGACTTCCCGGCGCTCGTGGCGTCACTGCTCGGGTGAGCGCGCGCCGGCGGTGGCACATCCTGCCGTTGTGGCTCCTGCTGCCGGTGCTGGGGCTGGGCTCGCGCTCGGGGCACCCGGCGCTGCCATCCTTCGTGGCCGAGTACGCGGGGGACACGCTGTGGACGGCGTTGGTCTACGTGAGCCTCATCTTGTTCTGGCCGGGGCTGCCGATCTCCCGGGCGCTGGCGATCTCGTTGGGGTTCTCGTTCCTCATCGAACTCAGCCAGCTCTACCGGGCGCCGTGGGCTGACGCGCTGCGCGCCAACCGGTTCGCGGCGCTGGTGCTGGGGCGGGGGTTTCTCGCGTCGGACCTGGCCTGCTACACGGTGGGAGCGTTGCTGTCGGCGTTGGCTGACCGGCTGCTCTTCTGGCGGAAGAGCAGGGAATGAACCTGCCTGGTGAGCGGGTTGAGTGCAGGTTTGCTTGCAATCCCAGGGCCGATAGCGGCATGTGAGGCGGCGTGAGTACGCCGGAGAACAGCATGGACACGTCGGTGGCAGAGCAGAGGGTCCCGCCTACTGGGAACCTCTTCAGCGCGTTCCAGGAGCAGAGCCGTGTGCCCAACCGGCGCTGGCTGATTGCGCTGGCGGTGCCGCTGCTCGGAGGGCTGGCCGCGTGGGCGTCGCTGCAGGGCAAGCCGACGACAGTGCACATCATCACGCCCACCGGCATCAAGGCGGTGAGCCTGGGCATGTCGCAGCAGGACGTGCTGAGCCGGTTGGGCAAGCCCATCGGGCGCGAGTCGCGCGCCGGGGGGCTGGAGTGCTTCCAGCACGGCATGTTCTCGCTGCTCGAGCCGGCGACGACCATCCACACGGTCTGCTACCTGGACGGCGTGCTGAAGGAAGTGTCGACGCGCCGCTTCTCGATGTGGGAAGTGGGTCCCGACGGGGCGTTCATGCCCGCCGGAATGCCCACGGGGCCGGCTCCCACGCAGCCGGCTCCCGCCCCCAAGCCCTGAGGCTCAGCGCGCCGCGCTCCGGCGCCTGAAACGCAAGGCCACCAGCCCGAGCAGCCCCAGCAGCGCGCTGGCACCCCCGCCGCCCGTGCCGCAGGCGCAGCCACCCTCGCCATCGAACGTCCGGCCCGTCAGCGGGATGGACACATCTGCCTTAGCCTCGCTGTTCAGGAACAGCTGGAGTTCTTCGCTGAACGAGCCTCCCTCTGCTGGCTGGAAGCTCACGTGGAACACGGCCTCCTCTCCGGGGGCTAGATCCCGCTCCTCCAGGTCGCCTTTGTCCACCTTGAAGAAGGAGCCGGGGTTATCCGGGATGGTCACTCGCTTGGCGTAAGCGGACTTGTTGGTGATGGTGATCTGCTGTGGCTCGCTCTGCACGCCGAGGTCCACCCAGCCGAAGTCCACGCGCTTTGGACTGATTTCCAGGAAGCTCGCCACCGCCTTTCCGCGCAGCGACACCCGCGCGGGCCTGTCTTGGTTGTCGGTGTTCAGCACCAGGTCTGCCCGCGAGTCGGACTCTTGCGCCGTGTTGAACTTGAGTTCCAGGGTGAGCCTGGCGCCAGCCTCTATGACGCGGCCAGTGTCCTCGATCGGGGGGGCGAGGACGGAGAAGTTTTTCTCCCCAGCGCCCTCGAACGTGGGCTTCCTGAGTACGATGCGCTCGGTGCTGTCGTTGGTAAGGAGCAGCGTCTTCGTGGCCACCTCACCCACGCGCAAGGTGCCAAAGTCCACCTCGCTACTCAGGGCCCTGAACACAGAGGAAAGGCCCTGGCCCTCCAGGCCCACGGTTGCTACCCGAGCCTCCACATCGTCGGTGACGATCTGAAGCGTGGCCTTGGAGATCACCTTCTCGCGGGGGACGTACTTCGCCTCCAGGTCCACGAAATCCCCGGGCTCCAGGGTGTAGGGCAGCTCTGACACCTTGGTTTCATCGAGTTTCCAACCGAAGTGCGAGGGCTCCGAATGATCGGCCGCGCCGACGATCTGCACCGCGGTGATCCTGAGTGGCTCGATGGCTTCGTTGGTGATACGCAGCAGCTCCACCGGAGAGGGGGTGGACTCGGCGACTCGCGTACCGAAGTTGATATTGGGCCGCGAGAGCAAGAGCTGGTTGAGCACGCCGTACCCGGTCAGGGGGATGTTCATGTTGATCAGCCCGCTCGCGTCGGAGGCGATCACCAGGTTCGACTCGAACTTTCCCTCCTTGTCTGGCGTGAACTGCACCGAGATCTCCGCGCTCTGGCCTGCCTCGAGGGCTGTGCCAGGGGGGAGCCCCTCCAGGGTGAACTTTGTCTCGTCCCCGCTCGTGATCATCATGTCGCGGAGCGTGATCCGGCCGCGGCCATTCGTAGGGCCCGCGTCCGCCGAGGGCGTTCCAGCGTCCACGGCCAGGGTGCCTCCCATGTTCTTGAGTTTGAGAACGATGAACGCCGACTTCCTGCCCAGCCGCACGCCGCCGAAGTTCAGGGCGTAGTTGAAGGGTTTGCTGTCCGTGCGCTCCACCGCCAGCTGAGCGGAGGTGGCCACCGCCTTGAACGTCACCTTCTGCGACTGTGGAATCCCGTTCTTGGTCAACGCTGCCTCGACGACGCGCGGGCCCAGGTCTCCGCTCGGTTCGAACGTCACGGTGAGCATCCGGATGGTGTTCGCGGGGATGGTCACTGACGGCCTGGAGAACTCGCTGTTCCAGGGGCTGGGGCTGGGGAAGGTGAAGGACACCACCTCGTCAGTCTGCCCAGAGTTCCTCACTTCGACGGACGCTGTCACCGAGGCGCCAAGGTTGCACGTCTTGAAGTCCACCTCTGTCGACAGAATGGCCAGGCCGCCAAC
>DASVVJ010000787.1:0-4789 GCA_036389955.1 Myxococcaceae bacterium
CACGTCATGATGCGGCCGTTTCTCGCGCTCACGCTCAATGGCTTCCGGGAGGCGCGGCGTAACCGCGTCACGGTGGTGGTCGGCGCGTTCGCGTTCGGCCTCCTGGTGGCCTCCACGCTGCTCACCAACCTCAGTGTGTCCACCTTCGACCGGGTACTCACGGACGTAGGCCTGGGGGTGATGAGCATCGTGCTGGTGCTGCTGGCGGTGTTCCTGTCCAGCGGCATGCTCAGCCGGGAGATCGAGCGCAAGACGCTCTTCCTCATCGTCTCCAAGCCCATCTCGAGAGCCCTGTTCCTCACCGCGCGCTTCGCGGGCAACATGCTCACGCTGGCGGTGCTGCTGGTGGCCATGGGGGTGCTCTTCTTCGGGCAGATCGCCCTGTACGGCACGCTCATCACCCAGGCGCAGTTCGTCGCCATTGGCATGCTCTTCTTCGAGCTGCTGGTGCTCAGCAGCATCGGCTTCGTGATGTCGAGCTTCTCCAGCCAGATGGTGTCGGCCACGGTGACGATCGGCGCGTACTTCGCCGGGCACCTGGGCGGCGACATCTACGAGATGTCGCGCCGGGCGGAGGACCCGCTGCTCCAGTGGGTGGGCAAGGGCGTCTACTACATGCTGCCCAACCTCTCGCGGCTCAACTACCGCGTGCAGGCCACCTACGAGATTCCCACGCCGATGGGCGAGCTGGTGCCCTCCATGCTGTACGCGGTGGCTTACGCCGCGGTGATGATCGTCCTGGCCGTCATTCTGTTCTCGCGCCGCGACTTCAAGTAGGCGCGGGACTCCACTCCGCCGCCGCACGAAGGCGCTGTCCGACTCGAGGGACAGCGCCTTTTTCGTGGCCGCGTTATTCGCCCGCCGCGGGCCCCGGCTCGCTGCCATCCTCGCGGTCACCCAGGCCGTGCTTGGCCGAGCGGTAGCGGAAGGAACGGAAGCTCAGCCCCAGCAGCTCCGCGGCGCGCGTCTTCACGCCTCCCGCCCGCTGCAGCGCGGCCAGCAGGTAGCGCCGCTCCGCATCGTCCAGGTAGCGCTCCAGCGAGAAGCCCGTGGGCAGCTCCACCGCGCCCGCGGCCTGGGGCTCCGGTTCGCGCTCTCCGCGCAGCGCCAGCGGCAGCGTGTCAGGGCCGAGCACGTCACTGTCCGCCAGCGTCGCCGCGCGCTCCACGATGTTCTGCAGCTGCCGCACGTTGCCGGGGAACGAGTAGCGCTCCAGCACGTCGATGGCCGAGTCGGAGAAGTCCAGGTTGGGCCGCCCCAGCTCCTCGCGCATCTGCGCCAGGAAGTGGCGCGCCAGCAGCGGAATGTCCCCCATGCGATCGCGCAGCGGCGGCAGGTCCACGGTGATGACGTTGAGGCGGTAGAGCAGATCCTCGCGGAAGCGGCCGGCCTTCACCTCCGCCTCCAGGCGCTTGTTGGTGGCGGCCACCACGCGCGCGTGGAAGGGCACCTCGGAGGAGCTGCCCACCGGCTTCACCCGCCGCTCCTGCAGCACGCGCAGCATCTTCACCTGCGTGGACAGCGGCACCTCGCCAATCTCGTCCAGGAAGACGGTGCCCTCGCCCGCCGAGACGAGGATGCCGGCCCGGTCCGCCTGGGCGCCGGTGAAGGCGCCCTTCACGTGGCCGAACAGCTCGCTCTCCAGCACGCCCTCGTTGAGCGCCGCGCAGTTGACGGGCATGAAGGGCGCACCCGCGCGGGTGCTGCGCAGGTGGAGCGCCCGGGCCACCAGCTCCTTGCCCGTGCCGCTCTCGCCCGTAATCAGCACCGTGGTGCGGCTGGGGGCCACCTTCTCCACCAGGGACCAGACCTGCTGCATGGCCGGGCTCTCGCCCACCCACAGGCCGCCCCGGCCACCACTGAGCGAGCGGCGCAGCTGGCGGTTCTCCTCGCGCAGCCCCCGCTTCTCCATCGCCTTCTGCACCAGGAGCTTCAGCTCCTCGTTGTCGAAGGGCTTGCAGATGTAGTCGTACGCGCCCGCGCGCATCGCCTCTACGGCGGCCGCTGGCGTGCCGAACGCGGTGATCAGAATCACTTCCGGAGGCGCCGACAGGGCCCGCGCCGCCTTCAGCACGTTCAACCCGCTGCCCGAGCCCAGCTTCATGTCGGAGATGATCACATCCACGCTGCCCGAGCCCAGAATCTCTGCGGCGGCCTTCTCGCTGCCCGCGAGGCTGACGCGGTAGCCCCCACGCGTCAGCAGTACCTCGAGGTACTCGCGCATCGACAGCTCATCATCCACTACCAGCACGTGCACCCTGAACCTCCTCGGCTGCCAGCGGCAGCTCCACCGTGAACTCCGTCCCGGCCTCAGGCGACGAGGTAACCAGCATCCGGCCCTCGTGTGACCGCACAATGGAGTATGCCGTGGCCAACCCCAAGCCTGTCCCACCACTTCGCGTGGTGAAGAATGGCTCGAAGATACGCCCCAGGTGTGACTCGGGGATGGCGCCCGCTGAATCCCACACCCTCAACTGCACCACCCCACCCTCCCCCGAGAACAGCGACACCTTCACCTTTCCCCCACCTGCCACCACCTCGAAGGCGTTGCGCAGCAGGTTGATGAGCACCTGGCGGATCTGATCAGGGTCCACCGCCGCCGACACGGGCGCCAGGTCCAGCTGCACGTCCACCCCGCGGCTGAGCGGGTCCGTCTGCAGCATCTCCACCGTCTCCCGGATGAGCCCCTCCAGCGGGACGCTCCGGCGATTCGGAGGCGGCGGGCGGGCAAAGCGCAAGAACTCCTCCACCAGCCGCGATAGCCGGTCCGACTCGCGCAGCAGAATGGTGGTGAGCCGCCCCGGGCCAGGCTCTCCTCCCACGTCCTGGGCCAGCATCTGCGCCGAGCCGCGCATGGCGGCCAGCGGGTTGCGAATCTCATGGGCCAGCTGCGCCGCCAGCGTTCCCAGCGCCGCCAGCCGGTCCGCCCGCCGCAGCTCGTCCTCGGCGCGCCGCAGCGCCGTCAGGTCCTGGAACACGATGAGCCGCGTGGCCCGGCCCGCGCCCTCCAGCGGCGCCAGCGTGAGCCCCAGGATGCGAGGCCCGCGGGGTGTGTCCACCTTCAGCTCGTAGCGCGGCACCCGCTCCAGGCCCGGCAGGCCCGGCAACAGTTCGTGCACCCCCATGGCCCGGGCGACGGCGTCCTCCAGACCGAGGATGGTCAGCGCCGCGCGGTTGATGAAGGTGATGCGCCCGTCCTCCTCGCACGTGAGCAGCCCCGAGGGCGTGCTGTCGAGGATCTGCTCGTGCAGCGTGGCCAGCCGGCGCAGGTTCTCCTGGCTCGCGGACAGCCGCCCGCCGGCCGCAAGCAACTGCCGGCTGAGGAAGCCCGCCAGCGCGGCGATGAGGAAGTGCGCCAGCACGTTGCTGGCGAAGTGGAAGCCGGCGCGCACCACCATCGCCGTGGGCGGCGAGGAGCTGATGCGCAGCAGGCTCATCACCACCAGCGCCCCATACACGCCCGAGCATGCCGCCGCGGTGACGAAGGCGCCCCGCTGCGACAGCAGGATGGAGGCGGCGATGACCGCCAGCGAGTACGTGAAGGAGAAGGGAGAGTCCGCCCCGCCCGTCACCGAGACGAGGCCCGAGGCGATGAGGATGTCGCCCGCCACCTGCACCACGGCGGCCGAGCGCCCGACCTTCCCACGCCGCAGCCACAGCCCGTAGATGAGCGTGAGGACGTAGACGAGACCGATGACGAAGAAGGCCAGCGAGTCGTTGAACGACAGCTCGCGGGGCGGAGCCGCCAGGAGTCTCAGCGCGAAGACTCCCAGCAGCAGGCTGGTGGCCACCGTCCGGAAGACGGACAGCCACGTCAGCCGAACTCGCAGCTCGGGCTCGCCCGGAGGCGGAACGAGCCCGGCGGCCGCTTTACTACTTAATGGCACCGGCGATCGAGAAGATGGGCAGGTACATCGCGATGAGGAAGCCACCGACCACGCCGCCCAGGAACACCATGAGCAGCGGCTCGATCATGGCCGTGAGGCCGGCGACGGCGGTGTCCACCTCGTCATCGTAGAAGTCGGCGATCTTGTTGAGCATCGCGTCCATGGCACCGGTGGCCTCACCGACGCCGATCATCTGCACCACCATGGAGGGGAACACGTTGGTCTCGAGCAGCGGACCGGCGATGTTCTTACCTTCGGCGATCTTCCCGCGGACGTAATAGATGGCGTCTTCCACCGAGCGGTTACCGGCCGTCTTCGCCGTCACGTCGAGCGCGTCCAGGATGGGAACGCCCGAGGCGATCATCGTGCCCAGCGTGCGGGTGAAGCGCGCCACGGCCACCTTGCGGATAACGGGCCCGAACAGCGGCGCCTTGAGGATGATCTTGTCCCAGATCTTCCGGCCCTTGGGCTGCTTGTACGACCACACGATGAAGCCGATCACCGCGGCGATGCTGAGCACCATGTGGATGATCCAGTTCTGCAGCCACTCGGACAGATCCACCACGAACTGGGTGGGTGCCGGCAGCGCGGAACCGAAGTCACCGAACATCTTGGCGAACACCGGCGTCACCTTGAGCAGCAGCAGCGCCGTCACGCCGATGGCCACCAGGATGACGATGACCGGGTAGGTCATCGCGCCCTTGACCTTGCGCTTGAGCTTCTCGCTCTTCTCGCGGTAGGCCGCGAGCCGGTTGAGGATGGAGTCGAGGATACCGCCCACCTCACCCGCGGCGCACAGCTGGGTGTAGAGCTCGTCGAAGACCTTGGGGTGGTCCTTCAGCGCATCCGCGAAGGTGCTGCCCTGCTCCACCTTGCCCTTGATGGTGAACAACACCTTCTTG
>DASVVJ010000788.1:0-2391 GCA_036389955.1 Myxococcaceae bacterium
TTGGTGAGGGCCATCTCCGCCTCGACGCGGCGGCGCTTGCGCATGGAGTCCGCGGCGATGTTGCCCAGCGGCGAGTCTCCACCGGTGGAGTTGTTGCGGCGGGCCACGTCGCTCGGCGCGTACGAGAAGATGGAGGTCAACTGCAGGCTGAAGTCCATGTTCAGGATGTAAGGCTGCAGCAGGTGCGTGGTCAGCCGGTCCTCCTGATCGCGGCACTCCTCGACGGCGCGGCGCACGGAGGGCTCCAGGATGAACTCGCCCGGATCCCAGAAATTGTCCTTGTAGAAGGCGCGCATGGCGTCGTTGCACCACAGCGCGTCCAGCGGGAAGGCGCGGTAGTCGTGGCTGACGAGCTCCGCCCTGTCCACGGTGTCCTCCTCGGGCACCTTCACCACCACATCCAGCCGGCCCAGGTACTTGGAGAAGGCGCCCGAGTGCACCAGCAGCACCTTGCGGCCCGACGGGTCAATCACGCTCTGCGGCGGGTTGAGCACCACGTGCAGGTGGCCGCCCATGATGACGTCGATGCCGGACACGCCCGGAATCTGCACGCGCACCACGGACTTGAGGTTGCCCTCCTCGCCGGACCACTCGAGGATCTTCCACGGGTTCTTCTCGCGCTCGATGAAGGGCTTGGCGCGCGCGTACTCGTAGTAGGCCTCGTAGCCCAGCACCACGTCCTGATCCTCGACGAGGCCCAGGTGGCTGGTGATGACGATCAGATCCGTCACCGGGCGCAGCAGATCCACGTAGCCGCGCACCGCCTCGTTCTGCTCCAGCGGGGTGACCTGCAGCGAGTTGCCACCCTCGACGATCGAGTTGAGCGAGGAGAGGTTGGCCATGCCGATCACGCCCACCTTCAGTCCCTGCACCTGACGGATGGTGTACGGCGAGGTGACGAGCGCGGCGCCGTTGTTGCCCGGCTCCTTCGGGTCGTCCCAGTAATAGTTGGCCGACAGCAGCGGGAACTGGGCAAAGTCACGCGCCTTCTCCACGAAGTTGAGCGCCCCCGCGTCGAACTCGTGGTTGCCCACCACCGCCGCGTCCAGCCGCACCTGCGACAGGAAACGGAACTCCACCTCACCGCTTTTGACGTTGAAGATGGGCGCGCCCTGGAAGCAGTCGCCCGAGTCCAGGTGGAGGATGCGCTCGGAGCGCTCGCGCTCGCGCTTGATCAGCGAGGCCATTCGCGTGGCGCCGCCGAACGGGCCCGCCTCGGGGATCAGCCCCAGGTCGGTGTCCGTCTTCAGCGGGGCGAAGTCATACGGGATAAGCCGCGAGTGGATATCCGACGTATGAAGGATCGTGAGGCGCACTTCCTGGCCAGCGAGGTTGTACTCCTCGCCCTCCAGTACGGGCATGCACGAAGTGGAGACCAGGGCGCAGAGAAGGCCGATCAGTGCACGACGCATCAGGTGGGTCCGGGGGCTTTCGTGAAGGTGACGCGGTGGGGACGGCGCAAGGTACGAGATCACCGCAGGACGGGCAAGCGACGCGGGAAAGCGGATTCCCACCTGCTAAGGAGGCAGGCATGCGACCAGTGAATGAGACTGTGACTGATATCGAGATCATCGAGGATTTCTCGTCTACGGCCCGCTGCGACGAAGGTTTTCTTCGGATTCGCCGTCTGCGCTGCCAGAACCGGCGCGCGGATGGCTCGGCCTCACCAATCTATCGGGTAGATGTGGTGGATCGGCCCCGGCTGGACGCGGTGGCGGTGCTCGTTTATCGCCGCAGTGCGTCGGGTGAGCTGGAGGTGCTCACGCGCAAGAACCTGCGGCCCGCGGCCTACTTCCGGAGAGGGAAGGAGATGGTGGTGCCGGATCCGGCGAGCTACCTGCTGGTGGAGGAGCTCGTCGCGGGAGTGATGGAGCTGGAGGACAAGGGCGAGGAGGGCGTGCGGCGCCGGGCGGTGGAGGAGGTGCGCGAGGAGGCCGGCTTCGAGGTGACGCCCGAGGAGATCCGGCTGCTGGGCGGAGGCTTCTTCGTGGCGCCGGGGATCATCTCCGAGAAGGTGTTCCCCACCGCGGTGGACGTGACGGGCAAGCAGGCCCATCCGCCCCAGGGAGATGGTTCACCCCTAGAGGAGGGGACGCAGCTGCAGTGGCGGCCCATCCAGGCGTTGCTCGCCGCGTGCCGCAGCGGCGAGGTACCGGACGCCAAGCTGGAGATCGCCATCACCCGGCTGCTGGCCGAGCGGGCGTAGGGGGACGGTCTGGGTTGGCCCGGGCGAGGGGACCGGGTAGGGTTCACGCCGCTTTCCCCCGCCGGTTCGCCGAGGTTCACCGCATGTCGTCGATGCCCCCGTGGCTGCAACAGTTGCTGCCCATCGTCATCCTGCTCGGGGCGATTGCCCTGGTGCTCGCGAGGCTGCCCAAGGTGGAGCTGGGG
>DASVVJ010000789.1:0-4378 GCA_036389955.1 Myxococcaceae bacterium
CTGAATCCGGGCCTTGCCGCTCCAGTTGCGCTCGGGGTGAACGCGGGGGACGGGGCCAGTGAGCCACACGCCCGGCGCCAACTCCACTGGCTCCTTGTGCTCGACGAACTGGCCGCCCAGCGCCTCGTACTCGCCGCGGAAACCCACCATGGGATTGCCCTCGCCCGACTTGCCGGGGCGGCTCAGGAAGATGCCCTGGCCCACGTGGGCGCGGGACAGCGCGGCCGGGTTCTTCTTGGACAGCTCCCGGCGCAGGGTGACGAGCCCACCGGTGTGGTCATCATGGTGGTGGCTGATGATGACGTCGGTGATGTCCGACAGGTCGATGCCCAGATCCTGGGCATTCTGGTGCACTGTGTTGGGCAGATACCCCGTGTCGAAGAGAATCCGGCGCCCATCGGCCTCGACGAGCGCGGCGAAGCCCCACTCGCCGATGCCCTTCTCATCCGAGAGCATGGTGGACAGCACCGTCACGCGCAGGTTCTTCACGCGGGCCCGGGCCGCTGCCGGCGGATCAGCCCAAGCGGAAGGCACAAGGAGCAGGGCAACACCGGCACACAACATCAGGCAATAGGTCGTCACTCGTCGAGGATGCATGGGCATGCGCAATATGGCCATCACTGCATGCTAGCTTTAATTCCGCGGGATGAACCAATTATCCAATATGAGCGATCACTGGCGACAATACGACAATACCAAGACGTAATGCAGCACCTGGCACGACACGCGAAGCGCAGAGCCGCAACTGATCTCCGTAGGACATGCCTACGCGCGCACTACGCCCGCAGGGCCCAGTCAGACTCGACAGGGGCTTAGGCTAAACTCAGAGAGCCTGAGTAACTCCAAGCAGTTCAAGACGAAGAGCATGCGCTGTTGGATGCCGCTTAGAAATAGGACCAAGCGCTCTCTGTAGTACGACATCTAGCTTGGCAAGTTCTGGATATACCGATGCCAATGGCTCGTACTCTGCAGGATCGGGTCGCTTCCGCGCGATAATTTCGTAAGTAATCACAGCGATGGAATAGATATCGTGAAGTGGGCTTCGCGCCTTAGGATTCGCGAGAACCTCAGAGGGAATGTATCCAAGAGATCCAACCAGCGTCGTAGTGAGCGACTGCCGATCAAGCTCATCAATAATATACGCATTACCGAAATCAACAATAACTGGCTGCATATCGGTATTTCGAACAAGAATATTACTTGGCTTTAAATCACGATGGAGCACATCGTGTTCATGCGCATGGGCAAGCGCATCAAGCACTTCCGTCATCAGCACAATGCGCTGCCGGAAATCCACTGCTTCCGTTGCCGCTCGTATATCGAGTCCCCGTATAAGCGGCATCACAAGGTATGGACGTCCACGTCCATCTAAACCTGCATCGAGATAATAGACAATCCCCCGATGTTGAAGTCCTTGAATTGCTCGAATCTCCCTTCGGAACCGGGCTTTAGCTTTCTCTGGATCAGAGATGAACGGGCTCGGGTCAAGCAGTTTCAGCGCGAACTCAAAGGTGCCAGCACTCGTCTCTCGCTTTGCAACAAAAACTTGGCCAAACCCTCCTACGCCAAGCAACTCACCGAGAGAGTACTGCATCAACTTCGACATCGCTCCGCCGTCTCCATCCAGTTCCTTGTTCTTATTACCATCAACAAGCACCGTATCAACGCTGTGCCTCACTAGATTCGGCGGCTTGACCTCAAAAGGAACCCCATGCTTGGAAAGAATAGCATTGAATTGAGCCAAAGTAGGTGTCGCAACATTCGCTTTCTTCAAGCTCTCAAGCTCGGACCAGAAGCAATCAATGAAGTTGGGTGCATTCCTCTTTTCAGCATCCATTGCACTGAGCAGGTCCGACATTGCCCAACTCAGGGAAGTACTTCTGCCATGGAAGCCAAATCTCGATTTAAATCCCTCCACAACGTCCTGTTCATCAGGAGCACCTGCTGCTATTTTCGCCACCAAGTCGTGAAATTCCGAGACCAACTGAGAGGGGACTGCAAGAACTTCATCCCCCATCGCAAACTTCCACTCTGCCGGATAAATGAGCGCCATAATTTATTCCGAAGTTAGTAAGCCTTCATCTGCAAGCATAGGCTAGCACACACAGAAGGCAATGCTGCTTCAGAATGATTATTCCTGAGAACCGCTTACACTCCGGCCCCAGGCTCTTCCACGCAGTCATCCCTTCGTGCCGATGGCGCTCACTTCCGCTCTGCCGCTCCCGCCTACCCGCTTCCGCCGCCGGCTGCTCGCCGTGATGCTGGGAGCGGGGCTCGTGCCGCTCGTGCTCATGGGGCTGCTGGCCCAGAGCGCGCTGGAGCGGCTGCTCTCGGTGTCCGTGGCCCCCGTGGAGCGCGTGCTCGATGAGGTGTCCGCCGACCTGGAGCGCCGGGGCATCTCCCAGGCGCCGCTCGACGAGGCCCGCCTCAACCTCGCCCAGGCGGAGCTGGCCCGCCGTGCCCTCGTCCAACGGGTGCCCCTGTTCATCACCGCCCTGGTGCTCCTGTCAGCCGCGGTGCTCGCCGTGGCCGCCGTGCTGCTGGGCCGAGCCCTCTCCCGCCCCGTCACTACCCTCACCCAGGGCATGAGCGCCTATGCGCGCGGGGACCTCTCTGTGCGACTGTCCGCGCCCGAGCATCCCCGGGACGAGTTCCAGTTCCTCTTCGCCGGCTTCAACCGCATGGGCCAGGAGCTGCTCTCCCAGCGCGAGCGCCTCAAGGCCGCCGAGCAGATCGCCGCCTGGCAGGACATCGCCCGCGCCCTGGCCCACGAGCTGAAAAATCCGCTCACGGCAATGAAGCTCTCGCTCGCGCGTCTCTCCCGGTCGGACGGGGCTCCTCCCGACGCCGCGCGCATCTCCGAGGCCGTGGCCCTGCTTCAGGAAGAGGTGGAACTGCTCATGCGGATGACCCAGAGCTTCTCCGCCTTCGCCCGCCTGCCCGCGCCGCGCTTCCAGCCCGTGGCCCTGCGGCCCCTGCTCTCCGAGGTCTGCGCCCTCTACCAGGGCACCTCGCCCGTCCCCGTGGAGCTGGCGCCCGGAGACGACGTCACCCTCCAAGCGGACCCGGATGGCCTGCGCCGCCTCTTCGGCAACCTGCTGAAGAACGCCACCGAGGCCTCCCAGTCCGGCGCCGCCCCCGTGCGCATCGCCATCGAGCCGGGGCCCTCTTCCCTCCGCGTCACCCTGCGCGATGGGGGCACAGGCATCCCCACGGTGCTGGAGGGCGCCGCCCTCACCCGGGGCCTCTTCAGCACCAAGCCGGGCGGCAGTGGGCTCGGCCTGCCCATCGCGCAGAAGATCGCCCATGAACACGGCGGCAGCCTGCGCCTCGAACCCGCGCCCGGTGGCGGTACGCTGGCGCTCGTGGACCTCCCGCTCGCTCCGCCCACGCCATGAAGCCCGGCCCTCACATCCTCCTCGTCGATGACGACCCCGGCGTCCTCAAGGGACTGCGGGGGCTGCTCTCGGACGAAGGCTTCCAGACCCTGGAGGCCCGCTCCGCCGCCGAGGCCTCGCGCCTGCTCGATTCGCTCGAGGATCCTCCGGACCTGGTGCTGCTCGACCTGCGCATGCCGGGCGAGACGGGCCTGGAGTGGCTCGCGCGGCTGCCGCGTCCCCTGCCCGCTCCCGTGGTCGTCCTCTCCGGCGAGGCCTCTCCCGCCGAGGCTGTGCAGGCGCTGAAGCTGGGCGCCACGGACTTCGTCGAGAAGCCCCCTTCTCCCGAGCGCCTGCTCACCGCGCTGCGCAACGCGCTCACGCTGAATGCTCTCAAGGAAGAGCGCCAGCGGCTGCTGGAGGAGCTGTCCCGCCCGGGCCACCTGGTGGGCGACAGCCCCGCCATGGAGACCCTGCGCCAGCTGATTGCCCGCGTGGGCCCCAGCGACGCCGCCGTGCTCATTACCGGCGAGACGGGCACGGGCAAGGAGCGCGTGGCGCGGGCGCTGCACCTGGCCTCGGGCCGCAAGGGGCGCTTCGTGGCCATCAACTGCGCGGCCATTCCCGCCACCCTGCTGGAGAGCGAGCTGTTCGGCCACGAGCGCGGCGCCTTCTCGGGAGCCACCGCGCGCCGCTCGGGCCGCTTCGAGCAGGCCCACGGCGGCACCCTGTTCCTCGATGAGATTGGCGACATGCCGCTGGAACTGCAGGCCAAGCTGCTGCGCGCCCTGGAGACCAAGGAGGTGGAGCGGCTGGGCGGCTCCGGCCCCATCTCCGTGGACGTGCGCATCCTGGCCGCCACGCACCAGGAGCTCACCCGCGCGGTGAGAGAAGGCCGCTTCCGGCAGGACCTCTTCTTCCGCCTCAATGTGATGCCGCTGTCGCTGCCGCCCCTGCGCGAGCGGCCCGAGGATCTGCTGCCCCTGGCGCGCGCCTTCGCC
>DASVVJ010000790.1:0-12266 GCA_036389955.1 Myxococcaceae bacterium
AGCACCGCTACGCCCGCTACGAGCAGCAGGAGCGAGCGGCGCTCGATGATCCAATCCTGCGCCTCGTACCCAATGCGCTGGAAGGCGTCGGGCTGCTTGAGCTCCTTCTGGGTCATCTTCTCGGGGTTGGCCACGTCGTAAAACCTCATCTTCTCTGGGCAAAAGGCGGCAAAAGGCGGCGCAATCTACGGAGCGGCCACCGGGGGTGTCAACGCGAAGCCGCCTCAGCGGCTCCGGGGGGCGTTCTTCTTCTTGCCCGTATGCAGACTGGGGCGCTTCCGGGCCTCGCGCTTGGCCTGGCCAGGGCGCTCCCGGAACAGCAGCCGTACGGGCACCCTCAGGTCGAAGGTTTTACGCAGCTGGTTGGTGATGTAGCGCTTGTACATGTCCGGAACGCGCTCGGGGTAGTTGCACGTCAGCGCGAAGGTGGGAGGCGCCGTGCCCACCTGGGCGATGTAGTACAGGCGCAGGGGCTTGCCGTGGACGATGGGGGCCGGGTTGGAGTCCACCATGTGCTCCAGCAGCCGGTTGAGCTGGGGAGTGGGCGCCCGGTAGCGGAACTGCTCGGCCAGCTCCAGGGCGATGTCCAGCACCTTCTCCACCCGCGAGCCGGTGAGGGCCGAGGTGAAGACGATGGGGGCATAGCCCACGAACTTCAGGGAGTGCTTGAGCGCCTCGCGAAAGGCCTCCTGGCGGCGCTGGTCAGTGCCGATCAGGTCCCACTTGTTCACCACGATGACCAGAGCGCGGCCCTTCTCCTCGGACAGGCCCGCCAGCTTGGCGTCCTGGTCCACGGCGGGCTCGGTGGCGTCCATCAGCAGCACCGCCACGTCGCTGCGCTCCATGACCTTGAGCGCGGCCACCACCGAGTACTTCTCCACCCGGTGGGCGATGGAGCTCTTCCGGCGGATGCCCGCCGTGTCGGTGAGGATGACCTTCTTGTCCTTGTAGGTGAGCTCCGAGTCGATCGGATCCCGGGTGGTGCCGGGGATCTCGCTGGCCACCACGCGCTTCTGCTTGAGCAGGGCGTTGACCAGGGTGCTCTTGCCCACGTTGGGCCGGCCGATGATGGCCATGCGGGTGACACCGTCGTCGGGCGGCTTCTCCGCGTCCTCGCCCTCCTGCTTGGGAGGCAGCTTGTCAATCAGCGTGCCCACCAGGTTCTCGACGCCCAGTGCGTGCTCGGCCGAGAGCGGGAACACCTCGCCCAGCCCCAGCCGGAAGAACTCGCCCGAGAGCGCCTGGACCTGGCCCGACGGGCTGTCCAGCTTGTTGGCGGCGACCACCACCGGCTTGCCGCTCTTGCGCAGCAGGGTCGCCACCGCCTCGTCCGCCGCGGTGAGCCCCGCGCGGCCGTCGGTGACGAAGATGATGGCGTCACACTCCTCCACGGCGAGCTGGGCCTGCTCACGCACCTGCTTGAGCAGCGTGTCCTTCTCGCCGGGCACGAAGCCACCCGTATCGATGAGGGTGAAAGCCCGGTCCCCCCACTCCGCGTCGGCGTAGTGGCGATCCCGGGTGACACCGGGCACGTCCTCCACGAGCGCGATGCGGCGGCGGACGAGCCGGTTGAACAGGGTGGACTTGCCCACGTTGGGGCGGCCGACGATGGCGACCAGCGGTTTCATTTACTCGTATCCCAGCTTCTTGAGCCCGGCGGTGGTCTCGCTCCAGCGAGGCTCCACCCGGACTCGGAGCGAGAGGTACACGTGCGTGCCCAGCAGCCGCTGGATGGCCTTGCGCGCGTCCGTCCCGATGGTCTTCAACATCTGTCCCTGCTTGCCAATGATGATGGCCTTCTGGCTGTCGCGCTCCACGTAGATGGAGGCGGCGATGCGGATGAGGCCCGCCAGCCCGCTCGGAGGCGCGTCGGGGCGCGGATCGCGCTCGGACTCGTCGAACACGTCCACCAACACCGCGGTGGAGTACGGGATCTCTTGGCGGCAGTGGCGCAGCACCTGCTCGCGGATGTACTCGGCCACCAGCGTGCGCTCCTGCTGATCGGTGAGCATGTCCTCGTCGAAGATGCGCTCGCCCTCGGGCAGGTGCTGCAGCACCACGCTGAAGAGCCGGTCCAGCCCGTCCCCTTCCCTCGCCGAGATGGGCATCACCTCGGCGAAGGGGAACTCGTTGCGGTAGCGGTCGATGAGCGGCAGCAGCATCGCCTTGGGAATGGCGTCGATCTTGTTGATGACCAGGAACGTCGGCTTGCCCAGCTTCTGCAGCCGCTCGAGGATCATCCGGTTGCCCGGGCCAATCTCAGGCTTCTCGCCCGGCATCGCCTCGATGAGGAAGAGGACCAGGTCCACCTCCTCGGCGGCCGAGAGGGCGGCCTCCACCATGTAGCGGTTGAGCTCGCCCTTGGCCTGGTGGATGCCCGGGGTGTCGATGAAGGCCACCTGGCCTTCGGGGCGCGTCACCACGCCCAGGATGCGGTTACGGGTCGTCTGCGGCTTGGGCGAGACAATGGCGATCTTCTCGCCCGTGAGCTGATTGAGCAGGGTGCTCTTGCCCACATTGGGCCGGCCGATGAGCGCGGCAAAGCCGCTGCGGTAGTTCTTCGTGGCCATCGTTCTGAAGGTGGTCTGGGAGCCCGCCCAGGGGAGGGCTCCGTGGGACTGCGAAAGCTGCATGTACTCCCCTGCCCGCCTGGCGGACAGGCGAGATTAAGGCTGAGACGCTGAGATCGTCAGTTTCTGGATCCTCACCGGCCGGGTAGGCCGGTCATTCGAGTCCGCGGGTAGCTTGTTGGCGATGTGGTCCACCACCTCGTAGCCCTTTACCACCTCGCCGAAGATGGTGTGGCGGTTGTTCAGGTGGGGGGTGGGTACCACGGTGATGAAGAACTGGCACCCGTTGGTGTTGGGACCCGAGTTGGCCATGGCCAGCAGGCCTGGCCTGTCAAAACGCCTGCCGCTCTGGAACTCATCCTCGAAACGGAAGCCCGGGTTGCCGTTGCCCACGCCCAGCGGGTCTCCGCCCTGAATCATGAAGTTGGAGATGCAGCGGTGAAAGAGCGTCCCGTCGTAGAGCGGGGTGCCTTCCATGCGCTTGAACGTCTGAGGGTGCGTCCACGGCTTCTCGCCGGTGGCCAGGCCCACGAAGTTCTCGACGGTCTTGGGGGCGTCCTTGCTGAAGAGCCGGACGGTGAACTGGCCTTCGGTGGTGTCGAAGGTGGCGTACAGGTCCTTGCCCTCCTTCGCCTCGTCCATCATGCCCATGGTGTACCCCTCGCGAAGAAGCCGGTGTTTACCACCAGCGGTGTCACCGGCAATAGCTTCGCGTTGGCACCAGGCTGACTCGGAAACAGTCGCCCGACCGGAGTCATCGTCGGCGACGAGGCGCGGTTCGCGGAAATCGTCGCTCTCATCGAGGCCGCACGCGGTCGCGCGTACCAGGCGGTGAACGCGGAACTGGTCTCGCTCTACTGGCAGCTCGGCGAGTACATCAGCCGGAAGATCGCGAGCGCCGAGTGGGGCGACGGCGTGGTCAAAGAACTCGCGGCTTCGCTCGCGAGGCGATTCCCCGGCCTTCGGGGCTTCACGCGGCCGAACCTGTTCCGCATGCGGCAGTTCTTTGAGGCGTACCGGTCGAACCGAAAAGTCTCAGCACTGCTGAGACAATTGCCGTGGACCCACCATCTTATCATCCTCGGGCAGACCAGGCCGGCAGAGGCCCGCGAGTTCTACATCCTCGCCGCCATCAAGGAGCGCTGGTCCTCGCGCGAGTTGGAACGGCAGATTCGCTCGGGCGCCGTGCTGCGTGACGCGGTGGCCGCGAAGAAAGTCTCACCAGCGCTGAGACAATTTCCCGACGCGCTCAGCGAGCTGAAGAACTCCTACAATCTGGAGTTCCTCGAGCTACCCGACGGGCACTCGGAGGCTGACCTCCACGGCGCCCTGCTCCGTCACCTCAGCCGCTTCCTCACCGAGTTGGGTCGCGATTTCTGCTTCGTCGGCTCTCAGTACCCGGTGCAGGTCGGCAACCAGGATTTCGCCATCGATCTCGTCTTCTTCCACCGAGGCCTGCAATGCCTCGTGGCGTTCGAGCTGAAGGTCGACAGATTCAAGCCGGCCGACCTCGGGCAACTCTCGTTCTACGTTGAGGCGCTCGACCGCGACGTGCGGAAGCCTCATGAGCGGCCCTCCATCGGCGTATTGCTCTGCGCGACGAAGGACGACGAGGTCGTCGAGTACGCGCTCGCACGCACGACGTCGCCTACGCTCGTCGCTGAGTACCAGACGTTCCTGCCGCCGAGGGAAGTGCTCCGCGCCAAGCTCCGCGAACTGTACGCGCAGCTCTCGCCAAAGGATGGGCATGCTCCTCACGAAGCCCCCCCTAAGAACAGCCGTTTGCGGAGGCGACCATGACGAGGTGTTTCAATGGCTGAGCGCAAATGGGGTTGCGATCACGAGCGGCGCGACGTTCGAGCAGAAGCTGACGCTTTACCCCTATCTACGGCTTGGGCGCGGGGGCCGGCGCGGGGGCAGGAGCCTTCGGGGCGGCGGCCACGGGGGACTTGGCGCTCAGCGTCACCGAGGTGAGCGTCACCGGGGTGAGCGGCTTGTCCTGGGCGTCGCGGGGCACCTTGGAGATGGCCTCCACCACGTCATAGCCCTGAATCACCTCGCCGAAGATGGTGTGCTTGTTGTTGAGCCACATCGGCGTGCCCGTGGTGATGAAGAACTGGCTGCCGTTGGTGTTGGGCCCCCGGTTGGCCATGGCCAGCAAGCCCGGCTTGTCGAAGGTGCGCTTGTTGAACTCGTCCCCGAAGAGGTAGCCCGGGTTGCCGCGGCCCGTCCCGCTGGGATCGCCTCCCTGAATCATGAAGTCCGGGATGACGCGGTGGAAGACCGTCCCGTTATAGAGGGGCTTCTTCCCCTTCTCCCCGGTCTGAGGGTTCGTCCACTCCTTCTCGCCCGAGGCCAGGGCCACGAAGTTCTCCACCGTCCTCGGGGCCTCTTTGCTGAAGAGCCGGACGACGATGGTGCCCTGGCTCGTCTTGAGGGTGGCGAAGAGGTCTTTGCCCGTCTTGACCTGGCTCGTCCATTTGCCAGGAGCGGCCGAAGACTTGGGTGAGACGGGCTGAGCCCCGGCCACGGTGGCGGCCAGGAGGAACGTGGTCGCGATAATCCGGAACATGGCGCAGCACGTTATGCGCGCCCCTCCCCCGGTCCAAGGGGTTTCACTGCCAGGTGTTGTCCTCGCGAAGCATGTCCAGGGTGAGGCGGGCCGCTTCCTGCTCGGCTTCCTTCTTGTTGCGGCCCACCGCGCGGGCGAACAGGCCCGAGCCGATCGTCACCTGGATCTCGAACGTCTTCTCGTGGCCCAGCCCCGTCTCGGACAGCAGGCGGTAGCGCGGTGGCATCTTCAGCCGGCCCTGCACCTCCACCTGGAGCCGGGTCTTGTAGTCCAGCCCGCTGCCCCCTTCCGCCACGCCCTCGAGGATCTCCGCGAAGTGCCGGTCCACCAGCCCCAGTACCGCCTCCATCCCCGAGCCCAGGTACACCGCCCCCAGCACCGCCTCCAGCGCGTCGGCCAGCACCGAGGGCTTCTCCCGGCCGCCGGTGAGTTCCTCGCCCCGGCCCAGCAGCAGCAATTCGCCCAGGTTGAGCACCCGGGCGATGCGCGCCAGCCCCTCCTCGCTGACGATCAGCGAGCGCAGCTTGGTCAGATCCCCCTCGGGCAAGGTGGGGAACCGGTCCATCAGCCGGTGGCCAATGGCCAAGTCCACCACCGCGTCCCCGAGGAACTCCAGCCGCTCGTTGTGCTGCATCCCCGAGTCCGGGTGCTCGTTGACGTAGCTCTTGTGCGTGAGCGCCACCAGGCCGAGATCCTTGCGCTGGAAGGGCACTCCCAGCCGGGTCTCCAGTGCCTCCACACGCTCTTGCAGGCTCCGCTTCTCCACTCCGCTACTCCGCGAGCTGGCTCGCCAGTTCCTCGGCGAGCGCGTACGGATCGGCCTGCCGCTCGGCAATGCGCCCGGCCACCTCGTCCAGGCGCCCGCGCTCACGCTCCAGCCGGGCCAGGGCGCCACGCAGTAGCCGCTCGCGCAGCAGGGCGATGAACTGCATGGCGGCGCGCGCGCGCTCCTTGTCCTTGCGCAGGCCCGTCTCGTCCAGGAAGGCGCGGTGCTGCGCGATGGCCTCCACCAGCTCGTCCACCCCCTGATCCCTGGCGGCCACCACCTTGAGGATGGGCGGCTCCCACTCACGCGGTGGCGCAGCCTCCTCCACGTGGCGGCCCTCGGCCTTGGCGCGCACCATCCGGTGGTGGGCGTCGTGGTCCATGGCGGGCGCCTTCACCGCGTGGCGCAGCTCCAGCATCATCCGCAGCTCGCGCACCATGCGGTCCGCGCCGTCCAGGTCCGACTTGTTCACCGCGAAGACGTCGGCCACCTCGAGGATGCCGGCCTTGATCGCCTGCACGTCATCGCCCATGCCCGGCACCGTCACCACCACCGTGGTGTGCGCCATCTGGGCGATGTCGATCTCGTCCTGCCCCACGCCCACCGTCTCCACCAGGATGACGTCCTGCCCCATGGCGTCCATCACCCGGATGCAGTCGCCCGTGGCGCGCGACAGGCCGCCCAGGTTGCCGCGAGTGGCCAGCGAGCGGATGAAGACGCCCTTGTCCGTGGCGTGCTCCTGCATACGGATGCGATCGCCCAGGATGGCGCCGCCGGTGAAGGGGCTGGTGGGGTCCACCGCGAGGACGCCCACCTTCTTGCCCTGCTTGCGGAACCTGGCGATCAGCCGGTCGGTCAGCGTGGACTTGCCCGCGCCCGGCGAGCCGGTGAGGCCGATGATGTACGCGCCGCCCGTCTTGGGAAACAGGGCCTGCAGATCCGCCATGGCGGTGGGCACGCCATCATCGATGTTGCGCATCAAGCGCGAGGCCGCCCGCACATCCCCGTCGAGCACCCGCTGGGCCAGTTGAGTCGCCGTTGCCAATTCTCACTCCTGTGGCGTGTCCGGGCCGACCAGCTTCACGGCCTCGGGGCTGACCTTCAGCAGATCCGCCACCAGGCGGACAACGCCGGGAAAATCATCCAACTCGAAACGCTCCGACCACACCTTGCCCTTCGCCCCGGCCAGCAGGCCGCGGAACGTGCGGCCCTCCAGCCGGGCCGCGGCAAAGCGGTAGGACTCCCCATTCACCGACAGCTGAACCAGCACCTCCAGGCTGCTGCGCGGAGGCACCAACGCCTGCGCCCCGAAGGCCTGGGAGATGTCCGCGTAGCTCACCAGCCCCTTCTTCGCGGAGACGGCCGACGCGCGCGGCGCCGACTCCTCCACGAGCGCCGTGAGGTAGTTGCTCAGCGCCGTCCGCTCGCGGAACTCGGACAGCTCGAAACGCAGCTGCGCCCCGCCCACCAGGATCTGCGCTCCCCTGCGCGTGCGCCCCACCCGGAAGTGGCCCTGGCGATCGGACACCAGCTTGAAGGAGAGCGGCCCGGCTTCCAGCTCCGTGGACAGTTCCAGCGTCTCCGGATCCACGCTGGGGCTGAGCCCCAGGGCGTTGAGCTGCGCGGAGCGGCGCTCGAGGTGAAAGAGGTACTCGTCGAACGCCCCGCTCAGCAGCCCGGTGACTTCGTCCGCGCTCGTCACCGAGCTGAGCATGATGGGCGCCAGCCCCACCAACGCGGGCGGAGCCACTGGCGTCAGCCGATCCGGCGCCACCTGGAAGGTGACGCGGGAGATGGGCTGCCGGGTGACGGGGTTCTCCAGCCGCGAGGTCTCTGGCAGGTTCAGCACGGCCTGGGAGCCGGAGGCGCCCTGCTCCACACGCAGTCCAAGCTGCTCGAGCCGGGCGGTCGTCATGCCTCAGCCTTTGAAGATCTCGCGGGCGATGATGCCGCGCTGCACCTCGCTGGTGCCCTCGCCGATCTCGCACAGCTTGGCATCGCGCAGGTAGCGCTCCACGGGGAACTCGCGGGTGTAGCCGTAGCCGCCGTGGATCTGCACCGCCTTGTTGCACGCGCGCGTGGCCACTTCCGAGGCGAACAGCTTCGCCATCGAGGCCTGCTGCGTGTACGGCTGGTTGGTGTCCGCCAGGTGCGCGGCGCGGTGCACCAGCAGGCGCGCCGCCTCGAGTTCCGTCTTGATGTCCGCGAACATCCACCGCAGTCCCTGGAACTCGGCGATCGGCTGGCCAAACGCCGTGCGCTCACGGGCGTAGCGGATGGACTCCTCCAGCGCGCCCCGGGCCAGGCCCACCGACAGCGCGCCGATGGTGATGCGGCCCTTGTCCAGGATCTTCAGCGTGTCGATGAAGCCCCGGTCCACCTCGCCCAGCCGCTGCGAGTCCGGTACCTCCACCGCCTCCATGATGAGCTCGGCGGTGTCCGAGGAGCGCATGCCCAGCTTGCCGTGGATGGAGCGCTGGCTGAACCCGGGCATCCCCTTCTCGAGGATGAAGGCGGTGATGCCCTTCTGCTTCTTCTCCGGAGAGGTGAGCGCCAGCACCACGAACACGTCACCCACGGTGCCCTGGGTGATGAACATCTTCGCGCCGTTGAGCACCCACTTGTCGCCCTTGCGCACGGCGGTGGTCTTCATGCCCGCCGCGTCCGAGCCTGAGCCCGGCTCCGTCAGGCCCCACGCGCCCAGGTACTCGCCGGTGGCCAGCTTGGGCAGGTACTTCTTCTTCTGCGCCTCGTTGCCGAACACGCGCAGGTGGCTGGTGCCCAGGCCGTTGTGCGAGGCCACGGTGAGCGCCAGCGAGCCGTCGTAGCGGGCGATCTCCTCCACCGCCACTGCTACGGCCAGGCTGTCCATCGCCGCGCCGCCATACTCCTCGGAGACGAGCATGCCCATGACGCCGAGCTGGCCCAGCTCGCGCACCACCTCCATGGGGAACTTCTCGTCCTTGTCCCAGTCACGGGCATAGGGTTTGACCTTCCGCTCGCAGAATTCCTTGAGGGAGGCCTTGAGGGCGCGGTGGCTTTCGGGAAGTTCGAAGTCCATGGGGGCACAAATCTAACCGCAGAGAGGAACCCGGAGCCTGAAGCCTCCGGCGAAGTCCAAGTTTCACTTCTCACATCGCCCGGGCCGCGCTCATGACGCGGCCCGGAAAGCGTCCTCCGGTGGACGCTCGGCCGCCTCAGACCGGGTACACGCCGTGCTTCTTCTCGGCCCGGGGCTGGTGACGGCGCGAATAGGCGTCGAAGCGCTGCATCAGCTCATGACGCAGCCGGTCACCGGGGACAATCTCGTCCACCACCAGCTCGCTGGCCAGCTTGTAGATGTCCACGTCGGCCCGGTACTCGTCGCGAAGCTGCTGCACGTAGGCGGCGCGCTCGGCCTCGGGCTTCTCCTGGATCTTGTTGAAGTACACCGCGTTGACGGCGGCCTCGGGACCCATGACGGCGATCATCGCCTGGGGCAGCGCCAGGGTGGCATCCGGGGCGAAGCCCGGCCCGGACATGGCGTACAGGCCGGCGCCATACGCCTTGCGAACGACCACGCAGATTCGAGGCACGCTGGCCTCGGACACCGCGGAGATCATCTTCGCGCCGGCGCGGATGATGCCCGCGCGCTCCACCTTGGTGCCGATCATGAAGCCGGGCACGTCCGCCAGGTACAGCAGCGGAATGTTGAAGGCGTCACACAGCCAGATGAACCGGGCGGCCTTGTCCGCCGAGTCCACGAAGAGCACCCCGCCCTTGTACTTGGGCTGGTTGGCGACGATGCCCACCGGGCGGCCGTTGATGCGCGCCAGGCCGGTAATCAGCTCCTGGGCGAAGAGCTTCTTCACCTCGAACCAGCTGCCCTCGTCGATCAGCTCGGTGATGAGGGCGTGCATGTCGAACGGCTTGTTCTGGTCCGCGGGGATGATCTCGTCCACCCGCTTGCCGCTGGCCTTGGGCGCCTTGGCCGGGTTGGCGGGCGGCAGCTGGCCGAAGTTCTCCGGGAAGTAGCTGATGTACTGCTGGGCCGCGGCGATGGCCTCCTGCTCCGTCTTCACCAGCACGTCGCCCACGCCCGACACCGAGCAGTGCATCTTCGCCCCGCCCATCTCCTCCAACGTCACCTTCTCGCCAATGACCATCTCGGCCATGCGCGGGCTGCCCAGGTACATGGAGGCGTTGCCGTCCACCATGATGACCAGGTCACAGAACGCGGGGATGTACGCGCCGCCCGCCGCTGACGGGCCGAACAGCAGGCACACCTGCGGCACGAAGCCGGACATGTGCACTTCGTTATAGAAGATGCGGCCCGCGCCCCGGCGGCCGGGGAACATCTCCACCTGATCGGTGATGCGGGCGCCGGCCGAGTCCACCAGGTAGAACAGCGGGCAGCGCAGCGAGCGGGCCGTCTCCTGAATCCGGAGGATCTTCTCCACCGTGCGGGCGCCCCAGCTGCCGGCCTTCACCGTCGAGTCGTTGGCCATGATGGCCACGGTGCGCCCAGCCACCTTGCCCAGGCCGATGATGACGCCGTCGGAGGGCAGCTCGCGGTCGGCATTGTTGGCGAGCTTGCCGTCCTCGACGAAGGAGTCCGCATCCACCAGCAGGCGGATGCGCTCACGGGCGAACAGCTTGCCCGCCTCCTTGTTCTTCGCGTGGTACTTCTCCGCTCCGCCCTTCTCTACTTCCGAGATTTTCTCACGCAGCTTCTGTTCGTAGGACATGGCGGGGGCCACATACCAGAAAGGCGCTCGGCTGGCTGCCTTCTCGGCGCTGGAGGACCTGGGGTGGGAAAACTTTTTCACGGATGCCGCGCCGCGTCCCCCTGCCTACCTTCACTTCACCAGCGGGGGGCATGGCCAATGGGGAGCGCTGCCCACCGAATGTCTGGCCCAGGAGGACATCATGCTGTTCGCGAAGAAGGCGAAGTGGGCTGCCAAGAGTAACCTGTATCGGAAGTGGCTGGCCGAGAAGATCATCAACGACCTGCCGCGCGTCGCGAAGGACAGGTGGGACGATTTCGAGGCCGATGACGTGCTGCGCCACGTGGGCCTCACCACCGCCAAGCCGGTGAACAGCACCTTCGGCGGGCTGGGCGCGTTCGTGATTGGCGCGGCCGTGGGCTCCATCGTGGCCCTGATGCTGGCCCCGACGCCGGGTGTGGATCTGCGCACCCAGGTGAAGGACAAGGCCATGGGCTACCTGAACAAGCAGAACATCAACCTGGGCCAGGAGAAGACCGCCAGCGCCTAGGCGTTCAAGGTAATTGTTTCATCCGGGGCCGGCGCGCGCGGGGAGTTTCCGCGACGCGCTGGCCTCTACCATTTTTTGGGCACACCCTCGAGGCGAGCGATGAACTGATCGAGAGGGATCCGCCGGAACTCCTTGCCCTCTTCGGAGTCCGCCAGGCACTCGGGGGCGGCCACCACCAGCCGCTGCCGGGTGTCCAGCCGCGCGGCCTTCAGCGAGGGATCGACCGGCTCGATCTGGTTGCCCTTCAGGGTCAAGAGGCCGTCGATGCCCCCTGCCAGCCACACCTGGCCCCGGTACTTCGCCACGTTCATCAACATGCACGGGGACTCCGCCACCTCTGACCAGCCGTAAATCGAGCCCTCGAGCGCGCCCGCGTCGCTGCAGGCGTACATCTCGTCTTCGCTGACGACATGCACGGCCGTCATCGCCGCCTCGGTGAACGAGGGCACGGTGTGCCAGCGCGCTCCGTCCCAGCGGGCGATCAGCCCATCCGTCCCCACGGCGTAGATGAGCTCGGGGGAGAGCCCGTGCACGGCGAAGACCTCGCCGGGGCACGGCAGCTCGTGCCAGCGCTTGCCATCCCAGCGGAAGAAGGCCTCGGCTCGCTTCTGCACGAGCGGGCCCCAGACGAGGACGAAGTCGTCATCCAGCCCGAAGACGCCGGACACCACGCACGGCAGCGGGTGGAACTCCCACGCCGGATGCAGGGGATCGTCCGAACGGTTGATGTGGACTCCCCCGCGGCGGTAGCTGCCCTCGGACACGTAGACGCGCCCGGAGGGCGAGCGCCACAGGCTGGTGAGCCAGCCCACCTGCCCCAGCAGCGTGAAGAGCTGCCCGTCCACCACCTGCCCCACCCAGGACTCGGCATGGTCCTCCATCCAGCTCTTGCCGTCCCAGCGGTCCGCCAGGAAATGGCAGTCCTGGACGGTGCCGCCGCTCACCGAGCGGAATCTGTGTGCCAGTTTCACGGGCTCAGTCTTCCGCCGGGTCCAGCTCGATGACGGTCTTGTACTGGGAGAGCTCGGGGTGGGCCTGCTTGAGCGCCTCCATGCACTGGTGCACCAGCTTCTTCAGCTCGGGATCGTCCTGCTCCTGCTCA
>DASVVJ010000791.1:0-1867 GCA_036389955.1 Myxococcaceae bacterium
GGGTGCTGGAAGAGGCGTCGAACCGCAACCACCCGCTCCTGGAGCAGCTGCGCTTCCTGTCGATCTCCGCCGACAACCTGGACGAGTTCTTCATGGTGCGCGTGGCGGGCCTCAGGGGCCAGGAGCGCTCGGGCGTGGCCGCCTCGTCCCAGGACGGCCTCACCCCCCAGGAGCAGCTGACGCGGATCTCCGTGGCGGTGGCGCATCTGGCGTCCGACCAGCAGAAGCGCTGGGGGGAATTGCGCGACGCCGTGCTGGAGGAGGGCATCGTGCTCGTCGAGGGAAGCGGCCTGACGAAGCCCGAGGCCTCCTGGCTCGAGGACTACTTCCTCAACCACGTGTTCCCGGTGCTCACGCCGCTCGCCATCGACCCGGCGCATCCCTTCCCGTTCATTCCCAACCTCGGCACCTCCATCGGGCTCAAGCTCGCGCGCAAGAGCGACGGCAAGGTGCTCAACGCCCTGATCCGCCTGCCCGTGAAGGCCGAGCGCTTCATCCGCCTGCCGGATTTCGCCGAGACCGGCGCGACCCGGTTCATCGCCCTGGAGCAGGTGATCGTGCTCTACACGGGCCGCCTGTTCCCGGGCTACAGCGTGAACGGCCAGGGCGCCTTCCGGGTGATCCGCGACTCCGACATCGAAGTGGAGGAAGAGGCGGAGGATCTGGTGCGCCTGTTCGAGACCGCCCTCAAGCAGCGCCGCCGCGGCAGCGTGATCCGCCTGGAGGTGGAGGCGGCCATGCCGGAGGACCTGCGGGTCTTCGTGGCCGAGGAGCTGGAGGTGTCGGCCGAGGAGGTCTTCGTGGTGGAAGGCATGATGGGCCTGAGCGACCTCTCCCAGCTCGTCGCCCTCGACCGCCCGGACCTCAAGTTCAAGCCCTACAACCCGCGCTTTCCCGAGCGCATCCGCGAGCATAGCGGCGACTGCTTCGCGGCCATCCGCCAGAAGGACATCATCGTCCATCACCCCTACGAATCCTTCGACGCGGTGGTGCAGTTCCTGCTCCAGGCGGCCCGGGACCCCAACGTGGTGGCGATCAAGCAGACCCTGTATCGCACCTCTTCCAACTCTCCCATCGTGGCGGCCCTGGCCGAGGCGGCGGAGGCGGGCAAATCCGTCACCGCCCTGGTGGAGCTCAAGGCCCGGTTCGACGAGGAGGCCAATATCCGCTGGGCCAGGGACCTGGAGCGGGCGGGCGCCCAGGTGGTGTTCGGCTTCATCGAGCTGAAGACCCACGCCAAGCTGTCCATGGTGGTGCGGCGCGAGGGCAGCCAACTCATCACCTATTGCCATGTGGGCACGGGCAACTACCACCCGATCACGGCGCGCATCTACACGGACCTGTCCTTCTTCACCGCCGACCCGGCCATCGGGCGGGACGTGTCCCGCATGTTCAACTTCGTCACCGGCTACGCGGAGCCGGCGGAGCTGGAGCGGATGGCGGTCTCGCCGCTCAACCTCAAGAAGCGCCTCCTGGAGCACATCCAGGAGGAGATCGCCCACGCCAGGGCCGGGCGGCCCGGCGCCATCTGGTGCAAGTGCAACTCCCTGGTGGACCCGGGCATCATCGACGCCCTCTACGACGCCAGCGCCGCGGGGGTGCAGGTGGACCTCATCGTGCGCGGCATCTGCTGCCTGAGGCCCGGCATCAAGGGCCTGTCGGAGAACATCCGGGTCAAGTCCATCGTCGGGCGCTTCCTGGAGCACACGCGCATCTACGCCTTCGGCAAGGGCAAGGCGCTGCCGAACCCGGACGCCCATGTGTACATCTCGTCCGCCGACCTGATGACCCGCAACCTGGAGCGGCGGGTGGAGGCGCTGCTTCCGATCCTGAACCCCACGGTCCACCAGCAGGTGCTGGACCAGAT
>DASVVJ010000792.1:0-17400 GCA_036389955.1 Myxococcaceae bacterium
ACTCTCGTCGAAGGCCTGCTTGGCCAGCTCCGGGCCGGTGACTTCCGAGGGTTTGATGTACGCGGGCCCCATCACCGCCAGCGCCGACAGGTTGCCCGCCTGCGCGCCCCGCTGGACGAGCACCGCGTTCACCACCGCCACGGGAAGCTGGCCCGCCTTGGCGCACACGGGGCCCAGCTCCGTGAGCAGGGCCGGGTGCCCAGGCTTCAGCTCCTCGCCCGTCACCGCCGCGGGAGCCAGGGCCTCGCGCACCAGCACGTTGCACGCGGCCGCCGTGCCGGGCCCGGCATGCTCCAGGTTCCAGCGCAGCTCGGCGGGCTCCACCTTGCGCTCGGCCAGCTCCTGCCGCACCGCGCGGGAGACCAGCGTCGCACACGGGTTGGCCTCGGCGGGGCAGCGCTGGCACAGCTCCCCCAGCAGCGCACGCGCGGGCGAGGGCTGCGCCGTCAGCGGTGCCCGGGCATCCAGGGCTGGTCCCATCTCACATGCCCGGGTGGTCACCTGCTCACAGGCCCCCAGCTTGTTCCGGGCCTCTTTGAGGGCCGCGGCGTCATCCGGGCTGCGCGCCACCGCGTCCAGCGCCCGATCGAGCGTGGAGCAGGCGGGCGAGATGAGCGCCACGGGGGGCTTTGCTGCGGCCGTCGGTGAAGCCGTGTCCACCGCCATGCCGGGCTTGGGGGCCGAAGCGTCCGGCTGCGGTTCAGGCTTCTTATGGCTGACGATCCACAGGTGAACGAAGGCGGCCACGGCCACGGCCATCAGAACGAGCGTTCGAGTCGGAAAGCGTCGCAAATGCAAACTCCTTGATTCTCACCGGGAGCGGAGGTTATCAGCGCCCGCGGGTTCTACCTGTAATGGAGGCCAGCGTGGCTGAGACGTTCGACGTGGTGATCATCGGTTCCGGTCCTGGCGGCTATGTGGGCGCCATCCGCGCGGCCCAGCTTGGCCTGAAGACGGCCATCATCGAGAAGGACAAGCGCCTGGGAGGCACCTGCCTCCACCGTGGGTGCATTCCCACCAAGTCCCTGCTGTGGACCGCGGAGCTGTTCCACCACATCCGCGAGGCGTCGGACTTCGGCATCGACGTGGCCAACCCCACCATCAACTGGGCCAACGCGCAGAAGCACAAGGAGAAGGTCGTCACGAAGGGTGCCAATGGCATCGACTTCCTGATGAAGAAGAACAAGATCACCGTCGTCAAGGGCCATGGCCGCATCGCCGGCAAGGGCAAGGTCGAGGTGACGGCCGAGGACGGCTCCAAGCAGACGCTGGACACCAAGAACATCATCATCGCCACCGGCTCGGTGCCCAAGTCCCTGCCCAACGTGCAGGTGGACCACAAGCGGGTGATGAACAGCGACTCCATTCTGCTCATCGACCGCATTCCCAAGAGCATCATCGTCCTGGGCGCGGGCGCGGTGGGCTGTGAGTTCGCCTCCGTGTTCAACCACGTGGGCAGCCAGACGACCATCGTCGAGTACATGCCCAACCTGCTGCCCATCGAGGACGTGGACGCCTCGAAGGAGCTGGAGCGCGCCTTCAAGAAGCGCAAGATCGACCTGTACACCAGCACCAAGGTGGAGAAGGTGGAGCACACCGCCACCGGCGTGAAGGTGACCATGGCGGTGGGCAACGAGACCAAGACGCTCGAGGCCGAGCTGCTGCTGTCCGCGGTGGGCCGCTCGCCGGTGACCGAGGACATCGGCCTGAAGCAGACCAGCATCCAGGCCGACCGCGGCTTCATCAAGGTCGACTCGATGATGCGCACCAGCGAGCCCAACGTGTACGCCATTGGCGACGTGGTGCCCACGGCCATGCTGGCCCACGTGGCCAGCGCCGAGTGCGTGCTCGCGGTGGAGCACATCGCCGGCAAGAACCCCGCGCCCATCAACTACGACCTGGTGCCGTCGGCCACGTACTGCTACCCCGAGGTGGCCTCGGTGGGCCTCACCGAGAAGAAGGCCAAGGAGCGCGGCTACGACGTGAAGGCCGCCATCTTCCCCTTCAGCGCCATCACCAAGGCCTCCATCTCCAACGAGGCCCAGGGCATGATCAAGGTCGTCTCGGACAAGAAGTATGACGAGGTGCTGGGTGTGCACCTGGTGGGCCCGCACGCCACCGAGCTGCTCGCCGAGGCCTGCGTCGCCCTGCGTCTGGAGATCACCACCGACGAGCTGGCGCACACGATGCACGCTCACCCGACGCTCTCCGAGATCATGAAGGAGGGCGCCGAGGCCACCATGGGTCACCCCATCCACATCTAGCCTCGCGCCAGCGTGTCGCCGCTTCGGGCCCTCGCTCCTCACCGGGAGCGGGGGCCTTCGTTTTTCCGGGCCCCCTTCCGGTTTCTTAATTTCAGCTAAAGGAGAATTGTTCTCTAGAGCAGTAATTCCTGTTGCCAACAACTCTGCCTCAGCGGTAAAAATACAGCCACAGGGTATTCGTCGGGAATGCCCAAGCTGCCTGGTCGAGGGAAAGCATGAGCCTGAAAGTCAAATGGGGGACTGGTCGCAACTGGAAGGTGAAGCACAGCCTGGGAATGGTCGCCCTGCTGGCGCTGACCGCCTGTGGGAACGCAGCGCAGGACGAGGCCTTGAGTGGTCAGGGCCAGGACGCGGCGCTCTCCGGTGCGGTGTGCGAGGTGCGGCCTCCGTTCACCCCCAACTTCGAGCCGGAGCTGGAGTGGGAGTGGACCGGCAGCACCGTGCTGCCGAACTACAAGCAGGTGATGATGACGCCGGTGGTGGTGGACCTGAACACCGACGGCGTGCCGGACGTGGTCTTCAACGCCTTCCAGGGCAGCAACTACACGACCGACGGCATCGTGCGCGCCATCAACGGGGCGAACGGCCAGGAGCTGTGGACGAACGCGGGCTCCTCTCAGCGGGTGCGCGGCGCGGCGAGCATGGCGGCCGGTGACATCGACAACGACGGGCTGCCGGAGCTCTGCACCATTCCCGAGAGCGGCAACGGCATCATCTGCTTCGAGAATACCGGTGCGTTCAAGTTCCGCACCGCGACTCCCGCCAACAGCTGGGGCGGCGTCTCCTTCGCGGACCTCGAGGGTGACGGCAGCGTGGAGATCATCAACGGCAGCCACGTCTTCTCCTCCACGGGCGTGCTGAAGTGGGTGGGCTCGGACGGCATGGGCGGCCACACCAGCACGGGCCCCATCTCGTTCGCGGCGGACATCGACGGCGACGGGGTGCAGGAGGTCATCAACGACCGGGCCCAGTACCGCGCGGATGGCTCGCTCAAGTGCGTGAACACGCAGATCGGCCATGGCCTGGCGGGCGTGGGCAACTTCGACGCCGACCCCCGCGGCGAGGTCGCCGTGGTGTGGGAGGGCAGGCTGTCGCTGCTGGACGACAACTGCACGCTGCTGTGGACCACGGCCATTCCCGGCGGCGGCATGGGTGGCGCTCCCAACATCGCGGACTTCGACAACGATGGGCAGGCGGAGATCGGCGTGGCCGGCGCCTCCCGCTACGCGGTGTTCGAGACCAACGGTGCGGTGAAGTGGTCCAGCGCCACGCAGGACAACAGCTCCAACCGCACCGGCTCGTCCACCTTCGACTTCGAGGGTGACGGCAAGTCCGAGGTCGTCTACGCGGACGAGACGCGCCTGCGCATCTATGACGGGGCCACCGGCACGGTGCGCTTCTCGGTGCCGCACAGCTCTGGCACCACGTACGAGAACCCGGTCATCGTGGACGTGGACGGCGACAACAACGCGGAGATCGTCATCGCGTCGAACAACTACGGCTTCCCGGGCGTGGCCGGCATCCGCGTGTTCCGCGACAAGAAGGACGGCTGGGTGAACACCCGCAAGGTGTGGAACCAGCACGCCTACTCGGTCACCAACGTGAACGAGAACGGCACCATCCCGGCGAACCCCACGGCCAACTGGCGCACCCCGGGGCTGAACACCTTCCGCTCCAACAGCCAGGGCAACGGCGTCACCAGCCCCTTCGCGGCGTCGGACCTCGTGGTCTCTGACCTGTCCACCTCCTGCGAGACAATGGAGATGAACCTCTTCATCTCCGCGAAGGTGAAGAACCAGGGCTCCGCGGCGACGTCTCCGGGGCTCAATGTGGCCTTCTACCTGGGTGACCCGGCCGACGGCGGCATCCTGCTGGACGTGTGGACGCTCCCCAGCAGCCTGGCGCCGGGCGCCACCCGCACCGCGAGGATCGCGCTCAACCCGGCCCCCGGTGGCACGCAGCAGATCTACGTGGTGGCCGATGACGATGGCACCGGCACGGGCCGCGAGCTGGAGTGCCGCGAGGACAACAACGTCGCGTCGGGCCTGTTGAACCTGGGCTGCACCACCTGCTTCGACGTGAAGCTGAACGACTACAACCTGTTCCTGCTCGAGGACTACAACCTGGGCACGGACGTGGAGGGCAAGGTCGCCGCTGGTGGCAACATCACCATGAACCACTTCTCGGTGGGCTGGCGCCTGCCGGCGACGGACCTGGCCAACACGCTGGTGTCCGGCGGCAACATGACGCTGAGCAACGGCGGCGTGTGGGGTGACGCCTGGTACGGGGCCAGCTACAGCGGCGGCCAGACCGTGTCGTTCCCGCGCGGCGCGGGCGTGCAGCAGGGCTCGCCCATCAACTTCTCGGCCCGTGGCGCGGAGCTGCGCGCGCTGTCCGCCAACCTGGCGGGCCTGCCGGTCAACGGCACGACGACGTACGAGACGTGGGGCGGCATCATGCTCAGCGGCACGGATCCGAACGTGAACGTGTTCTCGGTGAACGCCAGCGCGTTCTCCGGCGCGGTGCTCCTGTCCATCAACGCGCCGGCCGGCTCGCTGGCGGTGCTGAACATCACCGGTGCCTCGGCCACCTTCAGCGGCTTCGGTCCTTCGTACAGCGGCGTGGATGAGCACGGGGTGCTGTTCAACTTCGTGGACACCACGTCCATCACCGCCAACGGCTTCGGCTTCTGGGGCACGGTGCTGGCGCCGTACGCCGACATCACCTTCAACAACGGCAGCTGGGACGGCGGCATCTACGCCAAGTCGCTCACCGGCAACGCCGAGGGCCACATCAACCCGCTGCACGAGCGGGAGATCTGCCAGGCGGAGCAGTAACCCGCTGACTCGGTAGCGAGTGGAGAAGGGAGGGGAATCCGTTCAAGGGTTCCCCTCTTTTCTATTTTTCCGGGGTATGGTGCGGGCTGGATCGCAGCCCAGGAGCTTGGGAGATGAAGACCGTCCTTGTCGTGGGGGCGACAGGCAACATTGGCAGGGAGATCGTCTCGGAGCTGTCCCGCCTGGGCGGTGCGCGGATCGTGGTGGGTACCCGGGACGTGGCCAGGGCCAGCACGCAGATCCAGGGACGGGGGGACGTTCGCGCGGTGGAGCTGGACGCGGACCGCCCGGAGACCTTGCCCCCGGCGCTCCAGGGCGTGGACGCGGTGATCCAGGTGAGCTCGATGACGCCGGCCATGGCGGCTCAGGCGCGCACCCTGGCCGAGGCGGCGCGCCAGGCGGGCGTGAGCCACCTGGTGCGCAGCAGCCTGATCGGCGCTGGCGAGCCCGAGCCCATCGTCGAGGCGGTGTGGCACGGGGATGCGGACAAGGCCATGGCCAGCAGCGGCGTGGCGTACACGTTGCTGCGGCCCAACCAGTACTTCCAGAACTTCCTCAGCGCTCGCAACTGCCAGACGATCCGGGGGCAGGGCGCCATCTACATGCCGCTGGGCACCAGCCGCGTGAGCAACATCGACACGCGCGACATCGCCGAGATCGCCGCCCGGGTGGCGCTGGCGCCGGGCACCGAGCACCACGGCAAGGCCTACGTGCTGACGGGCACCGAGGCCATGAACATGGAGCAGGTGTGCAAGGCCATGGCTGCGGAGCTCGGCAAGCCCATGCGCTACGTGGCGGTGGAGCCCGAGAAGTTCCTGCAGAACCTGCTGAGCAATGGCGTCCCGCAGCCCATCGCCGAGGCCATTCAGGGCTGGTTCGCCTACTGCCGGGCGGGCCGGGCCGAGCGCGTGACGCCAGACGCGGAGCGGCTGCTGGGCCGCAAGCCGCGCTCGCTGCGCGACTTCGTGAAGGACCATGTGAGCCACTGGCGCTGAGCCACGGGCTCAGGCCACCGGGGGCGCGCTCACGTCCAGCGTGCAGCGCAGGCTGTCGAGCACCCGCTGGATGGGGGCGCTGATACTCATTCCCCCGGCGGAGGCCATGTGCAGGCCCACCGCCTCGCCCTGCAGGTCGAGCACGAGGGCCCCCGAGTCGCCAGGCTGCGCGAAGTGGGAGATGCCCATCAGCTCCGTGAACCAGACGTTTCGCGTGCGGCCCAGCTCGTCCACGAAGGGAATGCCCAGGACCATGTGCTGCGCCAGGATCGTTCCGAAGGTCAGCTCGGTGGCGAAGCCCACCTTGCGCACGGGCAGACCGATGGGCGCATCCGCGCGGACACGGCTGGGGCGCACGTCCAGCACGGCGAGCTGATTGTCCAACCCGGTTGCGGGGTGGGGGAGGACCGTGGCGGCATCCACGTTGGTGGCGGCTCTCTCGAAGTCGTAGGAGATGGGCCCCACGGCCATCAACTTGCCGAAGGGCGCTGTCCCCAGCAGCCGGTTGGCGCGGGCCTGCTCCAGCGAGGGCACGAGGACGCGATCGCCCGGCTTGGCGCGCCCGTGGCGGGCGATGACGTGGGCGCAGGACAGGGCCAGCCGCTCACCGGTGTCCACCGAGCGCACCGCGCACCCCAGCGTGCCGGAGCCGCCGCTGCGGTGGCTGATGTTGAACCCGGGCCGGGTCGGCCGCCGGTCGCTCACCAACACGTCCAGCCGGGGCATTCCCACCTCGCGCACATCGGTGGGCAGCTTGCCGCGCAGCCCCACGGCCTCCAGCCCGATGGAGTCGGGCACCCGCTCGTGCGTGGGCACCTTGCTTCGGGGGCGCTTGGCACGCACCAGCACCTGGAGCGAGAGATCCGTCAGCCGGCCGTGGCGCACCTTGGCGGCGTAGCAGAGCCCCACCACGTTGCGGGAGTTCCACCACCGCGCGTGCGTGGTCGCCACGCTCACGGCCCCCGCGGCGGCCTTCAGGGAGACCCGCTCCAGTCCCACCGCGGCGGGGCGGCTGAAGGCAATCGCGTGCACGAGATCGCGAGCGGCCGGCTCGCTCAGTCGCACTTGCGCTGCTCCGGCTTGTCCTTCGTGCACGAGTCCAGGGGCGCGAAGGCCTGCTCCGCCTGCTGCTCGACCGACTCGATGGGCTCGGCGCAGGCGTTCCAGGCGATGGTGCCGCGGATGTCGAACAGCCGCAGCATCTCCGGGCAGCGCCGGTGGAAGTTGCGCAGCCCGTGCAGGAACAGCGGGCGCATGACCACGGGGGTGAAGGCGTAGCCGCTCGCCGTCTCCAGCTTCTCCTCGGTGCGGTACATCCACGAGGTGCGCCAGCTCGAGGCCACCTCGTCGAAGCGCGCCGGGCCGATCCACATGTTGCTCTGCGCCTGGGGCGTCACCTGGCCGGGCGCGGGCTGCTCGGGCTGCTCGAAGCCCGGGCCCCGGCGGCGGCAGAAGTCGCCGGCCACCTCGTTGGGCACGCCCACCAGCCGGTCCTGGCAGATGTTGAACTCGGCGTAGCGCCGGGAGATGGCCGCCATCTCCGCCTGCTGCACCTCGCCCATGCGCGGCTGCGCGACGAACAGATCCAGCGTCCGCATCAGGATGCCGAAGGCATGCTCGGGCGGCGGCTGCGGCTCGGTGTCCAGCTTGCCGGTGGACAGCAGCAGCACCCGCTCGGCGCCGCGCTGCATGGCCTGCAGCATCGGCAGCACGGAGCGCACGCCGCCATCTATGAATGTGCCATTCGCCCTCCCGTCCTTCGCAGGCACCCAGTCCACCGGCTCGGCGAGCACCGGCTGGACGATGGAGGCCATGACGCTCTGGATGATCCCCTCGGTGCGCTGCTTGGCGCCGATGGGCAGATCCGCGGGGTCCTGATCGCTCATGCCGTACACGTCGCCGGAGTTGTAATCCACCGAGACGGCCACCAGCTCGGTGGCGTTGTTAATCATGGCCGGCGAGACGATCTCCCGCAGCTTCTTGTCGATGCCGTCGAAGCGCACGATCCCGCGCACGTCATCTCCCAGGTTCCACACCCAGGTCGAGTTGACGCAGTACAGGTCCGACTCCACCGAGCAGGTGTAGTTGCTCAAGAGCAGCTCCCGGGCGAGGCGCTCCTGGCCCGGGGTGTGGAACAGATCCACCAGCGTGCCAATCAGCGCGCCGGTGCTGGAGCCCGCCACCAGATCGATGCGGGCATCTCCGCAGCCCTCGGGCGCGGGCTTGCCGCGGCACTGCTCCAGAATGCCCAGCAGCCGCCAGATGGCGCCCGCGCTGAAGGCCCCGTTGGCCGAGCCGCCGCTCATGACGATCGCGGTGCTGGGGCGCTTCAGGTTGCGCTTCCAGCGGCGCTGGCTGACGTACTGCGCGGCGGACTGGGCGCCCTCCCGGATGCCGATGCGCAGCTCCTCGGCGGTGAGGGACTGGCCCATCGACTGCTGCAGCATCGCCAGCGACGGCGCGATCGACATGGCGTTGGCCAGGAAGCGGGCCGCGTCCACCTCGGCGGGCGGAGGGGCGTCGCTGTTGATCGAGTCCGGAGCGTCGGGCATGCCCCACACCGGAGCCTGGACGGCGGTGGCGATGAACTCGTTGTAGCAGGCGGCGTTGTCCCCGCCGGCCCGCTGGAGCAGGCAGGTCGTCTGGGCAATGAGCGCGTCCGGCGCGGAGCCCATGGCGGACATCCACTTCGCCACCGTGTCCGGATCCAGGTACGAGTCCACGAGCGGGCCTCGCGTCAGGCGGGCGATGCGCTGGGTGGTGGGCGCGGGGCTGACCTCCACGCTCTCCTTGTCCGAGGGCTTGTTCAACGTCTTGAGCAAGTAGTCGGTGCGCGCGAAGCAGGCGACGATCACCAGCGACAGCGGCACCACCAGGAGAATGAGCTTGCGGTTCAAGAGCGCTCCCTTTCGTGCTGCGAGCGCTCTTGAACCTAGCCGATCCCTCCCACGTCGCGGGGGGCAAACTGGGTATCGCCCTCCAAGGTGGGACGAGGCGGAAGTGGAGCACCTAACAACTCGGCGAGTTCAAAGGCGTCCAGCAACGCGTGACCCTGCAGGTCGTTGTTGAAGTACACCCAGGCCGTGTAGCCCGCGCGCCGCCAGCCCTCGAGGTCCCTCGCCACGGGGCTCAGGTCCTGCTTGCCGTAGAGCCCCGAGTACTTCGACGTCTTACCGTGGAAGCGGATGTACCGGAATCCGCCGGTGACGAACGGCGGCGGCTCGGGCACCAGATCGTGCTCGCACACCGCCACGCCCCAGTGGTCCAGCACCTCCATCACCTCGGGGTGGTACCAGGCCGCGTCACGGAACTCGAACACGTGCTGCACGTGGTGCGGCAGGTGGCAGAGGAAGTGGTCCAGCCGCTCCGGATCCGGCTTCTTCATGTGCGGCGGCAGCTGCCACAGCACCGGCCCCAGCTTCGGCCCCAGCCGCAGCACCACCTCGAAGAAGCGCTCCAGCCCCAGGCCCACGTCCGTCAGCCGCTTCATGTGCGTGAGGAAGCGGCTGCCCTTGCACGCGAAGCGGAACCCCTCGGGCACCTGCTCGCGCCACGAGTCCACCGTCTCCGCCGAGGGCAGGCAGTAGAAGGTGCCGTTGAGTTCCACCGTGGAAAAGACGCTGGCGAAGTAGGGTAGCCACCGCTTGGCCGGCAGCTTGGGGGGATAGAAAAGGCCCTTCCAGTGCTTGTACACGTACCCGCTGGTTCCCAGATGGATGCGCCCCATGCTCAGAGCATGGGCATTCGTGCGGGGCCCCGCAGGGCTGTGCTACGCCTCTCAGGCTGTTAAGGAAAACAGGCCGTTCCAGAAGCATTTGTCGGTCCTGACGCCCCGCGTCAGAGGCTTCTGGCTTGACCCTGCTTTTGACCTACCTCTAGAAGGCCCGCGACCCATGGCGACTCCCGATCGGTTCCCCCTTCCGCAAGTCCCGGACAGCACTCGAAAGCCCGAGTGGTTGAAGGTGCGGCTGCCCCATGGAGAGGGCTACGAGCGGGTCAAGGCCATCGTCAAACGGACGAAGCTGGCCACGGTGTGCGAGGAGGCGCGCTGCCCGAACATCGCCGAGTGCTGGGGCGGCGGTACCGCCACCGTCATGTTGATGGGCGAGGTGTGCACGCGTGCCTGCCGCTTCTGCCACGTGAAGGTGGGCGCGCCGCCGCCGCTGGACCCGATGGAGCCCATTCACCTGGCCCAGGCGGTCAAGGAGATGTCGCTGGAGTACATCGTGGTCACCTCGGTGAACCGCGATGACCGGCCGGACGGCGGCGCCAGCCACTTCGCCTCGGCCATCCGCGAGCTGCGCAAGGAGTCGCCCAAGACGATCGTCGAGGTGCTGATCCCCGACTTCAAGGGCGTGGAGAAGGACCTGGCCACCGTGGCCGAGGCCCGGCCGCACGTGGTGGCGCACAACGTGGAGACGGTGGAGCGGCTCACCCCCACGGTGCGCGACCGTCGCGCCGCGTACCGCCAGTCGCTGCGCGTGCTCGAGTACCTCAAGAAGCGCCCCGAGGGCCTGTACACGAAGACGTCCGTCATGGTGGGCCTGGGCGAGACGGACGCCGAGCTGGAGCAGACGTTCAAGGACCTGCGCGACGTGGGCGTGGACGTGCTGACGCTGGGCCAGTACCTGCAGCCCTCGCAGTACCACCTGCGGGTGGAGCGCTTCGTGACGCCGGCTCAGTTCGAGGCTTACAAGAAGCTCGCCGAGTCCTACGGCTTCCTCTATGTGGCCAGTGGGCCGCTGGTGCGCTCCAGCTACCGCGCCGCCGAGTTCTTCATGAAGGGGTTGATGGAGCGCGAGCGCATCGAGCGCCTCGGCTAGCCAGCCCCATTTCCCGCCGTACTTGCAGGACGGACCGACACTCCATGGCTCTCTTTGAACTGAAGCTCCCTGATCTCGGTGAAGGCGTCATGGAGGGCGAGCTCGTCACGTGGCTCGTCAAGGAAGGCGATCAGATCAAGGAGGACCAGGACGTCGCCGAGGTGATGACCGACAAGGCCACCGTGAAGGTGCCCAGCAAGGTGAGCGGCCGTGTCGTCAAGGTGCACTTGAAGGAGGGCGTGATGGCCCAGGTGCACCAGACGCTGCTGACGCTCGAGGTCGAGGGCGCGGTGGCGGCGGACTCCGGGGCGGCTTCGAGTCACCACGGTGCGGCTTCGAGCCACCACGGGGCTCCCGCGGCAGCGGCGGGTGCGCAGGCCGCTGCCTCCCACGAGGGCAATGGCGCCGCCGTGCCGGCCACCAAGGTGCTGGCCACGCCGCTGACCCGGCGCATGGCGCGCGAGCACGGGCTGAACCTGGCGGAGATCTCCGGCTCGGGGCCGCAGGGCAGGGTAACGAAGGCGGACGTGGTGGCGGCCCTCGAGGGCAAGTCGCGGCCCTCCAACGTCGTCTCCGAGGCTCCGGCGCCGCAGCAGGCCCGGCCCTCCGCGCCGTCGGCCCCGCTGACCGCGGGCCGCGCGGACGAGCGCATTCCGCTCAAGGGCCTTCGCAAGAAGATCGCGGAGAAGATGGTGCGGTCGAAGTTCACCATGCCGCACTTCGCCTTCGTCGAGGAGGTGGACGGCACGGACCTGGTGGCCCTGCGCCAGCGCCTCAACAAGCAGCTCAAGGCGGCCGGTGACGAGACGAAGCTGACGTACCTGCCCTTCATCGTGAAGGCGGTCATCGCCGCGCTGAAGAAGTACCCGCACCTCAACGCCAACTTCGACGAGGCCACGCAGGAGCTCGTCGTGCGCGGCGAGTACAACATCGGCATCGCGGCGCAGACGCCCGACGGGCTCACCGTGGCGGTGGTGCGCAACGCGGACCGGCTGACGCTGCGGGACCTGGCCCAGGAGATTGCCCGTCTGGGCAACGCGGCCCGCGACCGCAAGCTCAAGATGGAGGAGCTCACCGGCGGCACCTTCACCATCACCTCGCTGGGCCAGAGCGGTGGCCTGTTCGCCACCCCGATCATCAACCACCCCGAGGTGGGCATCATGGGCGTGCACCGGCTGCGCAAGCGCCCGGTGGTGAAGGACGATGAGATCGTCATCCGCGAGATGATGAACCTGTCGCTGTCCTGCGATCACCGCGTCATCGACGGCGCGGTGGCCGCCGAGTTCGTCTACGAGGTCATCAAGTACCTCGAGCACCCGGACATGCTGTTCCTGGCGATGTCCTAGCCCTCGCTGAGCGCGCATGGCCAGTCCCCGCGACCACATCCGCGCCGCGCAGGCCGCGGAACTCAGAGGTGACAAGGCCGGCGCCATCGCCGAGCTCGTGAAGGCGGCCGAGCTCTTTCAGCAGGCGAGCAACTCGGCCCGGGCGCTCCAGCTGCTGCGCCACGCGCGGAAGCTGGACCCCACCCGCGTGGACATCGCCGAGCAGATCAGCAAGCTCGAGTGGCTGCCGGACACCTCGATCGCCGGCGCCCTGCAGGGGGCCCGCCCCGGAGAGCCGGTGCTTCAGCTCAAGCTGGAGCCGGATGAGCTGGCCGAGCGCCAGCGCCTCATCGAGGAGGCGCTGCGCGAAGCAGGCATGCCCAGCTCCGGAGGCGACGCGCCGGACGAGGTGAAGCGCTGGCTCGTCGAGGAGCCCGCGGTGGCCCGGGAGCCTCCCAGGCTTTACAGCGCCAGCGAGCGGGCGTTGGAGTGGGCGCGCCAGCGGGAAGAGGAGGAGAAGGCGCTCGGGCAGTGGTTGGGCGAGGAGCCCGAGGAGGAGCCCTCTGGGTTCAAGGCAGCCGTCTCCGCCTCACCGGTCGGGGAACTGTCGGCGGTGAATCGCCTGCCGATGGGGCGGGAGGTGGAGCCCATTCTGGCGGAGCCCATCTTGGCGGACGTGGAGTCCATGCCGTTCCAGGAGCTCGCCGCGCCTTCCGAGTTCGCACGGGAGTCGGCCGCTTCCTCGGAGCCCTCGATGTTCGATCGGGGCCCCACCCGGGCGGATCCGGCGCTGGATGCGTGGTGCTCGTTCTGCTGCCGCCCCCGCCTGGAGGTGGGCGAGATGGTGGCGGGGCCCACCGGCTCCTTCATCTGCGCGGCCTGCGTGAGCGAGTCCCAGTCGTTGCTCGGCCTGGAGCGTGCGGAGCCCTCCGCCCGGCCCGCGCCCCCCCGGCGCAAGGAGGAGCCCACGGCACCGGCGCTCGTGGGCCAGCAGGAGGCCCGCTCGTTGCTGACGCGGGGGCTCGAAGCGGGCGCGCGGCGCCTGCTGGTGCTCGGTCCCGAGGGCTGTGGAAAGAGCGTCTGGTTCCAGGAACTGGTGAGCCAGGACCTCGGCGTCTTGGTGACGGTGGACGCGCTGGAGCAGGGGGCTGGGGGCTCGCTGCTGCTCGTGGAGGATGTGGACCGGCTGCAGCCCGAGGCTCGGGCCCGGCTGACGGCCTTCCTCGCCCGCCACCCGGAGCGCACGGTGGTGATGAGTGCCCGGGGCGGCACGAATGTCACCAGCTTCGTGTTGCACGGGCCTCCCGGCAGCCTGCCCCTGTTCACCAGCCACGCGCTGTTCCCCGTGCTTCGTGGCGCGGTGCCCCTGCCGCTGATCGATCAGATTCAGCTCGTCATCCCCGTGCAGGCTCCCTCCGAGGCGGAGTTCATCGAGATCGCCCGGCGGCGGCTGGCCGCGCGGGGCTCGGAGGTGACGCTCTCCGACGACGTGCTCGCCGCCTTTGCCGCCGCGGCCGCGCGCTCGCCGCGCTTGGGACATGAACTCACCGCGCTGCTGGGCCGAGTGCTCTCGGGCTCCTGGAGCCTTCACTCGCCCGCGGAGAAGGACCTCGGAGACGGCAAGCCCTCGTCCCGGCGCGGGCGGCGGAAGGGGAACGCTTGAACCCGCTGACGGTGTACCGGCTCGGGCAGGTGGAGTACGCGGACGGCCTCACGCTGATGAAGCGCTTCGAGGACGCCCGGCGCCAGGGCCTCGTTGGAGACTCGCTGCTGCTGCTGGAGCACCCGCCCGTGCTCACCCTGGGCCGTGGCGCCAAGCGCGAGAACATCCTCGCCAGTGACGAGCGGCTGGCCCGCGAGGGCGTGGAGATCTTCGAGACCAACCGGGGCGGGGACGTCACCTACCACGGGCCCGGGCAGATCGTCGGTTACCCCATCTTCCTGCTCCCCAAGGAGCGCCACGACGTGCGCCGCTACGTGCGCGACGTGGAGCGCTGCGTCATCGACACGCTGGCCGGTTATGGGCTCGAGGCGCGCACCATTCCCAAGTGGCCCGGCGTGTGGCTGGGGCACGAGGGAGACCCGGACGCCCGGAAGATCGCCGCCATCGGGGTGCACCTCTCCCGTTGGCTGACGACGCACGGCTTCGCGCTCAACGTCAACACGCACCTGCCGCACTTCGAGCTGATCGTCCCGTGCGGCATCCGTGAGGCCGGCGTCACCTCCATGCGGCGTGAGCTGGGCCGCGAGGTCTCCATTCCGGAGGTCGAGGAGGCACTGGCCGGCCACTTCTGCTCCGTGTTCGAGAGCGAGCGCCAGGAGGCGGCAGCCCCCATGCACACCGTGAGCGTCGCCGTGCTGCGGGGACGTGGGCCCGAGGCCCGGGTCCTGGTGATGCGCCGCACCCCCGAGCGCGGTGGCTTCTGGCAGATCGTCACCGGACGCGTGGAGCAGGGCGAGTCTCCTGAACAGGCCGCGGCGCGCGAGGTGGAAGAGGAGACCGGCCTGCACGTTCCCGTGCGCGATCTGGGTTACCGCCACGCCTTCGCCCTGGGCGAGCTGCTTCCGCCGAAGCTGGCGCAGGAGACGGCCTTCGCCGCCTGGTGCCCCGAGGGACAGTCCGTCCGCATTGGCCCCGAGCATGAGGCGTATGAGTGGCTGGAGCCGGGCGCCGCGCTGGAGCGCCTGCCGTTCCGCGGCCTTCGCGAAGCGGTGAAGCGCGCGCTGGCAACCCGGGAGTGACGGGTTACGGAACCACCTTGAGCACCATGTCCTCGTGGGCCGCGATCGCCTCGGGACGGTGCTTGCGCACCAGCCTCACCAGACGGTTCATCTCCGCATCGTCCCGTTCCGGATCATGGTGGAAGAGCACCAGCTTCTTCACCTGCGAGGCGTTGGCCGCCTTCACCGCCGCCTGCCACGTCGAGTGGCCCCAGCCCGTGCGCGGCGGCCCCGCTTTGCCGCAGTACTCGTCCTCCGTGTACATCGAGTCGTAGATCAGCACGTCCGCGCCCTTGGCGAACGCGTAGAAGCGCTCGTCCGTGTCGGTGCTGTGCTCGATGTCCGTCGCGTACACCACCGACTTGCCACCGCACTCCACCCGGTAGCCCAGGTTGCCGCCCGGGTGGTTCAGCTCCACCGTGCTCACCTGCGCGGGGCCAATCTTCAGCACCTCGCCCGGCTGAATGTCGTGGTAGCGCAGCTGCGCCCGGAACACCCCTTCCGCCGTCACCGGGAAGTACGGCTGCGTCATCTGCCCCGACAGAATCTCCTTCACCGACTGCCCATTGCGCGGCGAGCCGTAGAAGGTGAACGCGTTCTGCGGGACGAAGATCGGCTTGAAGAACGGCAGGCCCTGCAGGTGATCGTAGTGGTAGTGCGACAGGAACACCGAGGCCTGCACCGGCTTGCGCAGGCTCAGCAGCTCCTCTCCCAGCGGCCGCGCCCCGGTGCCCAGATCGAACACCAGCAGCTCGTCCCCCACGCGCATCTCCACGCACGGCGTGTTGCCGCCGTACTTCCGCGTTTGCGGACCCGGAGATGGAATCGAGCCGCGCACGCCCCAGAAACGGACGTGGAACGGCGTCTTCGTCTGCACGCCGTTCTTCGGCGCGCGCGTGGCAACAGGCGCACGGCGCTCGCGCAACGGCTTGTCAGCCGACTTTTGCTTCGGTGTCTTCCTCGGCGAAGAGCTCAATCAGATGCCCCGTGCGCTCGCGCTTCGTCTTCAGGTAATCGACGTTATGCGGATTGTGCTCGGTCCGGGAAGGGATTCGACGCCGCACGGGGATGCCTTCCTCCACCAGCCCCGCGATCTTCAAAGGATTGTTGGTGATGAGGTCCACGCTCCGCACAGCCAAGGCCCTCAACATCTCCGCAGCAATATCATAGCTGCGAAGATCATCCGCGAAACCCAGCTGACGATTCGCTTCGTAGGTGTCGTACCCCTTGGCCTGAAGCGCGTAGGCCTTGATCTTGTTGCCCAGGCCGATGCCCCGGCCCTCCTGGCGCAGGTACAGCACCACCCCACAGCCCGACTGCGTCACGAAGTCCAACGCCCGGTCCAGCTGCTCCCGGCAGTCGCACTTCAGGCTGCCAAAGACCTCCGAGGTCAAGCACTCTGAGTGAACCCGGACCGGCACGCCCTCTTGATCCGTCACGTTGCCTACGACCAGGGCGACATGCTCCCGCCCGTTGCGCTTGTCCTTGAAGACGACCGTCCGAAGGGTTCCCCGGCGGGTGGGAATGTCCGCCTCGGAGATGCGCTCCAGGTGCTGCGTGGGCTTACGGGCCGGGAGGACCTGGGGTGGACGGGTGTCGGACATGATGAACCGTTCTCCAAGTAGGAAGAACCCTTTTCGGGTTTCGTTGGGGCTCAAGTCAAGAAGAGGCCACGGGAGCCAACAGGTCGGATGCGCCTTTCACCTCAACGTTCCTCATGATCCCCAGGAAACGGGCAAGAGTTCCACATGTGCCCCATGAGCCAGGCTGCTGGAGGAGCGAGGGAAGTGGAGCAGGTGGGTGGCCGCCGCCGCCGAGCGCAGCACGCCTGAAGTCTGGGTGGCCAGCGGGCGCGCCCAGAGCGCCCCCTCTCGCCAGGTGGCCGCTACACGGATGTAGTGCGCCAGCCCGGCGGGTTTACGCAGCTCGCCATCCAGGCGGCCGGGCACCCGGGCGGGCTCTACCTCGGTATGGCCCAGCAGGCGGCGGAGCACAGGGCGGACGAACAGCTCGAAGGTGACAAGAGACGAGGTGGGGTTGCCCGGCAGGCCGAAGTACAGGGTGGCGCCACGTCGGCCCACGGCCAGCGGCTTGCCGGGTTTGATGGCCACCCGCCAGAAGTTCATCTCCACGCCCTGCTGCTCCAGGGCCGCTTTGACGAAGTCCCGCTCGCCCACCGAGACGCCCGCGCTGGTGAGCACCACGTCGAAGCCCTGGGCCGCTTCCAGACGCGAGGACACCTCCTCGAGCGTGTCCCGGGCAATGCCCAGCAGGGTAGGGGTTCCCCCGGCGCGCGCCACCGCCAGCGCCAGCGCGGGAGCGTTGGTGTCGACGATGCGGCCCTCGGGAGGCTCATCTGCCCGGCACAGCTCGTCGCCAGTGGAGAGGATCGCCACCCGGGGCCTGCGAGGCACGGGCGCGGTGAGCAGCCCCTG
>DASVVJ010000793.1:0-27326 GCA_036389955.1 Myxococcaceae bacterium
TCAGCACCTTGTAGCGCGCGAAGGACACCCGGCACTCCGTGCCCAGCGGCCGGCGCTCCTCCAGCTCGCGATAGATGCGGGCCCGCGCCTCTTCCGTCTCGTGCTGGCGCAGGCGCTCCACCGTGATGCCCTCGCCGTGGCGGCCCTGCACCTCCGGAGGCAGGTGCGGCACCAGCAGCACCTCCACCGTGCCCGCGGGCGCGTGCACCCAGATCTGCGCCAGGGTGACGGCCTTGGCGCGCGCCACCGCGCCCGAGGCCCGCAGCGCCAGCAGCTCGAAGTCCTCCGCCGTGATGGCCCGCCGCAGCGAGTGCAACTCCTGAGGCCCGCGCACCAGCGCGTTCTCCAGTGTCTCCGCGGGCCGGCCGCCCACCGCGGGCCGGGGGTTGGTCACCTTCACCCCGGGGATGGGATCCTTGAGCACCTCCAGCGTGCTGGCGGCGACGTTGCCCCCCGAGCCTCCTCCCCTCCGGTACCAGAGCATGATGGCCCGCCCCGCCTGGGGAATGGCCGCCAGCGCCCGCGCCTCCTCCAGCACCCCGCCCTCGCCCGTCATCCGCGCCGAGGGCGCGAAGGTGATGGTGCCGGTGATGCGGTCCACCACGTATGCGGGCTCGTTCGGAGAGAGGTAGGCGAAGTCGTCCACCTCGCGCCAGATGCGGTAGGTGCGGCCGTTGTACTGCCGCGCGGGAGCCCGCCCATCCAGCTCGCCCGGCTCCGCTTCCACGCCCACCACCAGATCCAACGAGTCGCCCGTGGGAGCAACGATGGGTGGCCGGCGCGCCCGCACCGAGAGGCCCGGCTGGCCCGTGCCGTGGCCCACGAGCTCCGCGTCCACTTGCTCGCAGTGGTAGGCGAGCACTTCCACCTCGGTCTGCCCGGGGAGAATCCGGGCTGCCTCGGCGGTGAGGAACACCACCGGCTCGGTGCCCGCGTCGGCGCGGGCCAGGGTGACGCGGGTGCCCCGGGGAATGTCCACCGGGCGCTCGGCGGGCCGGCTCACGCTGAAGCGCAGAGGCACGGACGCGGCGGCCGGAGGCTGCAGCCGCACGCCCAGCAGCCGCAGGAACTCCACGTAGGCCTTCTCCGGCAGCCGGTTGAGCCGGTAGAGCATCGTCTCCGTCAGGTGCGCGAAGGCCTCCAGCAGCACCATGCCCGGATCATGCGGCGTCAGGTCCGTCCACTCCGGGCAGGCCTGGACGATGCGGGCGCGGGCCTGCTCCAGCAGTTGTTGGAACGTGCGGTCATCCAGGTGAGGCGATGGGAGCGACATCAGCCAGGACCTCCCGCGAGCGCCAGCGGATAGACGAAGCGGTCACCGCGCCGGGTGGCGCGCACGCGGTACTCCAGGGTGACATCCAGCCGCCACGGGTCCTCGGGGCTTCGGCCTGCGTCCACCTGGAGCAGCTGAATGCGTGGCTCCCAGCGCTCCAAAGCCCGGCGCACGTAGTGGATGGCCAGGCCCGCGGTGGTGTCGTCATTGGGAGAGAAGGCCAGGCGGTGCAGCTCGCAGCCATACTCGGGCCGCATCACCCGCTCGCCCGGCAGCGTGGACAGCAGCAGCAGCACGGCCTGACGGACGGCGGCGTGCTCGTCCACCATCTCCACGGCACCGGTGGGCGCCACGCGCAGGCCCGCCCGCTCCTCGCTCACGTCGAGGTCGGGGTGCAGGAAGCGCCAGGCGCGGTAACGGGGCGCGTTCATCCCGCCTCCGTCACCAGCGTCTGCCCGGGGGCGTTCACCTTGTACTTCACCACGCCGGGAGGGGTGCCATCCGTCAGCCCCGACAGCGTGTCGAGGCACACACTGCGCCCGTCGATGCGCACCAGGTCCGAGTAGCCCACCTTCACCGCGAGCGTGTGGGTGCACGGCTTGATGGTGGGGCCGATGTTGGGACAGCCGCCGATGGGCCGCCCTTCCGGATCCGCCTTCACGAGCACGGGCCGGCCCTCCACGGTGACCCAGGACTGTGAGGCCACCAGCCCCACCTTTCCCAGCTCATGGGCGCACACCACCAGCGCGTCAACGGTCAACAGGCGCATCTCACCCTCTCTGGAAGTCGATGGATTGGCCCCGGATCACCACCGGCTGTCCGGGCGCCTCGATGTCCAGCGGCGCCTTGGCATGCAGGCGCACTCCGGACGGTGTCAGCTCCAGATAGCTGCCCTCCCCATCTTCCAGGCGGAGCGTGCGCCCCGCGTCATCCAACCGAATCAAGTGCCCGCCCGCCGTGCGAGCCGTGTAGCGGCGCACTGCGCCGGACTCGACGCCCGTGTCCTCAGGCGCCTGGTCCCCGAAGAGGCCTCCCATCACCAGGCCCCGCGATGGGTCTCCATCCGCCAGCACGAGCAGCACCTGGTCGCCCACGTCCGGCAGCATCACCAGCCCCCGGCCCGCTCCGGCGCCCAGACACAGCACCTGCATCCACTCCGTCTCGACGCCGCCGTACGCGGGCAGCGTCGCGCGCACCCGGCCCAGCCCGTCGGGATCATCCACGCGGCTCACCACGCCCAGCGTCGCGGCCGAGGCGCGCATCCGGTTCCGGCGGGGCGGCGGGGCGGAAGACAGCTCCGAGACGAACCCCCGCTGCAGATCCACCACGTGGTTGACGGCGGTGAGCACGTACTGGCCCGCCACGGCGGGAGTGATGCCGCGCACTTCCACCCGCGTCCCCGGACGCAGCCGGGCATCGCCCTCCGCCTGGGCGGTGAGCACCACCTCGCGGGCGCTGCGGTGATCCAGCTCCGCCTGCGCCGCTGCCTCGGCGTGGGCATCCGCCTCCGTCAGTTCGTTGACGAGGGCTCGCTCGCCAGGGCTGCCCAGCAGATCGGGCGGAGACTCCACGCTCACCCGCCGGCCCTGCCGCGCACGGGAGGCCCGGGCGGAGTGATGGGTGGCACGGAGCGGATCCCACCCGTCCGCGGAGACCACGCGGCACGCGGGGTCTCCATTCACCTCCACGGTGGCCTCGAGCAGTCCCTCTCCGAGCAGCAGGGGCAGCGGCTCGCCCTCGCCCTCCAGCGTCACCAGCCGCAGCGTGCCGTCGCGGAGCACCAGGTACATGCCGCAGCGGTCCGCCAGCTCCGCCAGGAAGTCGAGGTCCGACTGTCCGTGCTGCACCAGGTGGCGCCAGAGCGGCCCTGGCGAAGAGGCCTCGACGGAGAGGCCCAGGTCCGCCACCAGCTCCCGGGCCACGTCGCGCAGCGCCACCTGCACGTGCGCACGCACCGGCTGGCGTTTGCGCAGCCGGTGGAGCACGTCATAGCCACGCACGCGCATTTCACGAGGCCCACCGGCCACGTGGACGTACTCCACGGCCGTCACCTCGCCGGCGAAGAGCGGCTCCGTCTGGGAGCCGGCGGACACGCGCAGCGCGGTGCCCGCGGCGACTCCGTTCTGGGCAAGGCTGCCCCGGGGATCGACGAAGATCAGCTCGCACTGCGTGGGCAGGGACAGCCGCTGCTGCACCCGGACCGAACTCAGGCCGCGCAGCTCCGCGGGCAGCAGCGGAGTGCCTCCCAGCTCGATGCTCAGGGCGGGCAGGCCGCTGACGCGGCTCATGAGCCCCTCCGCAGCGCGGAGGCGGTGGGCAGCCGGAGCACGGTGCCCGCGGGCACCTGCATCGGGTCAGCGATGCCGTTGAGCGAGGCGACGAGCCGCCAGAGCGAGGGATCGCCGTAATACTGATGCGCCAGCTCATCGAGGCGCTGCCCAGCCACCGGAGGCCGCCCTGGAGCGCCGCCCGCGCCGATCACCTCGTGAGCCTCGAAGGACTCGGGCGGCAGCCGCTCCGCCACCTCCTCGGGGTTGAACCCCGAGGCGGACACGAGCGGCGCGGGGGTGGCCTCGGAGGAGGCCTCGTCCACACGCAGCAGCCGCATGCTCAGCCACGAGCGGCGGGGCGCTCCCGAGGCGGTGAAGTGTTCCAACCGCTCGGCGATGGAGGCAATGACCCCCGGCTCATTGAGCCGCTTGCCCCAGACGACGCGCACGCGGGGCGGCCGGGCGAAGCCTCCCTCCGTCACGCTGTTCTCCGCGAGCCGCCACAGCGGCTGGGTGAGGTCTCTCACGTCCTCCGTCTGAATGGAGGACCCCAGCAGGGACACATCGAACAGCAACTCCAGCAGCAGTTCGGTGGTACCGCCTCCGGTGAAGAGCAGCGGATCATCCACCGGCCCGCCTCCGGCCACCGCTCCCCCCAGAGCCCGCCGAGGGCGCAGGCCCGCGCAGCGGCGCATCACGAGCGTCTCTGGATTGAGGAGAGCTCCGATGCGCTCACCGCTCGGCTCGAGGAGAAAGGCCACGCGCTCCATCACTCGCCCCGCTGTTCACGATCGAGCCGGAGCAACCGATCCCAAGAGAGGAGCAGCGCCGCGCCCTCCGAGGGTTCGGCGGCCGAGGACTCGGGAAGTTCGGGCCAGGGCCAGCGCTCCTGTTCTTCGGAAGGCCCGGTGGCCTTCTGAGAAACAGATCCGGTCTCGCGCGAGGGCAGAGCAGGCCACCCAGGCGAGGGCTCCTCCTCTTCCGGCGAGGCAAGCTCCCGAGGAGCAGGTACCAGTGCCAGAACGTTCCTCGCGGGCGCATGCGGCCCTGAAGGAAGCGGAGCCAGCGCCTCTACGAGAGGCGTGGGCTCACTCCTCCGCGCGGGAGCCGGCTGGAAAGGCTCCGCGCTGAAAGCCACGGGCCCGGAGGCCCGCGTGGGCACGGGTTCCTCTCCCAGGGATGGAAGCGTGGCAGCCACCTCCACCACCCAGGGCTCCGCAGAAGTCATGGGACGCGACGGCAAAGGCACGACCCAAGGCTCGGGCGGAAGCGGCGGCCTGGCGACGGGGGAAGCCGTGGCCTCGGATGGCGCGGAGCCAGCAGGACGCTCCACTCGGGAGATCACAGGCTGCCACTCGAAGCGCTCCCTGCCAGCGGGAGCGCTCGGCAGCACGGGCCATTCCCCTCGAGCCGGCGGTGGCCGAGGAGCGCTCTCCTTCCATTCAGCGGGCACGAGCGAGGGCTCCGCACGCTCCACCTCCGCCTCCACCTCCCGGGACACTTCGGCAGGTAGCTCCGTCACCGGCTCCGGGGCCGGAGCAGGCACCGCAGGCCTCCGGCGCGAATACTTCAACCAATCCTCGGGAGGGCCGCCATGCAGCGCCTGGGCATCCCGCAGCCACTGAGCCGGTGGCCCCTCGGAGAACTCCTGCTCCTCGGGCTCGAGAGGCGCGGGAGCCAGGGACACTGCCACGCGCGGAGCGGCCACGCGCGAAGTCACGGGGGCCGCGGACGGCTCGGCCTCCCCCGCTTCCGCGAGCACAGCCTCCGCCCAGGCCTTCAGGCGCTGGGCCACCACGCGCACCACCAGGTCACGCAAGCTGTTCGGCATAAGCTCAGCCACGGTTGAAGGACTCGAAGGCGATGGAGATGGATTCAATGGCCACGGTCTGCCCCAACGCGTCCAGCGGAGGCCCGTCCCACGCACAGCACCAGGCCTCCAGCAGGTTCCACCGGAGCGCCTCGGTCACCCCATCCATCCCGAGCATCAGGATGGACACGTTCTTGCGCTGAGGCGTCCCGCTCATCGACGTCTGGAACCAGTTCCACAGCTCCTGCGAGCGGGTGAGCCCGTACTCCAGCTGGAGCGTGCCGGTGAGCAGCTGGCCCGGCAGCTTGCGGATCGGGCCGCCCCCGCCCTCGCGGTAGGAGATGACCTCCACCTTGGCCTTCACTCCGCTGCACCGCAGGAAGTGCCCCTCATTCACCCCGTCGATCAGCAGCTTGAAGTTGTAGGAGCGGAACGGATCCACCACCGTGCCCGGCTGCGCGCCGCCCTCCTGGGCGGGGGGTGGAGACTCGGGAGCCTTGGCCTCAGCCATTCTTCACCTCCTCGACTTCCGCTCCGCCCTCGTGCTGACCGATGCGGAAGATGATGAACTCGGCCGGCTTCACCGGTGCCAGGCCGATGACGGCAATCACCTGCCCCGCGTCGATGCTCTCCGGCGGGTTGGTCTGCTCATCGCACTGCACATAGAAGGCCTCCTCCGGGGTGCGGCCCATCAGCGCCCCGTCACGCCACAGCCTCATCAGGAAGTGGGAGACGTCCCGTTTGATGTTGGCCCACAGCGTGTGGTCGTTCGGCTCGAACACCGTCCAGCTCGTGCCCAGGCCGATGGACTCCTCCACGTAGTTGAACAGCCGCCGCACGTTGACGTAGCGCCACTCGCTCTCCGAGTCCGCCAGCGTGCGCGCGCCCCAGATGCGGATGCCCCGGCTGGGGAAGTAGCGGATGCAGTTGACGCCGTTCGAGTTGAGCTCCGCCTGCTCCTCGGGAGTGATGTGGCGCACCAGGTTGCCCGCCCCCATCACCAGCTCGTTGGCCGGCGCCTTGTGCACCCCGCGGCTCACGTCGGTGCGCGCATATACGCCCGCCACGTGCCCGGAGGGCGGCACGTTCACCCGCTCGCCCGTCATCGGGTCCTCCATGGTGATCCACGGGTAGTAGAGAGTGCCGTAGGTGGTGACGGGCGGGCGTTTGCCCTTCTGCGGTGTCACCGCCGCCGCCGGGGACGGCTGGCCGGGCGTCTCCATCAGCGCGACGCGGGTCAGCTCGCCCAGGTCGTCCACGTCCTCGGGCGTGTCGAGGATGACGATCCGGTCCTTCATCTTCTCCGCGTGAGCGATCAGCGCGGCGTACGAGCCCGCGTCCGAGAAGCCGGGAGCGCAGACCATGGCCACCTCGCTCACCGCCTCGAGCACATCCAGCCCCTCGCGCCGGCGGGTGCCCCCCGAGAGCCGGGGGCTGTCGCCGATGTTGACGATGAAGCAGCGCCGCCCGCCGTTGAGGAAGAAGCCGTAGACGGCCCGCGACAGCGCATTGCCAGGGGTGTCCGGGCGGGTGAACACCTTGAGGAACTGCGGCCAGCTGTTGATGGCCACGGCCTCATGCGGGCGCGCCTCCCGGAACGGCGCGGGGCCCACGAAGGCCGCCGTCGTCGTCCCCACTCCTTGAATGGAGTGTTTCCCCTGGGAGACCTCCTCCACATAAATGCCGGGCGTCAGGTAGTTCGGCACGTCACCCCTCCTTCAACGGCAGACGGATCACCAACGGCCCTTCGGAGGGAGCCAGCGTCTCCGCTCCCACGCGCAGCACTTCGCCCTTGGCCCGCACCTCCAGCGCTCCCAGCGTCTGGAGGGGCGGAAGGAACGGGAAGCGGAAGTAGCCGCGCGAGTCCGTCCGGGTGCTGAGGTTCAGCGTCGGCAGCTCCACCACGGCGCCCGGAATGGGCACATCTCCCGGCCCCACCACGCAGCCCAGCAGCGCCTCGGACGGACTGCTCTGCAACACCAGCGGGCCCCGCACCCGCGCGATGTTCGGCTCGGCCCGCTCACGCCGCACCGGCATGCGCAGCCGGAAGGCGGGCTGAGGCGGCACGCCCAGCGCGGTCCACAGCTCCAGCGGCACCGGCGCCAGCTCCACCTCGAACTCAGGCGTCTCCAGCGCGGCGAAGATGAGCTCGCTCAGCAGGCGGTGCGCCCGCTCGGGCGTCTCGGCGCCCACGGTGATCAGGTAGCAGACGGAGAACTGCAGCGGCACCCGGCGGCCCGTGCGCGCGGGCGGCATCGCTCCCAGCTCCAGCAGGTAGAGGCTCACCCCCGGCTCCCGCGAGCCTCGCACGGGCACCGCGAGTGAGAGCGGAGTGTCCCCGATCACGTGGCCTACCCATGCCTTCAGGCGCTGGTCGACCTCGTCGATCATCCTGCCCCTCTCTTCAGATCGGCGCAGGCCCCACCCCAGGCCCCGCGTCAAACAACGTGGCTGGCAAGGTTGATCCACCGCCTGTCCCCGGGAACCTGATCGCCAGGGCGATCAACCGTCGCCGGTCTGACACGGGGAGTGGACAAAAGTAGGGACTACACCCCCGTCTCACAGTGGCTTCTCTTTCCGCCAGCCTCCGCGAATGATGGGCCCTTCCCTTTCATGGATGGCCCTCTTGATGATCAGACGTTTAGCCACCCCTCTCTCCCGCCAGGGCGCCGCGCTGGCCTGCGTGCTCGCGCTGGGCACCGGCGCTCCGGCCCTGGCGGAGGACTCCGAATCCTCCGCTGAAGACACATCGGGCAAGGTGCGCATCGGCGCGATGCTGGACGTAGGCGCGCCCGACGGCGTGGGCGTCTCGGCGGTGGTGCGGCCCATCGAGTGGCTGCGGATCAACGCCGGCATCACGACGAACACCCTCAGCCTGGGCGTGCGCGGCGGCATCAGCCTGGTGCCCCTGTCCACCTTCATCGCCCCGTCGCTCAACGCCGACTTCGGCCACTACTTCGACACCAGCTACAACGACATCGTCGACCGGCTGGGCGGCATTCCCCTGCAGACCGACGTGAAGATCGAGGACGTTGGCTTCAACTACGCGGGCGCCAGCGTGGGCCTGGAGATCGGCAAGCCAGAGCGCTTCAACTTCTACCTGCGGGTGGGCTTCGCCTCCGGAAGGCTGGTCATCAACGACGCGGAGGCGCTGCTGCGCGACGTCACCGGCGACCCGGACCTCACCTCCACGCCGCTGACCATCCGCTTCACCAGCCCGTCAGTGAAGCTGGGCTTCCTCTTCTACTTCTTCTGATCGAGCCTCCCCATGAGCCCTTCCTTCCGCATCCTGCTGCTGACCGTGCCGCTGCTCACCGGCTGCGAGTCCTTCTTCTTCGTCGAGGCGAAGACCGAAGAGCTCTGCAAGACGCAACAAGACCTGTCCTTCCCGGCCGCCATCGCCATTCCCGGCACCGTCTCGCAGACCTTCAACTTCCCGGTGAAGGACCTCACCGCCACCATTCCCACCGGTGACACCGAGGCCTTTCTGACCATGAAGCTCTTCGAGCTGACGCCCACCGGCGGCAACCCGGACCTGAGCGGCATCGAGCGCGCCACCCTGTCCCTGCGCCTGGACGAGCAGGACCCGGGCACCACGCTGCTCGAGTACCGGCGCTCCTCCTCGAATCCCAATCCGCAGAAACTCTCCGCCACCGGCAGCGGCGTGCTGGACCTGCAGAAGGTGCTGCGCCAGGAGGAGCTCGAGCTGACGATGGAGGCCAGCGGCGTGCTCCCCACGCGCCAGTGGACGGCGGACCTGCGCGTGTGCGCGGGCCTGTCGCTCAAGGCTGACTTCTTCGACGTGCTCTTCTAACGCACGTCACCGTGGGCTACGGCTCGGTGGGCAGCTGCAGCCGTCCGCCGAGCACCTGGCTCTCCGCGTAGCGCGACATCGTCTCGCGCAGGTACTCCAGGTGGTCCTCCTCCTCCGCCTGGCGCAGCGCGAAGCAGTCCAGCGCGTCGTCGTCGTCCGCCTCTTCGGCCAGCGCCGCCAGCAGGTCCCACCCCGCGTTGTCCACCAGCTCCGCCGCCATCAGCGCGTGGAACAGGTGCTGCAGCGCCACGTCCTCCCGCAGGATGATCTGCTCGATGCCGCGCGACTCCTCCGCCACCAGCCGCGACATCTCCGACTCGCCGTTCACGTCGCCGCCCAGCGCCTGGATCTGCTCCTCCAGCCACGCCTGGTGCTCGGCCTCCTCGTCCCGGTAGCCCTGCATGATGTCCAGCATCTTGTGGATCTGCGGATCCTGCGAGGCCCGCATCTGCGTGAGGATCCGGTCGTACAGCTTCACGCTCGTCCGCTCGAAGGTGAGCCGCTCGTGAAGCAGATCCACGAGCTTCTCCGGGTTCGTCTGTGCCAGCTTCTTCATCGCGGGGCCTCCTGGTGCGGCGTGACCGGCCTTACGCACACATGTGCGCCAAAGCTATGCACCGCAACTCCCCAGCCAGCCCCCCAGGCGCCCTCTTTTCGTCCCAGCTCCCCTGTCAGCCCGGAGAGCAGGCACACAGCCGAGCGAAACCCGGAGCTACCCCACGTGCGTGGCGACGCGGGCCTGCTCGTTGACCCGCTCCTGCACAGGCACCGTGGCGACGGCCGGAGCGCTCGGCTGCACGCCCACGTATTCCTTGCGCGTGCCCATCACCAGGTCGAAGAACGGGTGCGTCACACACCAGTTCGAGTTCTGGTCCTTGCCCATGTGGTGGTCGTAGTGCCAGGGCACGTGCTCCCTTGCCCAGTGCGGGTCCAGGTGAGCCTTGCGGTGAATCTGGTAGTAGCGGGCCGTGCAGAACCAGACGGTCGCCGTGAAGAACGGCGCGATGGAGAACAGGGGAATATGCCCCACCACGATCGCCGCCAGGCCGATCACCTCCTTCGTCTTGGGAGACCACGCCCACCACGACGAGGTGTACTGGTCGTCCACCATCTCGTTGCGCCGCGACTTGTTGTGGTGCTCGTGCCAGTGGAAGCTCCAGAAACTGTTCCGGTTCTTCCCCAGGCCATGCAGCACGTAGCGGTGCAGCAACCACTCGCCGAAGTTGCTGTACAGCAGGCCCAGCGGAATGCCGATCATGGTTCTCTCCCGGCGGCGCGCCCGGCTCCTCCAGCGGCGGCCATCAAATAATGACTATTTGGTCACTTTTTTAGTAAACCGCAACCAATGAGTCCGCAACGAAACCCGCACCGTCCGTCTGCTCCCACCCCACCCGCTGCCTCGGTTTCGCGTCGGCCAGGTCCCCGGGGTGGACTCAGGGACACGAACCGCCGCGAGCGGATGAAGGTGCTGTGCGAGGCGGGCCTGCGCCTGTTCGTCGAGCGGGGCCTGCAGGGTGTCACCGTGGACGACATCACCCAGGCGGCCGGTGTCGCCAAAGGCACGTTCTACCGGTACTTCGAGGATCAAACGGCGCTGGTGGACACGCTGCTGGACCCCGTGCGGCGCGAGCTGCTCACCGGGCTGGAGACGTGTGGCCGGGCGCTGTCCGAGGCGCGCGAAGTGGAGGCCATGTTCGACGCGTACCGGGCGCTGGCGGCCATCATCGCCAGCGCGCTGCTGCAGTACCCGGCCGTGGTGCGGCTGTACCTGCAGGAGTGCCGGGGACCCGCGGTGGGTGCGCGCGTCAAAGTCGTGGAGCTGGCGCGGCTGGTGTCCCGTCACGCGGTGGACATCACCGAGAAGTCGCACACCCATGGGCTTTTGCGCCCCATCCGCCCGGCGGTGAGCGGGCTCGCGGTGGTGGGCGCGGTGGAGCGGCTCTTGCTGGCGGTGCTCAGCGAGGAGGACATCGGCAACCCGCTGGAGCTGCCGGATGCGCTCACCACGCTGGTGTTGGATGGGCTGCGGCTGCCCCGGGAAGTGCAGCTGGCAGCGGGCCGGAAGATGGACGGGAAGCGCACTCGCCCTTAAACGTGGGCTGTGGCGCGCAAGCGGGTCAGGGTGGGGCTGAGATTGCCGGGCTGGGCGTGGCTGGGGCTGTGCGTCCTCACGCCGCTGGTGCTGCTCAACCTGGCGGTGGCCTTCTTCGGCGGCACGCACGTGTCTCCGCTGTCGCTCTCCTTCCTGGAGCAGAAGGCCCAGGCGCTGGGCGCGTATGCCCGGCACCGGCCCACGTGTCTGCTCAGTGGCCACGAGCCGCTCGAGCCGCTCATCGCGCAAGCCGAGCGGAAGCACCGGCTGCCCTCGGGCCTGCTCCAGGCGCTCGTCCAGGTGGAGTCCGAGGCGCGGGTGCACCGCATCTCCCCCGCGGGAGCCATGGGGCCGGGCCAGCTCATGCCGGGCACCGCGCGGATGCTGGGGGTGGCGGATCCGTTCGCGCCCGAAGCGGCCATCAACGCCAGCGGGCGCTACCTGGCCGAGCAGCTCTCACGCTTCGGGGACGTGCGCCTGGCGCTGGCGGCCTACAACGCGGGCCCGGGCGCGGTGGAGGGCCAGGTGCCGCGCAACGGCGAGACGGAGTTCTACGTGGTGAAGGTGATGAACGCCTACGCCAGCCTGCGGCCTCCCGCCGCCCGGCCCGCTCCGAATCCGGTGGTGGTCCGGGCCGCGGCCCTGCCGGAGAAACCGGCCTCGCGCGGTGCGTCACGCCGCCCGGTGTCCACGGCGTCCCGGTGAGCACGGGGTGTGCGTGTGACGCGGCACGCACCGTCAGGCCATGATGGGGAGCCCGAGCCAGCATCCTCCCGATGACCGACCTCGGGCGAATGACGGACGCGAGGCATCGCGGGCTTGTGCCATTCATGCTCGCGCTCACGCTGCGTTCTCCGAGGTCTCCCCATGAAGAAGGGTTCTGGAAGTTCATCCGGCGGTCTCACCAAGGCCGCCACCATCGCTGGCCTGGTGGTGTTCGCCCTGGCGGCCGCCTACACCTTGTTCGGTGACAACTTCCGCAAGCTGTCCGGCGCGAGCGCGGCGGCCCTGGCCGGCGAGGACTCGGCCATGATGCGGCACGAGAACGTGGCATCGGCCTCATCGCTCCAGAAGAAGACGATGAAGAGCTTCGGGGCGAACAACGCCTATGACACGGGGGCCCCCTCGCCCTCTTACGCTGCCGCGCCGCCGCCTCCTCCTTCGCCCGTGGCGGCCAGGGCGACGCTCCCCTCCGAGCCGCTGCCCACCGGCAACACCCACGCGGCCCAGCGGCCCAACCCCTTCACCCTCACCTCCGAGGACAACCTGTCCACCTTCGCGGTGGACGTGGACACGGCCTCCTATGCCCTGTTCCGGAACTATGTGAAGGGGGGCTCGCTGCCTCCCCGGGACTCGGTGCGCGTGGAGGAGTGGGTGAACTACTTCCGCTACCGGCTGCCCGCGCCCACCGAGGGTGACTTCCGGGTGGATTTGGAGGGCGCGCCCTCGCCCTTCACCCAGGGCCGGCACCTGATCAAGGTGGGGCTGCAGGGCCGGAAGATTGGCAAGAGCCAGCGCAAGCCCACGCACCTGGTGTTCCTGGCGGACACCAGCGGCTCCATGGGCCAGCCGGACAAGCTGCCGCTGGCGCAGCGGGCGATGAAGCTGATGGTGGACGGGCTCAACGAGGACGATACGGTGGCGCTCGTCACCTACGCGGGCAGCGTGCGCGACGTGCTGCCGCCCACCAAGGCCTCCGAGCGCCAGAAGCTCTTCGACGCGATCGACGCGCTCACCTCGGGCGGCGGCACGGCGATGGGTGACGGCCTGAAGATCGCCTACCAGCACGCGGTGAAGAACGCGGGCCCGAAGACGGTGGCGCGCGTCATCGTGCTCACCGACGGAGACACCAACCTGGGCCAGTTCCAGACGGCGGACGCGATGCTGGAGAGCATCCGCGGCTACGTGCAGGAGGGCGTGACGCTGTCGACCATTGGCTTTGGCATGGGCAACTACCGGGATGACCTGATGGAGCGGCTGGCCAACAAGGGCAATGGCAACTCGTACTACATCGACAGCGACAAGGAGGCGCGCCGGGTGTTCCAGGAGCAGCTCGGGGGCACGCTGGAGGTGATCGCCAAGGACGTGAAGGTGCAGGTGGAGTTCGACAAGGCGGCGGTGCGGGGCTACCGGCTGCTGGGGTACGAGAACCGGGCGATCGCGGACCAGGACTTCCGCAACGACAAGGTGGACGCGGGCGAGATTGGCGCGGGCCACACGGTGACGGCGCTGTACGAGGTGGAGCTGACGGGCGAGGGCACGAAGGTGGCCACGGTGCGGGTGCGGGCCAAGACGCCCAGCGGCAGCGAGGCGGCGGAGCAGAGCTTCGCGTTCCCGCGCGAGCAGCTGCACGCGAAGCTGACGAATGCTTCGGCGGACATGCGGTTTGCCACGGCGGTGGCGGGCACGGCGGACATGCTGCGCGGGGCGCCGCAGGCCAGCGACTGGAGCCTGGCGGTGGCCGAGGACCTGGCCGAGGGCGCGGTGGAGGGCATGGACGACCGCGCGGAGTTCGTCAAGCTGCTGCGCCGGGTGCGCGAGGCGAAGATGCTGAACGTGTCCACGGGCTACACGACGCACAGCAATCCGTACTGAGCCGGTGCGCATAGGCGGAGCAAGCAGGTGGCTGTGCTGGGGCCAGTTGCTCCTGGTGGCCGCTGGGTGCGGGCATGCCTCCCGCGCTTCATCTGAGACGAAGCCCTGGTGCTGGGAAGATGACCAGGGCGCCCGTTCTCACTGCGGCGACTCCGCCACGCTTCGCATTCAGGTGCTGATCACCCGGGGCGAACTCGAGCAGGCCGAAGCGCTGCTGGTTCAAGCGATCGCCGCAGGGCTGGTCACGCAGACCGCGGAGGAGCGGCTGCGCGAGCGCCTCGCCGAACAAAAGCAGCGGCAGTCCTCGGCCCCCCAGCGCCCTCTGCCACCTCTCCTCCCGAAGGAACCGCGCCCTGACGAGCCCCAAGCCGAACGGCGCAGTTGCTGGACAGAGCTGCCCGGCCATCCGGTGTGCCAACAACTGCCCGAGGAGTACACCTTCCACAGCGCCCGTCAGGCGTTCGAGGCAATGAAGCAGCGGCTCGAGGAGAAGAGCCTGACACTGCATAAGCCGGAGGATACACGAGGAGGTCCTTGTCCTGGCCTCGGCCAGCATTTCAATGTCCGCATGAATGGGGAGAGGGCCGGCTCCATCACCTGCTGCCCGTGTTGCGTCGAGACCACGCAGGGCCCTCTCCAATGGACGAAGTGCCGAATTGTCTGGTAGGCCCGACTCCAGCGCATGACAGAGCCTTCACCTGTCGAAGAATCGCTTCAGGCTTTGCGGCTGGCAGCCGAGAAACAGGACTGGAATGGCTGTAGAACCGCCTTGGAGAAGCTACTGCTTCGGCTCCCGGCTCGTTGCGCGGTGTTGATGACTCGCGACCACGTCATGCGCCGGCTGCCCCTCTTCGAGCGGCATCAGCCAGGTGTGCGCTGGCCTCGCGAATTCATCGAATCCATCGATGCTGAAGACGCACCCGGTGCAGAGCGCGTCTGGCCCGAAGCCGAGGATGATTTCCCGGGTCCCGGAGCCAATAGCTTCACCAGCGCGGTGGAGTCTCTCTGGAGGGCAAGCCTGCACATGGAAGGTGCGCAGTTGTGCGCCGCGGAGCTTGTAGGCGCCATCTCAGGCGCCATCATGGCGGAGTATGTCGAGCACTGGGGCTCGCGGCACCCCAGGGAGTGGGCCCTCTGGTACGAGCTCGCACTCAGCGGCGAGAGCGACCCGCGCATGACGGACATTCAGCTCGCCATGCTGAGAGACCCGGACGTGAAGAGGCTCAAGCGCGCGGCATGGTTTGAGGTCGCTGACCGGCTGGAAGCAGCGCTGCGCCAGTCCTGACGCCCCTCACCGGCTCGCGAGGCCGCTGGCGGCGGCCGGGTCCAGCCACACGTGCACGTTGGGGTGAAGCTGGAGGAAGGACGCCGGGCACCGCGGAGTCACCGGGCCATGCACCATCGCCGTCACCGCCGCGGCCTTGCTCGCTCCGAAGGCCAGCAGCAGCACCTCCCGCGCCTGAACAATGGGCGCCATGCCCATCGTCAATGACGCCATCGGCACCCGCGCGGCCTCATCCCCGAACAGCGGCGCCTGGCTCAGCCGCGTCTCGCGCGACAACAACCCCCGGTGGCTCTTCGCCATCAACCCCTCTCCGGGCTCGTTGAAGGCCACATGGCCATTGGGCCCCACGCCCATCAGCAGCAGCTCCAGCCCGCCCGCCTTGGCAATCTCCCGGTCGTAGCGCTCACACTCCGCCTCCGCGTCCGGCGCGCAGCCGTCCAGGAAGTGAATGCGCTCGGGCGCCAGGTTCACGTGCTCGAACAGGTGCCGTTCCATATAGGCGCGGAAGCTGCCCGAGTCCTCCGGCGGCACCCCCAGGAACTCGTCCAGGTTGAACGTGGTGGCGCGCGACAGGTCCAGCTCCCCCCGCTTGTGCAGCCCCACCAGCTCCCGGTACACGTTGAGCGGCGAGCGGCCCGTGGGCAGCCCCAGGACGAGGTCAGGCTTGGCGCGGACGGCGGCGGCGATATGGGCCGCGCATGCGGCGGCCGCCTCCTGCTCCGAGGCGAAGATGCGGACGTTCAATGGATGCACTGGGTTGGCCCGTACTGGCGACGGAGAGGGTTGGCGCCTCTATATGACGAGAACCGCCCCGATGGGGGAAGAACCCTTCCGGTATGGAAGAGTGTTCAGAGTAGAGTGCCGCCCTACCTATGGACTCCTTTGCTTCTCTTGACGCTACCGCTCAGGCGGATCTCGTCCGCCGCAAGGAAGTCAAACCCATCGAGTTGGTGGATGCGGCCATTGCCCGCATCGAACGGCTCAACCCCAAGCTCAACGCCGTCATCGCCCATTGGTTCGACGAGGCCCGCGAGCAGGCCCGCGGCCCCTTGCCCCAGGGCCCCTTCACCGGCGTTCCCTTCCTCATCAAGGACCTCATCTCCGCCTACGCGGGCAAGGGCCTGGCCTCGGGCTCGCGCTTCTTCGCGGACCTGGTGGTGCCCCACGACAGCGAGCTCGTCCAACGCTACAAGCGCGCTGGCCTCGTCATCCTCGGCAAAACGAACACCCCCGAGCTCGGCATCGTCCCCACCACCGAGCCCGTGCTCTTCGGCCCCACCCGCAACCCGTGGAACACCGAGCACACCACCGGCGGCTCCAGCGGCGGCTCGGCGGCGGCGGTGGCCAGTGGCATGGTGCCCATCGCGCACGGTGGTGACGGCGGCGGCTCCATCCGCATCCCCGCCTCCTGCTGCGGCGTCTTCGGCATGAAGCCCTCGCGCGGCCGGCTCCCCATGGGGCCCGACATCGGTGACCTCATGCACGGCCTCGTCACCGAGCACGCCCTCTCCCGCTCGGTGCGCGACAGCGCCGCCTTGATGGACGCCAGCGACGGGCCCGACGTGGGTGCGCCCTACGCGGCCCCGCCCAAGGCCCGCCCCTATGTGCAGGAGGTGGCCACGCCACCAGGCAAGCTGCGCATCGCCTACACCACGCGCACCAACACCGGCGTGGAGGTGCACCCCGAGTGCCTCAAGGCCATCGCGGACGCCATTCAGCTCCTCAAGGACCTGGGCCACACCGTGGAGGAGGCCAGCCTCGAGGTGCCCAACGAGGAGATGTTGGCGCAGACCTTCATGACCCTCTGGACCAGCGGCACGGTGCTCGCCATCGACAAGCTGGCGGGGCTGATGGGGCGCGAGCCCACCCCGGCCTCCTTCGAGCCGCTCACCTGGGCGCTCTACGAGATGGGCCGCCAGCAGAACGTCTCCCAGTACCTGATGGCTCATGACGCGATGCAGGGTTACGCCCGCGCCTTCGCCACCAAGTTCCAGGAGGTGGACGCCTGGCTGCTGCCCGTGCTCGCCGAGCCCCCCGTGCCGCTGGGCACCTTCGACGCCCCGCCAGACGAGCCCATGATGCCCCTGTTCCGGGCCGCGGCCTTCACCCCCTTCACCCCCCTGGCCAACGTGACGGGCAACCCCGCCATGTCGGTGCCCTTCCATTGGACTCCGGAGGGCCTGCCGGTGGGCATCCAGTTCGTGGGCCGCTTCGGAGACGAGGCCACGCTCTTCCGGCTGGCCGCTCAGCTTGAGAGCGCCCGCCCGTGGGCCTCCCGCCGCCCCCCGCTGTTCGGATGAGTCCGGAATTCCGTGACGCGCCCTGTCAGTTACTCGGATTCTTTATTCCGTCGTTTACGAACGGGTTAGAAGACACCTTCTATGAAAGTCGCTGTTCTCACCGGCGGGGGTGATTGCCCCGGCCTCAATGCGGTCATCCGCGCCGTAGTACGCCGTGCCAGTGAGCACGGCTTCGAGATGATGGGCCTGAAGGACGGGTGGAAGGGCCTGCTCGAGGACAACCACTTCCGCCTCACGCGGGAGACCACCTCCGGCATCCTCCACCGCGGCGGCACCATCCTGGGTACCTCGCGCGTCAACCCCTTCAAGGTCGAAGGCGGCCTGGAGAAGGTCAAGCGCGCCGTGGAGCGCAACGGCATCCACGCCATCATCGCCATTGGCGGCGAGGGCACGCTGTCGGCCGCCACGCGCATGTCCCAGGAAGGCCTGCGCATCGTCGGCGTGCCGAAGACGATCGACAACGACTTGAACGGCACGGACTTCACGTTCGGCTTCGACACGGCGGTGACCATCGCCACCGACGCGGTCGACCGGCTGCACTCCACGGCCGAGTCCCACAAGCGCGTCATCGTCTGCGAGGTGATGGGACGGCACGTGGGGTGGATCGCCACCTACGCGGGCATCGCTGGCGGCGCGGACGTCATCCTGGTGCCGGAGATTCCGGCGGACCTGGTGAAGGTGGCCGAGCACATCCAGCGCCGGCACGCCTCGGGCCGCAGCTTCTCCATCGTGGTGGTGGCCGAGGGGACGAAGGTGAAGACGTCGCCGGATCAAGGCGAGCAGCTCATCACCTCGGGCGCGCTGGACGAGGCGGGCCGGCCCCGCCTGGGCGGCGTGGGCAGCATCGTGGCGCATGAGATTGAGCGGCGCACGGGCTTCGAGACACGCGTGTCGGTGCTGGGCCACATTCAGCGCGGCGGCGTGCCCACGGCGCATGACCGGGTGCTGGCCACGCGCTTTGGCGTCCACGCGTGCGACATGGTGGCGCGCGGCGAGTTCGGGAAGATGGCGGCGCTGCGCGGCAACGAGATCATCAGCGAGGATCTCGCCGTGGCCACCAAGGAGCTCAAGCGCGTGCCCGAGGAGTTCTTCAAGGTGGCTCAGGTCTTCTTCGGCTAGCGTGTGGCGACTTCTTCCGGAGAGCGGAGCATCTGCCGGGTGCTCCCGCTGGTGCCGTGTTGGACCAGCGCGGCACCCGCATCGCTCATGATGCGCTCCATTTCCGCGAGCGCCTCCCGCGCGCCATAGGAGCCCCGCTCCGCCAACGCCGCGAGCAGGGTCTTCTCCACGGCCGCCGCCGTCCACGGCCGGAGCGCGGGTTTGCCCTGTAACAGGGAGCGGAAAATGGCTTTCAGGGGCTCGGAGAGTCCTTCAACGGCCTGCTCCACGGCGGCGCTATCGAAGGTGGCGGCGCCCCAGGTGGCCGTTTCCACGCGCTCATCCAACCCCGCCTTCAGGAGCATGCGAACGCGGCGCCTGATCCGCCGCTGGTTCTTCTTGGACAGCAGCGCCTCCACCTCGCTGGGCGCCCTGTCCGGCGCGTCGAGCGGGCACCGCCCCGTACAGACCTCCAGCAGCACCAGCCCCAGCGCGAACAGCTCGGCCTGCACGTCCACGGGTGCTCCCAGCAGCACCTCGGGGGCGGTGTAGAAGGCGGGCAGGCGCGGACCCAGGTGCGTGGTCCGCAGCCGGCCTGACATCAACGAGTGCGCCATTCCAAAGTCACCGAGCTTCACCGCGCCTTCCCACGTGAGCCGGATGGTGCTTGGGTGCAGGTTGCGGTGCACGATCTTCAGGGGCTGGCCGTGCTCGTCCACCCGCGTATGGGCGTGCCCCAGCGCCGACGCAAGGGTGGCTCCCAGGTAAAGCGTGAAGGCCTCCGAGGGGTACTGCCCCCGCTCTTGCGAGAGCGTCACCAGGTCCGTGAGGTTGAGCCCGGGGGCGTACTCGACCACCGTATAGAGGGTGTCATGGGCCTCGTACGGCCCCTCCACGCGCAAGATGGCCGGGTGCCGAAGGTACGTGCCCAGCCTGGCCTCTTCCACCAGGCGGGCCCGGATCCTGCGGCCGGACTGCGTCGCGTCCTGGGTGGGCCAGCTCTTCAAAAGCACCTTCTCGCCGATGGCATCGCCCGTGCGCCTGCGCGCCTCCACCAGGGACTCGCCGTTCGGACCCACCCCCCGCCCAGCCAGGTACTCGTAGGCGGTGTCCCCGTGGGTGAAGAGAATCACCGGCTCCTTGGAACCTTGTGAAATCGCCATATGTGCCTCCTGGGGCAGCGGCGGAGCGCTGTCCACATGGGGCACCCTACCTGGGGCGTGGGCCGTGAGTAAAGAACCTCCCAGGTTGTCTTCCTCGGAGGAAAAGGCCGGTGCCCCTCGTGTAACGAGGCTTTACAGGAGGCCCTCAGATCCAGTGGTCCACCACGTAAGCAACCATGCCCACATTGTCGTACACAAAGTTTCCCGGCTGCGAGCCCTCTTGATACTCAAGGTAGTTGACGTCGCCAGTGGCCAGGCAGGCCGGTACGGCTTCCTTGCCGGGTAACTGCAGTCGGTTGTACCGAATGACCCACAAAGGGTACTCGTCCGATCCAGTGTGAGGGCTTCGCAGCGGCCCCGCCCATACCTCGCCGAAGAGCAGCGTCCCGACAGGCACGGGCGATCTCGGATCGGTGACCACGCTGATGATGGGCCCGCTCTTGAAGGCAGCGGATTCCTCGTTGGGCCGGCTGCTGTCCAGCGTGATCCCGAGCCTGTCCTCCTTCTCCAGCCCCAAGCGCTTCATCGCGGCCAATGCTTCCTTGGGGCAGTTCTCGGGAGGGGGTTGGAGGGGCCTGACCTGTGTCCCCGCGCAGGCGCTGACGAACGCAAGCGCGAAGCCCGCGCAACGGCACCACTGCCGCAACCGCTCGGGCTGGCTCGCCGGTGGCGGTGTCTTCTGAGAACAGAGGGCCGGGGCATTCACTTTGACAGGCGTGTCTTGCTTCACGGAGCGGTCCTTCTTTGTGGGAGCGAGGGGAACAGGAGGCTGAGACTTCAACGGTGCCAGGGCGTCATCATCGTCCAGCCAGGGTGTTGCCCACGTGGCCGTCTCGCCGAGGGGCGCGGGGGGCTCTGCCCTGACTTCTCCCGGGGGTGCGGCCTCACGCGCGGCGGCTCCGCGTTCTGGCTCGGCGCTGCGTCCGGCCAGCACCAGGCTGAGCCCCATCACCAGCGCCAACGCGGCGCCAGCCGCCGCTCTCCAGGCGCCTCTTCTGGCTCTCCACGGGGAAGCCACGCGCTGGCCCAGGCGCCTCAACCTGTCACCCCACCGCTCCCGTGCGGGGGCCGCCACGCTGGCGGGGGTGGAGGCCGCGGCGGGCGATGTCGGCGGGTCAATGGGCTGGCCGTGCCATTCTCCACCTTGAAGCGGCGCGAGCTCCATCAGCTTGCGGTATACCACCTCGAAGTCCACCGGCCGCTGCTTCGGGTCCCGGCTAAGGAGCTCAGCCACCAGCTCGCTGAGCGCCACGGGCACCCGGGGGTTCACCCGGTGCGCCCGCTGGGGCTCGAGCACCTCGCTGGAGACGGGCAGGTACTGGGGCGCGCTGTCCAGCCGCGCCACTGTCAGCACGTCATACAGCGTGACGCCGAACGCGAAGATTTCGTCGGCGATCTGGTACTCGTAACGCGCGTGAGGCTCCTTGCGGTGCTCCCGCTCGAAGCGCAGGGCCTCGGGCGAGGTGTGCCGGGGCGTGCCGGGTGGCAATCGCTCGGCGGTCAACGTCTCGGAGCCCACCCTGTCCGCCGCGCCGTAATCCACCAGCACGGGCTGCCTGTCCCGGCGGCTCACCATGATGTTGGCTGGCTTCAGATCGCGGTGCTTGACGCCGCGCTTGTGCATGTACGCCAGGGCCCGGGCCAGCGTCGCGAACAGCACCACGGCTTCATGAGGCGTGGGAGCGCAGCGCTCCTTCCACTGCGCCACGTTGAAGCCATCCACATAGTCGAGCACCAGGTAGACCTGCCCCTGGGTCGGGTGAGGCCACCTGCCGTGGCTCCACACGCGGGAGATGTTCGGGTGGCGCAGGGCCAGCAGACACTCCAGCTCGCGCTGCGTCCGCCCCTCCACGCGCGACTGCTCGGCTGGGTCAGCCGCCTGGCGCACGATGAGCTTCAACGCGAAGAAGAGCCCCTCCTTCTCCACCCGGTACACCTGGCCGAAGCTGCCAGCCCCAAGCTTCTCGATGACGCGCCAGCCCTCGATCCACTGGCCCGGAGCCAGGTCGCCCGCGCCAGGGCCTCGCGTTATCACCGAGCCACCTCCTTTGGACTGCTGGGGTCAAACCTCAACTCCAGGACCGCTGTCTGGCCGCCGGCCCCCCGCAGCTCGAGCGTGTACCTCTCGCCAACGGGCAGGGGAAGCCCAGCCTCCACTGCGACCTCGAAGCCGCCTGCTGGCGCCGCATCCACCTTCCTCACGGTCAGGGGGGCGTCCAGCGCCGGTGTGCTGGCTTTTTGGCTCTTCAGCGTGGCACGCACCGGCACCCAGGACGGCTGGTCCGGTCGCGAGCGTACCCGAATCGTGATGAGCAGCCCTGTCTTGAACCGGTAAGCGTGACTGTCGAGCCGGTCGATTTGGAGTTCGGCACTTCTTTTTGTGGCGATCACGCCTTTCTCCACGCTCCCCCCGGCCAGCCGGTTCACGACGCTCCAAAGGGGCGCTTCAGTGTTCCCGGTCTTCAGCCGGGCCTGAGCCAGCTCCGCCTGGCACTCCGCCAGGGGCTGCGGCCGCCGGAGCACGGACAGGACCGTATCCACCGTGGGCGGCCGGGACACGATCGCGAAGCGGGCCTCCCCGGGCGACGCCCCATCCGCGTACCGCACGCCAAGCCCCAGGCGCTCGTTCGAGCCCAGCTCCAGCAGAGGAACGAAGAGGATCGACCGGACGCCCACATCCAAGATCCTGATGCGTGTGGGATCCACCTGAACCGAGGCTGGGACGATGTCGGCGTCGAAGAGAATGACGGTCGTCACGCCCAGCAGCGCGTGGATCTCTGGCGCGGGCTCCGCCTGGCTCCCGGCCACCGTGGCGCTCCGCGCAGGTAGCAGCTGAGGCTGGGCCCACGCGGCGGCCCGAGGCATCAGCAGCAGCGTCAACAGGGTGAGAGCGCCCACAGTGGGTTGGAAGCGCAAAGGGTGACCTCCTGAGTCACCAGCGTAGCACCGGGGCACTCCGGCACATAGCCACCCGCTCCAGCCACTGCCCACGCACCCACGGACGCGAGGCCGTCGTTCCAACTCACCTGTGGCTCCGTCTCACGCAACCGTGGCCAGGGGGTAGAACACCCTGCGGCCGAGCTTGAAATGGTAGACCGCGAGGTGAGGGACTCCACCGATCATCACCTTCCCCAGCTTCGCCGACTCTGGCTGAAGTGCCAGCCAACCGTCAGCCTCCTCACGGGTGGCGAACGCAGCGGTTGTCTCGTTCAACTGCAGTTCATCGGCCCAGTACTGGAGGGAGCGCCGGTTACCAAGCCACCGGCGGTCTCCCTGCGGGTCATAGTAGGCACCATAATACATGTCCGCGACGAGAATGGGGGCGAAGTAAGGGGGCCTGGGGAGAGCATGCAACCATGCTTTTGCCTCTTCGAGTGTCTCGAATGACTCCACCACCAGGAGAGGACCTTCGGCCTCGCAGTACTCCAGGTATTGGCCGAAGACAGCGCACTGGTGGCTCAGCACGATGAAATGAAGCACGTCGATGATGAACTGAATCGGTTTCTGCTCATCTTGAGGCCCAGCCTCGGCGCTCACCAACAACTCCTTGAAGAAAGCCTCCGTCTTTCCGATGAGTTCCTCCACGGGATTGGCGCCTGGCGCAGGGAGGCCCGCGTGACTGGACGCGAGGAAGCCCTCAAACTCGCGCTCCTGTCCAGTCCCCGTAACAAAGAACAAGGCGTCCCGAGCCAGCCCCAGAATCCGCTCTTTTTCAGCTGGCTGCCCCTCTTCCCACCTTCTGCCAATCACCTGCTGCGCGGCCGACCACGTCTCATACTCGATCACGGCCGCGCCTCCGCCAGGTGCTGCTCACGCGAGAGTTGAGGGGAAGCCACCATCACTGCGGGAACAAGGATCAGCGCCGCACCTCCCGTCCCAGCCACCACGACGACAAAAACAACTCCAGCAATGACAACGGACGTTCCCACCAGAATTTCCGTGCGGTAGCGCTTCAACCAATCAAGCCCTTCATGGATGGACCGGAACTCCTTGCTTTCAAGCTCACGCAGGCGGCAGCAATCCGTATAGGGTTGCAGACACCTCCTGACGCACTCCCTCTCCTTGGCGTCTGGCGTCCTAACGTGGGACCAGGCGCGGCCCTTGAAACTGTTCATGCAGTTTCTCCGGCACGTGGCCTCCTCCTCCTCGCAATCGCGATGGAAGGCAGCGAGTCGAACTTCTCCAGAAGTTCCTGCCCTCGCTGTCCGTTCACCCTTCTCCGCGAACGGCTTTTGGGACAGGAATTCCGAGACATCGAAGCTGCTCACGGGCCGCCACTCATGAACGGGGTGGCCCTCGGGAGCCTCTCGGATGACAAGCACGAAGCGGGCAAGATCCCGTGGCCCCGTGGGGCCCGAGGATCCGCCAGTGTCGCTCGGAAGAGCACGGGGGCCAGCGCTGCAGGAGAGAAGCACGGGGCAGAGCACCAGGGCCACGAGCCGCCTGTGCGCTCGGGAATTTTTGAGCATGGCAGTCATGGTACGTTGGAGCCCTGGTACCTACAACGCCGATGGACCTCTACGCGGAGATCGCCGCCCTCGTCGCCGAGGGCCTGCCGTTCGTCCTCGCCACCGTCATCGAGAGCGCGGGCAGCACGCCGCAGAAGCCCGGCTCGAAGATGGTGGTGCTGGGAGACGGCTCCCTGCGCGGCACGGTGGGGGGCGGCGCCATCGAGCAGCAGATCATCGACGCGGCCCGGGCGCTGCTGGAGGCCCCGGAGCAGACGCGCGTCATTGAGACACACCTCACGCACGAGCTGGGCATGTGCTGCGGCGGGCGGATGAAGGTGTTCCTCGAGAAGCACGGAGCGCCCGCTCGGCTCACCGTGTTCGGCGCGGGGCATGTGGCCCATGAGCTGGCCGCCCTGGCGCACCGCGTGGGCTTCCGCGTCACCGTGGTGGATGCCCGCCCCGAGTGGGCCACCGCCGAGCGCTTCCCCGGCTGCGAGGTGCGGCTGGCGGATCCCTCGGAGCACGCCCGGGCACTCACGGGCAGCGAGCACGACTACTTCTGCGTCACCACGCATGACCACCCGCTGGACCAGGCGGTGGTGGAGGCGCTGTTGAATAAGCCCTCCGCGTACCTGGGTGTCATCGGCAGCCGGCGCAAGGCGGAGCGCTTCCGCATGCGGCTGAAGGCGGCGGGAGCCGAGGACGCGGCGCTGGACCGCATCCGCTCGCCCATGGGGCTGCCCATCGGCGCGCTCACGCCCGCGGAGATCGCCGTGTCCATCGTGGCCGAGCTCGTCCAGCTTCGCCGGAGCAAGCTGCCACGCCGGTAAGCCGCCCCGCTCAGGGCGTGGCGGGAGCGGTGGGAGGCCAGCTCTCGGGGCGGTCGGAGTACCGCGTGCGCAGGGCGTCGAGTTCCTGCTGCCGCACGTCCCGGTTGTACTTCTGCGCTCCGCTGACGGCGCCGAAGATGGTGCCCGAGTACCAGAGCAGCTCGAGCGCTCCCAGGAGCACCGCGACGCCCACCTGATCCCGGCGAATGGACTCGTAGAGCGCGAAGGAGAAGAGCCCGTTCCAGGCCAGGGCTCCCAGTCCCACCACGGGCTCACCGATATAGAAGTGGCCCGCGCCAGGAATCACGGACAGCACTCCCGCCAGCGCGGGAGACTTGCGCGGCAGCGTGCCCCAGTTCCGGGCGGCCTGCGTGAGCGGCCCCTGCTCGGGAAAGGGAGAGACCGCGGCGAAGGCCTCCGCGGCGGCCTCTCCGTTGCCGTCGCTCAGCAGCGCCCAGCCCAGCAGATAGCGCGCGCGATCCACGTCCGGGCCCTGCTGTGGGCCCTGCTCGCGCAGGAAGGCCCGGAGCGAGAGCGTCGCTGCCTCGGGCCTGCCTTCCACGTAGCGCGCCCAGCCCAGCTCCAGGTTCACCCGGCTCGTCCACTCGGGAGACAGCTTCGCCAGCGAGAGGAAGTGGTCCTGCGCCGCCTCGGCCTGTCCGCCGTACACGTAGGCACGGCCGATGGCGAGCTGGGCCTCCTGTGCCGCGGGCGAGTCCGGGTACAGGTAGAGGAACCGCTTGTACTCGCCAATGGCGCGGTAGTAGTCGCCCTCGGCGAGCAGCGAGCGGGCGAAGCCGAGCTGCGGGTCCGCCTCGGGCGTCCCCGTGAGCACCAGGGCCAGCAGGGTCAGGGTAACCAGAACGTGCTCTCCTCTAGAGGATCCAGATAGACGATCCGCTCCCGCTCGAGCGCCACCGGCAGCAGGCGGACCGATGAGGAACGGGCTCCCCGCAGCAGCCGGTCATAGGCCAGCCAGAAGCCCACCACGCCATGCCGCCTCACCGCCTGCATCGCATACGCCGAGCACGTGGGCCGGTGAGCGCAGCGTGGCCCGTCGATGGGCGTGACCACGTGCCGGTAGAAGAGGAAGGACACCTGGAAGAAGTCGGCTCCCACGGGCGGTGCGGACCGCACGTGGGGAACCTGCCGCACCTCCCGGGTGACGGGGTGGCGGGCATTGCCGAAAGGCGGCGGGGGCACCGCGAGCGCCAGGGTGGAGAGCGTGGTCAGGATTGACAACATCGGAGGCCCCACCATATCCCGCCGTCCCATGTCCCTTCACTCCCGCTCCACGCGTCTCATCGCGGCTACGACCGCGGTTGCCTTTTCCACCGGGTGCGCCAGCACCACGCTCATCAACAGCGATCCGCAGGGCGCCACCCTCTATATCGACGGCAGCAAGGTGGGAAAGACGCCCTATACCTACTCGGATACCAAGACGATCAGCTCCACCACGCGCCTCAAGCTCAAGATGGAAGGGTACGAGGACTTCGAGACCGCGATGACGCGCAACGAGCAGTTCCAGCTCGACGCGTGCATCGGTGGGGCCTTCTTCTTCGTCCCGTACCTGTGGGTCATGGGCTACAAGCCCGAGCGCACGTTCGAGCTGACCCCGATGCGGGCCGCGCCGATGCAGCAGCCGGGATACCCCCAGCAGCCGGGATACCCCCAGCAGCCCATGCCACCGCCGCAGCAGCAACAGCCCATGCCGCCGCCTCAGCAGCAGCCCATGCCGCCGCCTCAGCAGCAGCAGCAGCCCATGCCGCCGCCACCTCCTCCTCCTCCGGCGACTCCGAACCTCTGATACCCCCCTGGGCTCAGGGCCCGGCGGGCTTCGGCGCGTGCGCATCCCCCGCCGCAGGAGACGGCTGACCAGGGATCTGCGGCTTGAACGTCGGGTCCCTCAGGAGAATCTGCCCCTGGCGAGCCAGGTTCGCCGACTCGCCGAGGATGCGCGCGGACTCCTGCGAGGCGTGGAAGCCCATCGAGTTCTCCGCCTCGATGAAGTCCAACATGAACTGCGCGCGCCGCTGCAGCGCGTGCACCGGCGCCAGCTCCGCGTCCGTCTTGCCCGCCGCTTTCGCCGCCTTCACGTCGTTGATGAGCCCCACCAGCGCGTCCATCGCCTGGTTGCGCAGGTTGAAGGTGCGCTCCTGGATCGTCTCCACCCGCGAGCGCAGCTCCTCCTCGGAGAAGTGGTGGCACGTCTGGCAGGCCCGCTGGATGTTGAGCAGCGGGCTGCGCACGTGGTGGTCGCTGATCTTCATCGCGCCGACGCGCTGGTAGGGCATGTGGCAGTCGGCGCACCCCACGCCCGCGCGCGCGTGCGTGCCCTGGTTGTA
>DASVVJ010000794.1:0-7538 GCA_036389955.1 Myxococcaceae bacterium
TGGAACGCATGGGCCGTATGAGGGCCCCGTTCCGAGGTGGGAGGCGAGCGTGATGAAGGGCGTTCAGAGCCGTCATCTGGATCCGGTCTGCGGCAGACACGTCGAAGGGCCCGAGGGCCGCCCCTCGGCCGAGTACAAAAAGCGCCGCTACTTCTTCTGTTCGGAGCGGTGCCGCACCGCCTTCGAGAAGCAGGCGGAGCGCTTCCGGCTCAATGACCTGGCGCGCGCCGGTGCGCTGCTCTCACCGGGGCGGGTGCGCTGGGGCATCTCCTGAGCCGGCACCTCACGCGGCGGAACGCAGGTCCTTGAGCCGCAGGGAGACGCGGCGCTGGCCGCGGAAGGTGTCCATGCCGACCTGGAAGGCCAGGTCCACGGGCCCTTCGACGACGGACAGCTTGTCGCCCATGCCGAAGCCGATGGCGTCCATGTCCGGCGCATCCAGCAGGGCCAGCTTGAGGTGGGCCGAGCCGTAGCCCGTCTTGGGCGGCAGCACGCGGGGGCGGGCCACCTGGCGGCGCATCACCAGCACCGGCTCGGGGTTGCCCTGGCCGAAGGGCCCCAGCTTCTGCAGACCCTCCACGGCGCGCTCGTCCAATTCATTGGGCGTCACCACCGCGTCCACCTTGCAGCGGGGCACCAGGTCCTCGAGGGTGAGCCGCTCGTTGGCCACGCGCTCGAAGGCCTCGCGGAAGGCGGGCAGCCGGTCTGCCTCGATGGTGAGGCCGGCGGCGTACTTGTGGCCGCCGAAGCGGACGAACAGATCCGAGCACCCGCTGAGCGCGTCGAAGAGGTGGAAGGCCTCGATGCTGCGCGCCGAGCCCTTGCCCACCCCGTCCTTCACGCCGACCATGACGGTGGGACGGTGGAAGCGCTCCACCACGCGCGAGGCGACGATGCCGATGACGCCCGGGTGCCAGCCCTCGGAGTAGAGGACGAAGCCGCGCGCATCCTTGCGCGTCTCGGCCTGCTTGAGGGCCTCGGTGAGGATGTTGCTCTCGATGCCCTGGCGCTCGGCGTTGGCGCCATCGAGCACCTGAGCCAGGCGCCGGGCGTCCTCGATCGAGTCCGAGGTGAGCAACTGCAGGCCCAGGGACGCGTCATGCAGGCGGCCCGCGGCGTTGATGCGGGGCCCGAGCCGGAAGCCCACCTGGCCGGCGGTGACGGGGGCATCGGGCTCCATGCCCGCGGCCTCCTTGAGGGCGCGGACGCCGGGGCGGCGGGCGGCGGTGAGCTCCTGGAGCCCGTGGGCCACGAGAATGCGGTTGGCGCCGGTGAGGGGCACCACGTCGGCGACGGTGGCCATGGCCACCAGGTCCATCAGCGCCTTGAGGTTGGGCTCGCGGCGGGTGGCGAAGAAGCCGTCCTCGCGCAGGCGCTTGCGGATGCCCATGCAGAAGTTGAAGGCCACGCCCGCGGCGCACAGCGTCTTGGTGGGGTACTCACAGCCGGGCTGGTGCGGGTTGAGCACGGCGACGGCGGGAGGCAACGTGGCGGGTACGGTGTGGTGGTCGACGATGATGACGTCCACCCCCAGGTCCCGGGCCCGGGCGATCTCGGCGACGGCCGAAATACCGCAGTCCAGTGTGACCAGGACCCGCGTGCCCTCGGCCGCCAGCTTCTCCACCGCCTGGACGTTCAGGCCGTAGCCCTCGCCCAACCTGTGGGGGATGTAAGTGCCCGGCTGGATGCCCAACTCGCGCAGGAAGAGGGCCAGCAGCGAGGTGGAGCACACCCCGTCCACGTCATAGTCACCGTACAGAGTGATCTTCTCGCCCTGGCGCATGGCCCGGGTGAGGCGCTCGACGGCGGCAGGCATGCCCTTCATGCGGAAGGGGTCGGGCAGATCGGCGAGCTTGTCGGAGAGGAAGGCGGAGGCAGCCTCGGGGGTGCGGTAGCCGCGATGCAGGAGGATGCGGGCGGGCAGCGGATGCAGGCCCAGCTCACCCGCGAGCGACTTCGCCTGATCATCAACCGTCTCGGGTAAGAGCCACCGCACTCGCCTGTCTCCTCTGCCCGGTAGGCTGTAGCGCCGGGTCACCTGATCCTGAGTGACCACACATTACCCTAAGCGTCTGACCAGGACACCCCAACCTGCGAGGAGGATACTTCCCTTCCTGAACGCTCGTTCAGGCGAGCGCTCGTCCGCTCCCTTGGGTGGGGCCGCGCGGGATTGCCCGGATGCACAGGTTGAGTGCGCACCACCTGACATGGAGGCGGGAATGAAGCGACGAGGCATCCAGGTGATGGGCTTGGCCTTGGGGTTGGGACTGGCGGGGACGGCTTTCGCCCAGGAAGACAACAAGCAGGGGGATCTCAACGTATTCCTGCGTGGCGGGGTGAGCGACTACACGGGGGACATCGGCGAGGACGTGCAGGCGGGGCCGGCCTGGGGCCTGACGGTGAACGTGCAGCCGATGCGCAGCCTGGGGTTCGAGCTGGGATACGAGGGCTCGAAGAACGACGTGACACCGGATGTGCTGCCGGATGCCTCGTTCACGCGGCATGGCATCAGCGGGCTACTGAAGATCGCCCCGCCGCTGATCGAGAAGGTGAAGCCCTTCGTGGGCGTGGGCCTGGGGGCCTCGTACATCTCGGTGAACGGGGGCGGCGGGCTGTACGACTCGGACCTGGTGGAGGAGGTGCCGGTGGCAGCGGGCCTCGAGTTCAACACCGGGGCGATCACCGCAGGCGTGCGCGGTACGTACCGGCTGCTGGTGGATGAGGGCATGGCCGACGGGACGACGGTAGGCAACCCGCAGGGCGGCCTCTTCGACGCCTCGTTCACGCTGGGCGGCCGGTTCTAGCGCGCCGCATGCACGGTGCCCCCGGCGGGTTCGAATCCCGTCGGGGCTAGAGTCCAATCGGGAGGCCCTCCATGTTCTCGCTGCTCGAGATGGAGGGGTATTGAATGTCTCAGCCAATCTACCCGGACCGGCTCGTGGAGCGGTTGGCGAAAGAGTGGGAGCCGCCCCACCGCCGACCGCTACATGGGAATCCGAGTGGCATACCGATTCGACAGGATGTGCTTCGCGCGGTGTTGGACTCGGCATTCTTCGCGTCGCTTCATACCGAGGAGGGCCACCATCATGACCTCGCCCTGGTGCTCGTCAACAGCCCACGCCAGCTCACCGAGTTAGACTTGCCGTGGCGAGTGCACCTCTTGGTTTCACCGCTCACGCTCAAAGCAGACCGCTTGGCCAAGCTCGCGCCGGCGTTGCAAGGCGGCACGCGCTTTCTGGTCGTACAGGTTGGCGATGTTGCGCCGGTGATCGTCGGGGTGGGGGATGCACCCGAGATAGGCCAGTTCCTCGCCGAGGACCGATACCCGCGTGTTCGAGTCGTCGGACCCGGAGACATGGTGTTCTACCGGGGTGACAGCGCCGTATTCCGGTATCGAGCCGGGGGTGTCGACGAACTCTGGCCTCACTTCTTTACATCAAGGGGGGAACCTGCTGACGCGATGCTCAGGATCGGGCAACGACTCTTCAATCATTGGAACGCTCCAGCGGATCAAACCGCTGGAGCGGCTGTCGCCACCTACCTATCGAAACTCGTCGATCAGATCGCTCAGCTCGGGCACGGCGGCATGCTCGCGGTTCTGGCGCCAGACGACGATCTCTCCGAGGAACTACGAAACGCCTGCGCGTACCCGATTCAACCTCTCAACCTAGGTCATTCCCTAGTGGCTGACTACGAAGCCACTTGGCTCTCCGATCAAATTGATCAAGAGATCATGGGGCCGTCACCGGACTATGCACCGGCACGAGCGCTAACGATCGCTGAGCTCGAGCAGGAAGCTGAATCGCGCGATGCACATGATGTCGCCGATTCGCACATCCGCACTGTTGCCAGCATGGCTGCCGTTGATGGCGCGGTTCTGCTGACTCATGAGCTAAAGGTGCTTGGGTTCGGATGCAAACTCCCGGGCCTCAAGGGCCCAGCACCGCGCGTTCTTCGTGCCCCCGCCTCCCCCAACGAGAATCCCGCGACATACGACCTGACCATGCGGGGCACTCGCCACACCGCAGCGGCATTGTTCGCGGACACGCGCCATGGGCGCATGGCTTTCACCGTGTCCGCCGATGGGCCAGCTGCCTGCTTCACGTGGAGCCCAGAGCATAAAGCAGTCGTCCACTGGCCTGTTCACGTCGGTGCATTTGCCCCGCGAGGGTGGTGATTTCTGACTGCGCGCTGTGCGCGGTCATCTGCACTGAGCGTTCGCACTGTCTCCCGTGCTGGACGGCCGGCTCCAGCTTCGGACACCGCGAGCCATCGTTTCCCTGCGAGGCCACGTTGGCTCGCTTCGTGCTTCAGCGCTGCGGGCCATGTCTGGCCCTCATGACCTCTTCGTCCGCTTCACCTTCGGCCAACCCGAGCGAGCCGCGGCCGAGCTGCACGCCGTCCTGCCCCCTCCCCTCGTCGCGCAGGTGGACTGGACGAGCCTGCGGCGAGAGCCCAGCAGCGTCGTGGACGAAGAGCTACGGGAGACCGAGAGCGACCTGCTCTTCTCTGCTCGCCTCTTGGGTGGGCGGCCCCTGCTTTTCTACGTTCTTCTGGAGCACCAGTCCTCGGTAGACCGGTGGATGGCGCTGCGCATGCTGCGCTACGTGGTGCGCCAGTTGGAGCGCTGGCGCCAGGAGCATCCGGACAGCGCCCTGCTGCCGGTCATCCTCCCTCTGGTGCTGTACCACGGGCCCGGTGGTGGCTGGAGCGCCCCGCGCCGGGTGGAAGAACTCTTCGACCTCCCCAGCGAGGACGAGCAGCCAGAGCACTGGAGAGCCCTGGTTCCCCGCTTCGAATACCGGGTGGATGACCTGACGGTCGAACGCGCCGAAGTGCTGATGGCGCGTCCGGGTCCACCTCTGGTGCCGCTAGCTCTGCTTTGTCTGCGCTATGGGCGCACGGAGGAGTTGGCCGAGCGCTTACCAAGCTGGGAGGCGCTCCTCGTACAGCTGCTCTCCACGCCCAATGGCTTCGAGGAAATGACTGTCCTCTTCCAATACCTGCTGCGGGTGGGAGATGAAGCCGCGCAGGCGACCACCGTGGCTATGTTAAAATCGGTAGTAGGGGAACAGCGCGCGGAGGAACTGATGCCGAATTGGTTTGAGAAGCACTTCGAGCGAGGGCGTCAGCAGGGTAAGGCCGAGAGGAGCGCCGAGTACCTGCTCCGAGTCTTGGCCGGCCGGGGCATCCCCGTCGACGACCAGTCCCGGCACCGCATCATGTCCTGCACGGACGTAGCGACTCTGGACCAATGGTTCGAGCGGGCATTGAAGTCCACGCGTCTCTCGGAAGTACTCGGGGACCTGGCGCAGTGAACGCAGAGCGTTGGCCGCACGGGTTACTGAAAGCTCAGTGCATGGCCTCGATGTGGCTCAGGAGCGCCGCCGCGAGCGGGGACACGACAGCACGTGGAATCGCGTGCCCCATCCCCTCGATCGTCACCAAGGTCGAGCGCGGCAGGGTCTCCGCCAGGAACCGCGAGTTGGACTCGGGATTGGTGGGATCCTCCGGGGTGGCGATGACAAGCGTGGGCACGGTGACGTGAGCAAGCTCCGCCCCACGAGCCAGTCCGGCGGGGTCAACCCGCGCATGGGCCGTCGAGGTGTCGTGACGGCCGGCGTGGGCGATGAGGCGCCGCTCGAGCGCGCGGAACTCCTCGGCATCGAAAGGAATCGCCTTACCGTTGAGCCTGCGCCAGTTCTCGACCCGCCATTCGATCTGCGCTTCGCGCTCACGCGGCTCGAACATGTGGCTCCAGAACTCGTACAGGCTGGGGTCTATGGGGGCTCGTGCCGTCAGGTTGGGGCGGGCGGGCGCGCCTTCGAGGGCGGGCGCCCCGATAACCGTCGCGCTGAGCAACCGCTCGGGATGCGCGACCAGGAGCCACTGCACCAGCAAGCCTCCCAACGACAGGCCCACGACGTGCGCGCGTTCGATGCCAAGTGCATTGAGGATGGCCAGTGCATCCTCGGCCATCCGGGTCCCGGAGTACGGCACCCTGTCGAAAGCCCAGGTGGACGCTCCGGTGTCCCGGTGGTCATAGCGGATGACCCGGTGCTTCCGGGCCAGGGCATCCACGAGCTCATCGGGCCAGACCAGTCCTGAGACGGTGGAGCCCATGATGAGCAGAACGGCGGGCGCATCCTCCGGCCCCCGTGACTCGACCCAGAGTGAGACTCCCTTGGCGACCTCGACGAAGCGTTCCATGGGCCCAGCTTCGCAGGACGGCGCGAGGAGGGCTCATCTTTTTCACACCAGGGCCAGCCTCTCTCTACCTCCTCTCATAGGCCTTCACGGGTGCGCTGACAACTTCCTACGTGTGACGTAGGCTCCCATGAGGGCGAGATGTGCTCGCCTCAGCCTCGCGAGACACCTCATGGAGAGTCCTCCCAGCCCCGAGTTGGATCCGGTCCATCTTCCCCCGGGAACCAAGGTAGGCCCGTGGCGCGTGGTGAGCCGGAGCGCGCAGGGCACCTATGGAACCGTTTACCGCGCCGTCAGCTCGGGCCAGGACGAGCCCGTCCCTGTCGCCCTCAAGCTGGCACTTCACCCCGAGGATCCTCGCTTCAGCCGCGAGGCCGCCGTGCTCTCCCGCCTCGACCACCCCAGCATCCCTCTGGTGCTGGACCATGGCCGCTGGCGCCACTCCTCGGGCGTGCCCTACCCCTACCTCACCATGGCGTGGATCGAGGGCACGCCCCTCTACGACTGGGCTCGGCAGCACAACCCCACCTCTCTCCAGGTGCTCCGGCTCCTCGCCCACCTGGCCCGGGCGCTCCAGGCGGTCCACAAGGCTAGCGCCGTTCACCGGGACGTGAAGGGTGACAATGTGCTCGTCCGGCACGAGGACACTCGCGCCGTGCTCACTGACTTCGGTTCCTCGAACCACCGGGGCGCGTTCCGTCTCACGTGGAAGACTCAGCCTCCCGGTACACCGGCCTACCGCTCTCCCGAGGCCTGGCACTTCCTGCTTCGCTTCGGCCTTGCCTCCGACGCCCACTACCTGGCCACTCCCGCAGATGATGTCTTCGCGCTGGGCGTCACTGCCTACCGGCTCGTCACCGGCCAGTACCCTCCTTCCACCGAGCCTGGTCAGCCCGAAGCTGAAGTCTGGAACCCGGAGGGCTCCGGTCCCAAGCCGCCCCAGGCACTCAACCCCAGAGTGGCTCCACAGCTCGGCGCGTTGATTCTCCGAATGCTCTCGGCGGCTCCCGAGGCCCGTGGCACGGCGAAGGAGTTGGCCGAGGCGCTGGAACTCGCGGCCGAGCACCCGAGCCCTGAGGCGGAACCGCCTCTCTTCGTGCAGGTACCAACGCCGCCTCCTGCTCCAGCGAAGATCACACCACCAGCGTCGGCTCGGGCGTCTAAACCGGCCACGGACAGCAAGGTCTCGGAGGGGCCCAGGTCCTGGGCGAAGCACTTGTTCTGGGTGCCTTGGCTCGTCACCACCACCGTTGGGCTGCTCCTGGGCTTCTGGGCGGGACAGGCAACAAGCTCCCGGATCGAGCGGATCCGCTCGACAGCCCAGAGTGCCT
>DASVVJ010000795.1:0-11866 GCA_036389955.1 Myxococcaceae bacterium
GATCGCAGTCCAGTTGTTTCGCCTTCGCGTCCTCAGAAGCCTCTGCGCTTCTGGGGACGTTGTTTTTTGCGCGGCCGGGCCAGAAAACATTCCTGCGGTGCGGCTGAGTGCGGGAGGTTATCTGCTGGCGCGAGCAAGCCAGGAGGCGTTTGTTGTCCCAGCATTCGGTGATCCGGGTCCACTACGACGCGGGTTTCGGCCGTCGCATCACCCTTCGCGGTAGCAAGCAGCCTCTGTCCTGGGACTCAGGCGTGGAGGCGACCTGGACGCAGGGCAACGTCTGGACCTACATCTGGCCGAAGGCCCGCGGGGTGCTGGAGTTCAAGCCGCTGTTGGATGACGCCACGTGGTCGGTAGGAGGCAACTACCGGATCCGGGCGGGCTCCTCGGTGGATGTCTACCCCTTCTTCGGCGCTCCAGTGGGCACGCTCGAGAAGGAGCACGGGTTTCATTCACCGCAGCTCGGCAATCAGCGCACGCTGATCATCTCACTGCCCCCGAGCTACCGGGAGAACCCCCTCAAGCGCTACCCGGTGCTGTACATGCACGACGGGCAGAACGCCTTCGAGGACTCCACGTCCTTCGCGGGCGTGTCCTGGGGCGCGGACCGGACCAGCCACTTGCTCATCGAGCAGGGGCTCATGGATGAGGTCCTCATCGTGGGCGTGGCCAACACCGGGCAGGGCCGGGTGTACGAGTACACGCCTGGGCCGGACTCGGGCAGGACGGGGGGCGCGGACCGCTACGGCCGCTTCCTGATCGACACCGTGAAGCCCTGGGTCGATGGGCGCTACCGCACCTTGCCGGGCCGCGAGGACACCGCGCTGATGGGCTCGTCGCTGGGGGGCCTGGTCTCGTTCTACCTGGGCATGCGCTACCCCCACGTCTTCTCGAAGGTGGCGTGTCTCTCCAGCTCGTTCATGTGGAACGGCCTGGACCTGGTGCGGCAGATGGAGGCGGCTCCCGAGCGGTTGCCGGTGAAGTTCTATATCGACGCGGGCACGAACCGGGATCCGCTCAAGCCCACGCAGCTCATGAGGGATGCCCTCAAGGCGCGGGGCTACGTGCACGGCGAGGACCTGTACTACTACGAGCACAAGGGCGGCCGGCACCATGAATCCTCATGGGCAGCCCGGGTGCACCTTCCCTTGAGCTATCTGTTTCCCTGGGAGAGTTCGGGAGGCCGCGTTACTCAGTAGCGACTCGAAAGGAGAGCTGCCGATGATCGATCTCTATACCTGGGCCACGCCGAACGGCTGGAAGGCCTCTGTCACCCTGGAGGAGCTGGGGCTGCCGTACACGGTGCGCCCGATCAACATCACCAAGGGCGAGCAGAAGCAGCCGGACTACCTGAAGATCAACCCCAACGGCCGCATCCCGGCCATCGTGGACCGCGAGGAGAACGACTTCGCGGTGTTCGAGTCCGGGGCGATCATGATCTACCTGGCGGAGAAGACGGGGAAGCTGTTGCCCACGGACCGCAAGGGGCGCTCGCGGGTCATCCAGTGGCTGATGTTCCAGATGAGTGGCGTGGGGCCCATGCAGGGGCAGGCCAACGTCTTCGTGCGCTACTTCCCGGAGAAGATCCCCTCAGTCATTCAGCGCTACCAGAACGAGACGAAGCGGCTCTACTCGGTGCTGGAGACGCGACTGCAGGAGAGCGAGTACCTGGCGGGGGACTTCAGCATCGCGGACATCGCCCACTGGTCCTGGGTGCGCGCTCATGACTGGGCGGGCCTGTCGCTGGAGGGGCTGCCGCAGCTGCAGCGCTGGCTGGCGGCCATCGAGCAGCGGCCCGCGTCTCAGCGGGGACTGAAGGTGCCTCATGAGCTCAAGCTCGACTCCGCCGCCGAGCGGGAAAAGATGGCTCAGTCGGGCCAGAGCATCCTCCAGCGCTAGCGCACGGTGACGTCCGATTCTGGCGAGCTTCCGGCGGCGGGATGCGGTCAACTGCAGCCCATGGAAGCCCAAGGCCTTCTCGACCAGGACCTGTGTTACCGCGCCCTCACCGGGCGGGATCCCCGGTTCGACGGACGGTTCTTCGTCTGCGTCAAGACGACGGGAATCTACTGCCGGCCGGTGTGCCCCGCTCGGACGCCCAAGCGGGCCAACTGTGTCTTCGTTCCCAGCTCGGCCGCCGCGGAGACCCTGGGCTACCGCTCGTGTCTGCGCTGCCGTCCGGAGAGCGCGCCGGGCACTGCCGCCTGGGCCGGAACCGAGGCGAGCGTCGCGCGGGCGCTGCGGTTGATCGATGAGGGCGCGCTCGACGAAGGCTCGGTCGAAGTGCTCGCCGCGCGGCTCGGTATTGGCACACGGCAGCTCCACCGCCTGTTCGTGCGGCACCTGGGCGCCAGTCCGCTGGCGGTGGCCGGCAATCGGCGGCTCCTGGTGGCCAAGCAGCTCATCACCGAGACCGAGTTGCCGTTCAGCGAGGTGGCGGACGCCTCGGGCTTTCAGAGCCTTCGCCGGTTCAATGATGCCGTGCGCACCGTTTATGGGCGCACCCCCAGTGAGCTGCGCCGGGGAGCCACGGCGGATGGTGAGCGGGCCTCCGCGGCCATCTCGCTGCGGCTGGGCTATCGCCCGCCGTTCGATTGGGGCCGCATCCTCGCCTACCTGAGTGGACGGGCGATCCCGGGCGTCGAGAAGGTCGAGGAGGACCGCTATCGCCGCACCTACCGGCTTGGTGAGCGGACGGGCATGATCGAAGTGACGCACCAGCCCGACCGGCACGCGCTGTCCGTGCGCATCGATGGGGCGGGCCCGTTGCCTGTGAGGCAGATCGTCGCCCGCGTCCGCCGGTTGTTCGATCTGGATGCGGATCCCGCCGCGATCTCCAGGGCGCTCGCGGAGGATCCGATCGTCGGGCCGCGGCTTGCGCGAGCCCGGGGGATTCGTGTGCCTGGCGCGTTCGACCCGTTCGAATTGGCCATCCGCGCCGTGCTGGGGCAGCAGGTCTCCGTGAAAGGGGCGACGACGCTCGCGGGCCGTGTGGTCCAGCGCTGTGGCACTCCGAGCACCGCTGCGTGGGACGGGCTTACCCATTTCTTTCCGACTCCCGAAGCGCTGGCCGGGGCGGACCTGGCGGGACTTGGGCTCACCGGTGGGCGGATCCTGGCCCTGAAGAGCCTTTCCGCGGCGTGTGCCTCGAGTGATGGCCCGCTCAAGCCGGGCGCGAGCCTCGAAGACAGCGTCGCGCGGCTCGTGACGCTTCCCGGGATTGGCGAGTGGACGGCGCACTATGTCGCCCTGCGCGCGCTGGGGGAACCCGATGCGTTTCCCGCCGCCGACCTGGGGCTGCGCAAGGCGGCTGGCGAGGGCACCGTCATCACGCCGCAGGCGCTCAAGGGGATGGCGGAGGCCTGGCGCCCCTGGCGCGGCTATGCGGCACTGCTGCTCTGGACGGAGCCGATGCTCGCCGCCGCCACGAGTTCCGCCGCCTGATTCTGGAGGACCGACACATGAAGCTCCGCATGACGGAAGATCTCGCCACGACACGTCTTCAGACGCCGATTGGAGAGCTGCGGCTCGCGGCGATCCAGGAGGGACTGCTCGCCGTGCTGTTCCCCGTTGATCCGCACGAGGTGCCGGCACTTCAGGGAGCCGCGCCCGCTCGGGCTCACCTCTCGGAGGCGTGCACGGCGCTCGAGGAGTACTTCGCCGGCCGGCGTACCGCTTTCGAGGGATTGACGCTCGCGCCCCATGGCACGGAGTTTCAGCGCCAGGTGTGGGGGGCCTTGAGGCGCATCCCCTTTGGGGAGACGGCCACCTACGCGGGCATGGCGAGGCGGATCGGCCGCCCCTCGGCCGTGCGCGCGGTGGGACATGCCAACGGACAGAATCCGCTGCCCATCATCGTGCCCTGCCATCGCGTGATTGGCTCCAACGGCACGCTCACCGGTTTCGCTGGCGGCATCCCCACCAAGAAGTGGCTCCTGGAGTTCGAAGGCGCCCTCGGCTGAGCCGCCAGGGGAGGGCGTTGGCTCGCCGACAGCCGGTGTAGGTGGAACGGTGGGGTTGTTTCACCTGAGGACGGGAAGGGAATTTCCCGTAAAGAAGGAAGGTTGCCCGGCACGCTCCCGATTAAGTTCCGGCGCGGCATTCCATGCGTAAGTGGCTCGTCATAGGCGCGGCGGCTGTCCTGGTGGTTGTGGGCGGGGCCTTGTTCTGGTCTCAGTCCGAGCCCTCTGGCTCGCTGGGTTCCTCGGGGTCACCCCCGCCCAAGTCTCGTGCGCTGCCTGAGTTCCAGTCGGTCGAGGTGTCCTCCGGTGAATCCGAGGGCCTGACGCTTACTGGCCGTGTACTGGACCCTACAGGTAGGCCCGTGGCGGGTGCAGAAGTCTTCCTCGCGGCCAGTGCGCAGAAGACGATCAACTCGGTGCGCTGTGACGAGTGTGGCCAGCCGCTGCTGTCCTGCCCCGCTCACGAGAGCGGCATTCACGTGCAGGCCTTCTTCGAGCAGCAGCATGGCTTCCTCACGCCCCGGGCCACGGAGCGCACGGATGCGGAGGGAAAGTTCCGTTTCGCGCGCCTGGCGGGTGTCTCGTTCTCCGTGTGGGCGAAGGCCGCCGGCTATGGCGTGGCGCTGCGGGAGCGCGCGGCTCCGGGAGAGCCGGTGGAACTCTTCCTTCCCTCGCTGCGGACCATCTCCGGCCAGGTGGTGGATGACGGAGGCCAGCCGATCCCGGGAGCACGCGTGCGCGCGGTCTCCCGCCGCACCTCGCTTCCTTATGAGGCCGTCGCGGCCGGGCAGGGCATCTTCACGCTCGAGGGCCTGGGCGAGGGCCCCTTCTACGTCCTCGCCAGCGCGGAGGGCTTTCTGCCAGCCGTGGAGGCTCAGGTGGAAGCCGGCCCACAGCCCGTGCGCCTGCGGCTGACGCCCAGCCGGACGCTGGAGGTCCGTGTCATCCACGAAGGGGCCGCCGTGCCCGCTACCGTGCGGCTGAAGGCGGATCACCTGTCGCGAGAGGTGCGCACGGAGGGGGCTCCCGCACGGTTCACCGGGCTGTACCCGGATGAGGTCGTCGTCACCGCCGAGGCGGGGAACCTGGGCTCGGCGCCGCGCATTCTCACCCTGGAGGAGCGCCTCACGCAGGTGACGCTGGAGCTGGAGGAGGCAGGGCGCCTGTTCGTCACCGTGGTGGACGAGGCGGGCCAGCCGGTGCCTCAGCCGGAGCTGATGCTGCGCACGCCCACGGGCGAGGTGATTCGCCAGGAGAAGGCCGCCACCGGGGCCCTGGTGGAGCTGGGCCCCATCGGCGTGGGCGACTACGTGCTGCATGGGCATGCCGAGGGGTTCCAGGAGGTGGAGCTGCCCGCGCGCGTGAAGGCCGGCGAGACGTCGCTGGAGCTGGAGATGACGCGGGCGACGTTGGTCTCCGGCCAGGTCATCGACGAGTACGGGCGGCCCGCGCCCAACGTCTCCGTGCTGGTGCAGCCCACCGGCGACGCGGTGCATGCGGACTCGGACGGCCGCTTTGTCGCGCAGGTGCCTACGCCGGGCCTTTATGAGCTGCACGCGCACCACTCCGAGTGGGGCGGCGGCAAGGTGAAGGTGACGGCGCCAGCCTCTGGCGTCCGGCTGGAGCTGCAGCTCGCTGCCTCGCTGGAGGTGACGGTGACGGCCGAGGGGCGCCGGGTGGAGGGCGCGGACGTCGTCCTCTGGGTGGATCAGCAGGGCATCTTCCGCAGCGATCGGCCCTCGGGGCCTGACGGCGTGGTGCCCATGCGCGGTCTTCCCGGGGGCGCGTATTGGATGCTGGCCTCGCATCCGGACTACCTGGCCTCCGAACGCCAGCGGGTGACGGTGGAGGATGGACAGACGCTGAAGCTCACCGCGGAGCTCAGGCCGGGCGCCACCCTCAGCGGGGACGTGGCGGACGAGCAGGGCGCTCCCGTGGCGGGCGCCACTCTGGTGGTGATGCCTCGTGGCGGAGAGCCGACGGCGAGCGATACGCGCGGCCACTTCGAGATCCGCGCCCTGCGGCCCGGGCAGACCTACCGCCTGGAGGCGAAGCACCCGGGGTATGATCAGGTGGAGCGCGCCCAGGGCACGCCCGGAGGCCCCGCGGTGAAGGTGGTGCTCAAGCGCCGGCCCGTCTTCCGTGGACGCGTGGTGGGCGACGATGGCGTGCCGGTGCGCCGCTTCCGCTTGGACGAGCACGACGTGTCCAGCCCGGACGGGCGCTTCGAGGTGTCGCTGCCCATCGCGGGAGATCGCGTCATCGTCTCGGTGGATGCGCAGGGCTATGAGCCGATGATGGTGGACCGGCCCGTGGCGCCGGACCTGGGTGACCTGGTGCTCCAGAAGGCGCCGACGCTCTCGGGCCTGGTGCGCGACGAGGGCGGTGGCCCGGTTTCGGATGCGGTGGTGACGTGTGAGGTCTGCGATGAGTCCGTGCTCTCCGGGCCGGATGGGCGCTTCTCGATCTCCAGTCCGCCGTACGTGGCGCAGTACGCGGTGTCCGCGCGCAAGGGCCGGCTGACGGCGACGCAGACCCTCACCCGTGGCAATGATGGCCCCGTGGAGCTGACGCTGCGCTCGGCTACCCGTGTGTACGGCGTCGCGTACCTGCCGAGCGGCCAGCCCGCAGCCGGATTCCAGATCCAGGGGGCCAACACCGAGCGCAGCGAGCCGGTCACCATCGTCACGGGTTCAGACGGGAGCTACAGCGTGGACCTGCCGCAGGGCAGTTACCGCTTCCTGCTGGGCGCTGATCGCGAGTTCTCCGGCGAGCCCGCGTTGCTGGTCAAGGTGAGCGGCGCCGAGCAGCGGTTGGACTTCGGGCCGGCGCCGGGCTCGGGCTCGCTCACGGTGCTGCTGAGGCCCGAGCGGGGCCGGGCCCTGTGGGTGGTGGCGGGAGACGTGCCCGCGGCGAGCACTCCCCCCTTGGCGCTGATGCGTGCCGACTACGGGCAGCTCATCTACCAGCCGCGGACCGAGCGGGTGACGCTGCGGGGACTTCCACCCGGGCGGTACACCCTGATCTGGGCGCACTTCCACTCGGAGACACCGGGTGGTCCGGTGGTGCGCACGGTGACGGTGCCGGGCCAGGAGGAACTCTCGCTCTTACAGTGAGAAGAGAAGGGCGGTCGCGAGGTTGCGAGCACGCTCCTCCGCGCATAAGGAAGTCCCATGGACGCAACGGCATTGCAGGGCCGCCGGGTGATCGTGGGAGTAGGCGGTGGCATCGCGGCGTACAAGGCGTGCGAGCTGGTGCGCGAGCTGGGACGCGCCGGAGCGCAGGTTCGGGTGGCCATGACGGAGGCGGCACGGCAGTTCGTCACGCCGCTGACCTTCCAGGCGCTCAGTGGGCACCCGGTGCTCACGGACTACTTTGATCCGAACCAGGAGGGGAACTTCGGCCACCTGGATCTGGCGCGCTGGGCGGAGCTGTTCGTGGTGGCCCCCGCAACGGCGGATCTGATGGCGCGCATCCGCGCGGGCCTGGCGGGAGATGCGGTGACCACGTCGCTGCTGGCCTTCCGAGGGCCGGTGCTGCTGGCCCCGGCGATGAACGTGGCGATGTGGGACAACCGGCAGACCCAGGAGAACGTGGCAGCGTTGCTCGCGGATCCGCGCTTCTCCCTGGTGGGCCCGGGCGCGGGCTTGCTGGCCTGTGGGGACGTGGGCTCGGGGCGCCTGGCCGAGGTGACGGACATCGTCGCGGCGGCGGCGGCGCGGATGGGCAGCGGACCGTTGGCGGGCAAGCGGGTGCTGCTGACGGCGGGCCCCACGCGCGAGTTCCTGGATCCGGTCCGGTTCATCTCCAACCCCTCGACGGGGAAGATGGGGCTGGCCCTGGCGGAGGCGGCACGGGTGATGGGCGCGAGGGTGACGGTGGTGTTGGGGCCTGTGGGCACGGTGGATCGCACCGGGCTCGAGGTGGTGGATGTGGTGAGCGCGGAGGACATGGCGCGCGAGGTGCTCTCGCGGGTGGAAGCGGCGGACTGGTTCATCGCCTCCGCGGCGGTGAGCGACTGGCGGCCGGAGACGCGGGCTCCGCAGAAGGTGAAGAAGGGTGAGCAGCCGGAGTCCCTGCGGCTGGTGCGTACGCCGGACGTGCTCGCCGAGGCCTCACGCAAGGTGGCAGGGGCACCCAGGCGGCCGGTCCTGGTGGGCTTCGCGGCGGAGACGGAGCGGGTGCTGGAGCACGCCCAGCAGAAGTTGGAACGCAAGGGGCTGGACGCCATCGTGGCCAATGATGTGACGGTGGCCGGGGCGGGCTTCGGAACGGACACCAACCAGGTCACGGTGCTCACCCGCGCGGGCCTCCGGAAAGAGCTGACTGGGACCAAGCGTGAAGTCGCCCGGGGCATCCTGGAGCTGCTACTGCCGCTGGGTCCCACTGCCGCCGGCCGAGAGGCGCTGGGGCGTTGAAGTGACGTGACACGTTGGCAGGAGGGCACCCTACCTATAGGATGGGGTTGTTTCGACCGTGACGCCATGCTCGCCCCTGCGGTAAGCGTGCGGGGGGCGGGCGCTGGCTGGCTCATTGAACAGGAGGCACTGCCTCCATTACCGATCGGGCTACCGTGAACGACCCCCGCGAATCCGCTGACGAGCTGAGCGAAGTGATGGAGGACCTGCGCCGCCACCTGGTCTGGCAAGAGGAGGCCGGGGGCCGTGCGCTGCTCGTGGATGCGGCGAAGCAAGCCGCCGATCGCTCGGCCGCGCTGCGGTCGATCGTGGCGCCTCGGGGTGCCACCGCTGCAAAGCCCGCGCCTCAGCCTGTGGCTCCTGGGAAGCCACAGGCTCCCGAGCCTTCCCCCGCCTCCAGGCCCCTGGCGGCCGCTGCGGCCCCCGCGCCGCGTGCCCTCGCGCCGGAGCCCGTTCGTGCGGCTCCGCCTCGCGCCGCCGCGCCCGCGGGCAACGGAATGCTCCTGGACGTGCCCCAGAAGGCGCCGCCCTATCCCGGGGCGCTGCCAGGCGTGGTGGACGGTGAGCGTCCCACCCTGGATCAGATCCGGCGCGAGCTGGGCGACTGCCGCCGCTGCAAGCTGTGCACGGGCCGCAAGAACATCGTCTTCGGGGTGGGCAACCCTCGCGCGGAGCTGGTCTTCGTGGGGGAGGGGCCTGGTGAGAACGAGGACCTTCAGGGCGTGCCTTTCGTCGGCGCGGCGGGCGAGCTGCTGACGAAGATGATCCAGGCCATGGGCTTCAGCCGGGACGACGTCTACATCTGCAACGTGGTGAAGTGCCGGCCCCCGGGTAACCGCAACCCCGAGCCGGACGAGATCGCCTCGTGTGAGCCGTTCCTGCGCTCCCAGCTCCTGGCCCTCCAGCCCAAGGTCATCGTGGCGCTGGGAAAGTTCGCTGCTCAGACGTTGCTTCGGGACAGCACTCCCATTACACGGTTGCGGGGAAACTGGCGTGAGTACCAGGGCGTGAAGCTGATGCCCACCTTCCACCCCGCCTATCTGCTGCGCAGTCCAGCGGAGAAGCGCAAAGCGTGGGAGGATCTGCAGCAGGTGATGAAGCTCTTCGGTAAGCAACCCGGCTCTCGCACCTGAGCGAGGGCAAGAGGGGGAAGACGATGAAGGGAGTGCTCGAGTCGCGCGAGCTGCATTCGCCCGCGCTGGAGTCCAATCCGCTGGGAGATCCCTCCCGCCGGACGCTGCGTGTATACCTGCCCCCGGGGTATGGCGAAGGCCAGCAGCGCTACCCCACCGTTTACTTCCTGCACGCGTTCACCAACAGCGGCGCCTCGTGGACAAACGTGTCCCCCTTCGGCCTGAGCCTGCTGGACCGGCTGGACGCGATGATCGAGGCGGGGACGATTCCGCCCGTCATCGCCGTGTTCCCGGACGGGTGGACGTCGCTGGGCGGCAGCCAGTGGATCAACAGTGACGCCATCGGGCGCTACCGCGACTACGTGGCCAAGGACGTGGTGGGCTTCGTGGACCGCACGTACCGCACGCTGCCCAAGGCGGCCTCGCGTGCGGTGCTGGGGCACAGCTCGGGCGGTTATGGCGCGCTGGTGATGGGGCGCTACCACCCTGAGCTGTTCTCGCACCTGGGCAGCCATGCCGGGGACTGCTACTTCGAGTACTGCTACCTGCCGGATCTGCCCAAGGCCGCCTCCGCGTTGCTCAAGGCCGGCGGGGTGGAGGCCTGGTACCAGGACTTCCGGAAGCGCTCGCGCGAGACGAAGCCGCGCAGCGACGACTTCACCGTCATCAACGTGGTGGCGATGGCGGCGGCGTACTCGCCCAAGAAGGGCGAGCCGCTCAACATCGAGTTCCCGTTCGACCCGAACACGGGCCGGTTGAAGCTGGACGTGTGGAACCGCTGGCTGGTGCACGATCCAGTGCGCTTCGTGCCCAAGGTGCAGGATGCGTTCCGCAAGGTGAAGTCGGTGTTCATCGACTGTGGCACCCGCGACGAGTACAACCTGCGCTGGGGCGCGCGCATGCTGGCCGAGGAGTTCAAGGTCACCGGCGCCGAGCTGTGCCACGAGGAGTTCGAGGACTCACACACGGGTGTGACGTACCGCTTCGAGCGCTCGCTGGGGTTCCTTGTGCCACGCATGGCGCGGGAGTGACACGGATGATTGCCGATCCTTACGGACTGTCCCGCGTGGTGGGGGAGAAGGGCGTGCTGCCTCAGCGGGCGCGCAAGCTGGATCCCTCGATGCCCTGCCGCGAGGCGGAGCTGCTGATCGACGTGGAGAGCCTCAACATCGACGCCGCGTCTTTCAAGCAGATCAAGGACGAGGTGGCCGGTGAGCCCGCGCGCATCGCCGCTCGCATTCAGGAGATTGTCCGCGAGCGGGGCAAGATGCAGAACCCCGTCACTGGCTCCGGCGGCATGCTGATTGGCCGGGTGAAGGAGATCGGCCCCAGGCACCCGGCTCGCGAGAAGCTCAAGGTAGGGGACCGCATCGCCACGCTGGTGAGCCTCACGCTCACCCCGCTCGTCATCGAGGAGATCAAGGCCGTGCACCCGGAGATTGACCGGGTGGACATCCGCGGCCATGCGCTCCTGTTTGCCTCGGGCATCTACGCGCGCCTGCCTTCGGACATGCCGGACACGCTGGCCCTGGCGGCGCTGGACGTGTGCGGCGCTCCGGCGCTGGTGGCCCGCCATGTGCGGCCGGGCATGACGGTGGCCGTGCTGGGCGCGGGCAAGAGCGGGGCGCTGTGCCTGGCTCAGGCCCGTCGCGATCTGAAGGGCCAGGGAAAGCTGCTGGCGCTCGACATCTCCGAGAAGGCGCTGGCGGCGCTGTCCTCCATCGGCCTGTGTGACGCGGCGCTCAAGGTGGATGCCACTCAGGGCGTGGACGTGATGGAGGCGGTGGCCAAGGCCACGGACGGGGCGCTGTGTGATCTCGTCGTCAACTGCGCCTCGGTGGGCAACACGGAGATGGCCTCGATCCTCTCGGTGAAGGACGGGGGCACTGTCATCTTCTTCTCCATGGCCACCAGCTTCACCTCGGCCGCGCTCGGGGCGGACGGCGTCGGCAAGGACGTGACGATCCTCGTCGGCAATGGCTACGTCCCGGGCCACGTCGAGCTGACGTTGGATCTATTACGCACCGAGCCATGCCTGCGGGAGTTCTTCGAAGTGCGCTACTCCGTGTAGGACATGGGCTCACGGCAGGGGGAAGGCACCGAGGTTATTGAAGCATTCCGCCCACTTGGCGGATAAGGTGCCACCATGCCAGGTCCGTTCATCGATGACGCGCAGATCGCTCGTGCGCGAAAGCTGGCGGAGGACGTCACCGAGCCCATCTTCGAGCTCATCCGCCGCAACACCACTGTTTCTGTCGAGCGCACCGTGCTGCGTTTCTTCGGCATCTCCGACGCGGGAGCCGGAGGCGTGCCGCTCGCCAACCTGATGGTCGACCGGCTCAAGGCGGCCGGA
>DASVVJ010000796.1:0-4215 GCA_036389955.1 Myxococcaceae bacterium
GCCGCTGCGCTTCATCCGTGCCATCTCCCGACAGCCCAAGCCCGCTGAATCCCAACAGTGTATAGCCTGCGGCGAACCGCATCCCCTCGTCCACCCGGTACCCCACCTCGCCACGCAGGGCACTCAACTCTTGTCCCTCGAGTGCCGAGCCGCGCCGTGCCCCCTCCAACCCCAGTTCCAGACCTCCCACCACCCGCACGGTGGGACGCAGCGTGCCGGTCCACACCCACTCGGAGGTGCTGCCCAGGCTCGAGCGCCCCGCGTGCAGGCCCGCCGCCAGGGAGAAGCGATCGCCCAGCCGCACCGAGGGCAGCAGTGAAAGCACCTGGAGTCCGCGCTCCCCGAAGAAGCCGCGCGAGCCGGGCAACAGCTCGCGGGTGAAGCTGTAGCGGGCCACCACGAGGAAGGGCCCCGGCCGCCACGCCACGCCGGTGGAGCCCTCGAGCAGCCGCTGCTCCAGCCGCTCCGCTCCCAGCGTGCGGGCGAAGTTCACCCGGCCCGAGACAGTCAGGTCCTCGCGCAGCAGCGCCTCGGCGGCCAGCGCGACCACGGCCTGGAGCCGATCCACCGGCACGGAGGCCCCTCGCACCGGCATGCCCTCCTCGCGGCGCAGCTCCGCGCGCCCTTCCACCCTCAGCCGCGCGAGCAGCAGCTGGCCGAACACGCTGGCCGCATCGCGCGTCAGCTCCGCGGGAATGCCCAGCGGGTGGCGCACGCCGCGCTCGTAGCGCCCGCCCACCTGGAACCCTCCGGCCACGGCCTGCTGGAAGCCTACCGCGCGGGCCAGGCGCACCGCGTTCGCATCGTGCGCGCTGATGTCCTCGACGAAGACGCTTGTCCCGTCCTCCAGGTCCGTGCGCGCTCCCATCACCGCGCGGCCCGCGCCGAAGTCCGGCCCGTCCACGTCCACCGTGTAGCCGCCGTAGTACACCTCGGGCCCGCGGCGCACCGAGGCGTTGGCCCACACCTGAGGCCCCAGCTCCGGCCCCCAGCCACCGCGCACGCCGAAGGTGGTGTTCTCATCCAGGCTCACGTCCACGCCCGCCGAGGCGAAGGAGTCGTCCACCCGGCCCAGTCCCTCGCCCCGGCGCAGCAGCGCCTGCCGGTGCCCCGCCGAAAGCACCACCTTCTCGTGCACGCGCAGCCGGCCCTGCAGCCCCACCGAGGTCCTGCCACCTTCCAGCGCCGTGCCCTCTCCTGGCACCTCGGTGGCGCGCAGCCACGCGTCACGCAGCTCCAGGCGCACGCCCCACGCCTCCTGCTCGTAGCCCACGCCGAGCCCCACCGTGCGGGCGGCGATGCCCCCGGGGCCGAACGGCAGGCGCGGATCCGCCGAGCGCCGGTCATCTCCCAGCAGCGTGAGTTGGAAAGCGCCCACCGGCTGCGTGGCGCGCAGGGAGAGCTGCCGGAAGAGCGCGGACTCCGTATGGGCGCCGTCCGAGAAGCCCCGCTCGCGCCAGCGGAAGGCCGCGTCCACCGAGCCGCCTCCCAGCGGACCGGGCCCCTTTACCCGCAGACCCAGCGCGTCTCCGCCCGACGCGAGCCCCCCGGTGGGACGCAGGAAGGAAAGGCCTCCATCGTCCGAGAGACCAAAGGCCTCCGGAGCGATCGCCAGGCCCTCACTGCGTGCGACCTCGGCGCTCAATTTGTAGGGGCCCAGCATGCCGCTCGCCTGTCCGGAGAGCAGCTGGTACGGATCCCCGATGCGGCGCTCGCGCACGCCCGCCAAGGCCAGCCTCGCGCCTCCAAACTCCGCCCAGGCCTCGCCGCCCACCGTGTCCTGCGTTCCCGCCAGCTCGAGCACGGCGTAGTCCGCGATGAGCACGGGCTCCGGAGCCGCCGTCAGCGCCTCGGTGCGCAGCCACCCGGTGCCCGCCAGCGCCGACAGCGGCCGCGCCAGAAGAATTCGCCCGGTGAAGGAGTCGATCTCGTAGTCGCGGTGGCGCACCAGGTGGCGCTCGGCGATCGGCAGCCCCGTGAGCCCATCGCGCAGCTCCACGCGTAGCAGCTCGGAGCCCTCCACGATGGCGGAGCTGCCCAGGAAGTACAGGCTGCCACCTGTGGCGGTCAGCTCCTCGTGTGCCGGCCTGGAGGCGACACCCCGGATCGGATCCGCCAGGCTGCCCGCGAACGCATCCACGCCCACGCGCACCGGGCCCGCCTCCGTCTTCAGCTCCGCGAAGGGCCCGAACAGCGGGTGGTGATAGCGGCCCACCTCGCCCTGCGCCAGCAGCGCGCGGTACGTGCCCAGGCCCAGGCGCCCGAGCTGCTCGTGCCGGGCCTCCAGCCGCAGCCGGCTCTCCGCCGCGTTGGCCGCCAGGCTGACCGAGTCATCCCCCCACTCCTCGAGGGCCCGCTCGGGGTCCAGGTTGCGCTCCAGCCGCTCGGGCCGTCGCGGACGCAGCCAGGTGGACGCGCGCTCGCCTTCCAGCCTCCGGAAGTCCGTGTCGCGCAGATCCACCTCGCCCGAGATCTGGAACTCGCCCAGCCGCGCCTCGCCGTGGGCCGTGCCCCGGCCAATCAGCTGGAAGGCCCCGTCCCCGAGCGAGTACGAGCCCTCCACGTCCAGCAGGCCCACCACGAAGGGCTTCGCCACGGCGGCGATCTCCACCGTCTCGGTGCGGGCCTGCTCTCCGGGCCGCGCCACCTGCAACTTCACCTCGTTCTTGCCGGGCGCCAACGTGAGCGGCACCTCGGCCTGGCCCTCGGGCCCCACCGTCACCTCGCCCTTGGGCGAACGCACCCGCGTGCCCTCCGGCGCTTCCACCCGCAACGAGGCAGCACCGCTGGGAACCGGCTCCTCGCGCCCGGCCGGCAGCCGCAGGACTTCCCTGGGCTCGATGGCGCGCGGAGCAATGAGCCAGCTGCTCTCGCGGCGCGCCACGTCGATGCGCTGCTCGAAGAAGCGCACCGTGCCGGCCGGTGAGGTCGCGGTGATCTCCAGCACGTTCTCCCCGGGCACGAGCGACACGGTGGCGCGGTACGTCCCGTCCTCGCTCACCTCCGCGTCGGTCTCCTCCACCCGCACCCGGTCTCCCGGCGAGGCGTGGCCGGTCACGACGAAGAGAATGCCCTCCTGACGGATCTCCGCCTGGGGCGGGGCCTCTTCGTGCGCGGGCTCCAGGGCCCGCGGAGTGTCCATGCGCGTGCGGACCGCGAAGTCCTGGAGGACCACGGCCCCCCACGTCACCTCCAACGTGGCGGCCTCGGGCCGGACCGTGCCGCCCGGAGGAAGCGTGCGCGAGTCCACGCGCAGCCGGTGCCGGCCGGGCCGCAGGTGGACGCCCCCCGTCGCCTCCGGCGTGCGCGCATCCAGGCCCGTGAGGTGGTAGCGGCCCTGCGCGTCGGTGAGCACCTCTTGCCCCGTGGCGAGCACCAGCCGCACTCCGGCCAGGCCCGGCTCGCCAGGGCCGCAGTACCCGTCGTCACTGAGATCGTTACACACCCGGCCCGCGATGGACGAGGCCAGCCCCGGCGCGTCCTCCAGCGATCCTTGCGCCAGGCTCACCCCCGACAGCAGGGCGACTCCGAGTATCCAGGCCGTCCCTCTCACGGCTTCACCTCGGCGACGGCCGTCATGCCTGTCTTCACATCCGCGACGGACACACTCACCCGGGCCACACTCGTGCCCGAGACAGAGAAACGGGTGCGTCCCTCACGGGACTCCACCGCCTCCTGGCGCCCCGCCGAGAGCACCACGTGCACCGGGCGGTCCGGCAGCACGCGTCCCTGCGCATCCTCCACCCAGTACGTCACCCACCGCCCCTCCACCTGCAGCCGGACATTCACCGGCACCGGCGGCTCGAGCCGTACCGCCTGCACCACCGGCGCGGGCACCATGGGCGGATCCTGCGGGTACACCCCGCCCTTCGCATCGAGCACGTGGATCGTCTTGCGCAGCCCCGGCCAGGTGCCGTGCACCACCTCGAGCTTCCCGGGGCGCGGCGGGCCCAGGCGCACCGTTCCATCCGCGCCGGTGAGCCGCTGCTCGCCGCCGATGCTCAGCGGCTGGTTGGGAATGGGCAGCCCCGCGAGATCCGACACGCCCACGTACAGCTCTCCTTCCCGGACCCAGACGGACATCCGCGCCGGCTCGGTCCCCAGCGGCCCGAAGGCCGCCGCCGTCACGGCCAGCTCTCCCCGGCCTCCCGCTTCGGGCCGCGTCCAGGTCTCGCGGAAGACGCCCGGGCGCTCTTCCTTCATCGCGGAGAACGT
>DASVVJ010000797.1:0-8134 GCA_036389955.1 Myxococcaceae bacterium
CATCCACCACCAGGAAGTCCACCCCCAGCTCCACCTTCTGGCCCCGCGTCTTGCACCCCTGCCACGCGTGGCTCACTGCTTCCCACGGCCAGAACCAGGGAATGAGCGCCCAGCGGACGCAGTAGCCCAGCGCGCTCTCGCCCGGACGGGGCCGCTCCCAGTCTCCCGGCCCGTCGTTGTACTTGTGGTGGTTGAAGTGGAACACGTAGTAGCCCCGGTACGCGAAGCCACAGGCCAGCCCCAGCGTGCGCGACACCAGCCACTTGAGCACCCGCGGCTTCGCCACCGGCACGTGCATGTGGTTGTGCAGCACCGCGTAGTTCCAGAACATCACCGCCCACCCCAGCCCCATGGCCGCGGCGCGCCCGCCCCAGGACCACGAGCTCCACCCCACCAGCACGGCCGCGAACCACGCCGCCCACAGCATGTGCACTGCCAGGTTGGGTACATCCAGCCGCGGGGCCGTCGCGTCAGGGTTGGGCATGTTTTCGGGAGGCTCCTGAAATCCAGAGAGAAAATGTACTACGGCCCCTCGTTGCGCAGGCGGGCGGAATGCCAAGCGCCCGCTTTTCATATGACGCACTGGGTCGTGCGTTCCCTGTTGGACGTCCCAGGCGGGCCAGGTGTCTGTCGTTGGAAAGGCCGTCTGCTGCCACCAGGCCTTCGCGCCCCCAGCGTGAGAGGGGCGCAAGGAGGCTTGGTATGCAAGACGCACAAACGCAGTCCTGGTCCGGGCTGGGAGTGGGCACGGACCGTGAGTCCTTTTTGAGGAAAGTGGTCGAGCAGCTGCCGGACTATCACCCCGTGATGGCCGCCGAGGCCGTGTTCTGCCCGCAAGCGCCCGGAGGAGCCTCCCGAGAAGTTGGACCGGGATGACTTCTACCTGCACGTGGCCAACCACCTGAACGCGGACGTGGAGAACGTGCGCCTGGTGCTCCACGGCGTCTTCCATGCCCTGCACTCGCAAATCACCGAGGCCGAGTCCGAGAAGGTGGCCAGCCAGTTGCCAGACTACGTGAAGGGGACCTGGCTGGCTGCACGCCGGGGCGTGGACAAGCCCTACTGAGGGCGTGGGACGGAACAGGGAGGGTGCACGGCGTGGTACCTATGAGGTAGGGTGCAGGCCACCTATGCCTCGCCGTGCGCTTCCGCTGACACCCGCCCTGTTGCCCTCCGGTTACGAGCTGGAGGGCTGGCGGCTGCTGAGCCGGTGTGGCCGGGGCAGCTACGGCACCGTGTACCGCGCGTGCCGGGTGAGGTCCTCGGACAGCGGCGTTTTCGCGCTGAAGCTGGCCTCCTCGCCGAATGATCCGCGCTTCGAGCGGGAGGTGGAGTTGCTCTCGCGCGTGAGCCACCCGCATGTGCCGCAGCTGCATGACCGCGGCTGGTGGGTGCACCCCAAGGGCATGGTGTTTCCCTTCGTGGTGATGGACTGGGTGGAGGGCGTGCCGCTGTACGCGTGGGCGTCCACGCACCCGCTCACTTCGCGTCAGGTGCTGCGGCTGGTGGGGCAGGTGGCCCGGGCCCTGGAGGCAACGCACCAGGCCCGCTGCGTGCACCGCGACGTGAAGGGAGACAACGTGCTGGTGAGCCCCGAGGGCAACGCCTTCCTGGTGGACTTCGGGGCAGGGAGCTTCGAGGGTGCCCAGCAACTCACCTCCGAGGTGCTGCCCCCGAGCACCGCGCAGTACCGCAGCCCTCAGGCGCAGCGCTTTCAGCTGGCCTTCCGCCGGCTGGCGCATGCCCACTACGAGCCCACGCCGGCCGATGATGTGTATGCGCTGGGGGTGATGGCCTACTACCTGGTGACGGGCACCTATCCGCCCTTGGCGATGGAGTCCGTGGGCCAGCAGGAGCCTCACCTCTCGCGCCTGCCGTCGCTGACGCCTCCGGCGGCGCTGGCCACGGTGAGCCGGGAGCTCAACGCGCTCATCGTGCGCATGTTGTCCGAGGAGCCGCGGGCCCGTGGACGCGCGGGTGAGTTGGCACAGGCGGCGGAGCAGGCACTGGAGAGTGCGGGCCCGCGAGCGGATGTGCCCGTGTCGCCCCGGCCTCCACGGCGTCCCTCGGGACCGCCGACCGCTCCGGGGCCGCTGTTCAAGCTGGCCGCCTCGGGCCTCGCCGTGGCGCTGGCGATTCTGGCGCTGGCGCTCTCCGCCTCGCTGTCTCCTCCGCCCGTGGTGCCGGTGTGGAGCGACGAGGCCGAGGAGACCGGGAGCCTGGGGGAGCGGGACTCCTCGGGCGTGGGCCCGAGCGCGGCGGAGCAGGCGTGGGTGTCCACCTCGGCGCCTTCGTCCTTCTCGACGGGCACGAGCTTCGACATGCCGCAGGAGCCCTTCGAGGACCAGCGCCGTCCTCCGTGCCGGGAGCCCGAGGTGGAGATTCGCGGAGGGTGCTGGCTGAAGATCGAGGCGACGGAGTGGCAGTGCCCGGAGGTGGGCTATTCGTGGAGGTGGGGTTGTTACACGCCGAGCCTCCAGCGGTCGCGGCCGGCCACCTCGGGGCCGCAGTAACATTCACGGCGGCGGCGCCGGGGGAAGGGTACGGTAGCGCCCCAGTTCCTCATCCGGGGTCGTGGTGGAGCCTGTCGCCCTCACGCTGGTGTTGCTGTCCGCGTTCTTCCATGCGCTGTGGAACGCGCTGCTCAAGCGCCATGAGGATCCCGAAGCGGGGGTGGTGGGCGTCATCCTCGTGGCGGCGGTGCTGGGCGGACTGTGGACGCTGGGGCTGAAGGGCGAGGCGTTTCCCACGCGCGCCGGGTGGGTGTGGTGCCTGGTGGCTGGAGCGTGGGAGGCCATCTACCTGTTCTCACTGGCGCGCTCGCTGCGCCACGCTCCGCTGGGGCTGGCGTACACGGTGGCGCGGGGCGGGGCACTGTTGCTGGTCTGGCCCCTGTCGGTGCTGTGGCTGGGCGAGGCGCTCACGCCGCTGACGGTGGCGGGGGCGCTGGTGCTGGCGGGAGGGCTGGCGGTAACGGGGCTGTCCCGAGCAGGGGGCTCGGCGGGCCGGGGCGTGGCGTGGGCGGCGGTGAGCGCGGTGTGCATTGCTGGCTACCACGTGGCCTACAAGCTGGCACTGGGCGAGGGGGCGCAGGCCCCGGCGCTGTTCGCCCTGGCGCTCACCGTGGCGCTGCCCATGCTGGTGCTCACCCGCGTGCGAGGGCAGGGCATGGCAGCGGTGCTTCAGCAGGCCCGGCGCGCGCCCTGGCGGATGCTGGCCACGGGCGGCATCTGCACGCTGTCCTTCGCGCTGATGCTGCTGTCACTCTCTCGCGTCGGGGCAGGCGCGGTGATTACCCTGCGCAACACGTCGATCGCCTTTGCCCTGGTGCTGGCAATGCTCCAGGGCGAGCGGCCGGGACGGCAGCAGGTGTCGGGCGCGGTGCTGGTGATGGCGGGAGCGGTGCTGCTGGGGTGGCCCTCGTGAGCGCGGCGCTCACTGGGTGATGCCGAGATCCTTGTAGAAAGCGTCGTAGCGCACCGGGCGGCCGAGGAAGTTCTCCAGCAGCTGCTCTGGCTCCACCATTCCTCCGGGCTCGAGGATTTCCCGCCGGTAGCGCATGCCGACCTCGGGGTTCTCCAGTCCCCCCTTCTGGAACACCGTGAACATGTCCTGAGCGAAGACGAGGGACCAGGCATAGCCGTAATAGCGGGCCTCGTAGTTGCCCATGATGGGAAGGAAGCTCGCGTCCGGAATCGTGCCGGCCGGTGGCGGCGGCAACGGCGTGAGCCTGGGCATCAGGTCGAACCACAGCTTCGTGGCATCCACATCCGGGCCCGAGGTGTGGAGCGTCAGGTCATACACGCCGAGGAAGGCCTGGCGTGTCCAGTAGACGCCGACCGCGCCGTGCCTGCGGTTCAGCATCGTGGCGATGAGCTCATCCGGCAGCGGCTTGCCCGTCTCCACGTGGCTGGAGACCTTCTTGAGAATCGAAGGCTGCCACATCCAGTTCTCCAGCATCTGAGACGGCGTCTCCCAGAAATCGGCGCGCACGTTCGAGCCGAACAGGGAGGAGTAGGGCGCGGTCGACAGCGTGTCGTGCATCAGGTGACCCACCTCGTGGAAGAAGTCGATCACGTCGCGGTGGCTGAAGAGGGCGGGCTTACCAGGCTCGCTCGCCGGCCCGTTGCCGATGATGGAGGAGAGGGGCAGCTGGCGGCTGCCGTCCGGCAGCGTGCGCCCCAGGCGGATGAAGAAGCTGGCGGGGCGCAGGGCCTTGTCGGGGCGAGGGACCAGGTCCAGGTAGAACTGGCCCACGGGCTTGCCACTGGCGGCGTCGGTGATGGCGTACTGCAGCACATCCGGGGCCCAGGCATTAGCGGGCTTCAGCTCGTGGAAGCGCACCCCGATTAGGTCCTCGTAGAGGTCGAGCACCGCGGGAATCACCTTGTCGACCGGGAAGTGCTGCCGGATCGCTTCGGAGTCCACCGCGTGCTGCGTCTGCTCGAGCTGCTCCTGGTAGTAGACGTAGTCCCAGGCGGCGAACGGGGTGTTGTCGCCCTGCTGGGCCTTGAGCGCGGCCAGGGCGGCGAGCTCGGCGCGCGCCTTGGGCATCAGCTTGGCGCTGATTTCGTTGAGCAGCGTGAAGGCCCGCTCGGGCGTCTTCGCCATCATCGTGTCGAGCTGGTAGGCCGCGTAGTTGTCGAAGCCCGCCAGCCGCGCGACGCGGTGGCGCAGGGCGATGGCCTGCTTCACCCGGCGGGAGTTCTCCTTCCCGCCGTGGTTGAAGAAGGCGGTGAGGTAGCGCTTGCGCGCCTCCCCTGATGCCGTGTTCCTCAGGAAGCGCTCTTGCGTGCTCAGGCTGACCGGGACGAGGTAGCCCTTCTTGCCGGGCTTGAGCGTGGCGAGGAAGGACGGGGCGAACGAGGCGGCCTCTTCCTTGGAGACCTCGATTGTCGGGCGGTGATTGCCCATCGTCTGCATGTAAGCGGTCTTCAGCTGGGCCAGCTTGTTGAGCAGCTGGGTCATCTCGGCGCGCGCGGGCCCATTCAGGTGAGCACCGGACCGCCTTCCGGCTTCGACGTAATGCTTGGCCAGCTGCTTGTCCGGCGCCGAGGGCGCGTGTTCCTGGGCCGCCAGCGCCTGCCGGTAGAACACCGGGTCGGAGGACACGCTGATGGTGAAGGAGGTGATATCATCCGTGCACTTCGCCGACGCCTCACGCACCGCCTTGTCCGGCGCGACGAACGCCAGGTGCTTCTGCGCGGCCAGCGCGGTGTTCAGGTCGGCGAGAGCCGTTTCGATCGCGCGCACGCTGTCGACCGCGGCCGGCATGGAGCCGTGTTGCGCGAGGGCGGCTTGGACTCCGGCTCGTGCCTTCTGGAGTTCTGCCTTGCAGCTCGAGGCGATCTGTCTGGGGGTCAGCCGCCAGTCGATGGGATCGGGTGCGGGAATATTGGCCAGTGCCGCGGGCCCCAGCAGCAGGGCCACGGTCATCATCCACGGACGAAGGCTCATGTTCCTCCGATGTATCAGGGTGCCTTCGTCGAGGCCACGCCTCCCAGCCGCTTGAGGGCGGCTCTGGCGTCTTCATGGTTTGACTGCAGTTCTACGGCCCTGGCGTACTCCGCCTTCGCTTCGTCCAGCCGCCCCGTGGCCTCGAGCAGCTGCCCGAGCGCGTTGTGCGGCTCGGCGAAGTTGGGGTCCACCTGCGCCGCGGCCCGGAACGACTGCTCCGACTGCTTCGTCTTGCCCATGCGGTACAGCGCCTGCCCCGTGTACAGCAGCGCCAGTGGGTGCCGGGGCTCGATCGCCAGCACGTCTCCCAGCACCCGCACCGACTTCTCCGTGTCGCCGCCGCGCAGGTAGATCTGGCCCAGCTCCGCGCGCGCATCGAGCTGCGACGGGTCCCGCTTCGCCACCTGCTCGAGCAGCTCCAGCGCCTTGTCCGGCCGCTGCATGCGCGAATGCATGATGCCCAGCCGCGTCAGCGCCTCCGGCTCTGCTTCCTCGCCCTCCTTGGGCTTGAGCAGACCGTCCACCTCCGCGTACCGCCCCATGGCGAGGAACAGGTCCGCCAGCGCCAGCTTCGCCGCCTTGTGGTTCGGCTCCTCCTTGAGCAGCTCCTCGTAGAGCGGCTGAGCCTTGGCGGATACGTGCCGCTTGGCATACGCGTCCGCCAGCGAAAGCCGGGCCTCGACGGTGGGCGAGAGCCGCACGCCCTCCTCGTACTGGGCGATGGCGCCGTCCAGGTCTCCCTTGGTCTTCAGCGCATCCCCGTACGCCGAGCGCGCGCTCGCGTCCTTGGGGAAGTCCTCCACCACCTTCTTCAGGGTGGCCACCGCCTCGTCCACCTTGCCCAGCGCCAGGTACGCACGTGCCAGCCCCTGGTACGCCTCGGTCGTCTTCTTCCCGTCCTCGGCGCTCGCGGCGATGGCCTTCTTGAAGGCCTCTACCGCCCGGTCCTTCTTGCCCTGGGCGAGGTACAGGTGGCCCAGCTGCGTGTACGGTCCGCTCGAGCGGCGCGGCTCCAGAATCAGCGCCTTCTCGAAGGATTTCGTCGCCCGCACGTTGTCCCCGAGCCGGAAGTACGCCAGCCCCAGGTTGAAGTGCGCCTCGGCGTACTTGGCGTCCGCGGTGATGGCCTTCTTGAAGGCCTCGGTGGCCTTCTCGTGCTGGCCCAGCCCGTCGTACACCACGCCCATGTTGTTGTGCGCCATGGCGTGCTTGGGCGCCAGCTCCAGCGCCTTCTTGTACTCGCTCATGGCGCCGACCAGGTCGTTGTCCCGCATGAGGATGACGCCCAGGTTGTAGTGGGCCTCCGCGTCCATGGGAGCCCGCTCCAACGCCTTCTGCAGCTCCTGCTTGGCCTCGCCCATGCGGCCCTTCTCGGCCAGGGCCTTGCCCAGGTTCACCCGCGCCACCGTCAGCTTCTCGTCCAGCCCCAGCGCTTCCCGGTACGAGTCGATGGCGTCATCGGTCCGGCCCGCCTGGTGCAGCGCCTCGCCCAGGTTGAAGCGCAGCTCCGCGTCCTTGGGCGACAGCTCGGTGGCCACCGAGTAGTGCGTAATCGCCACGTCCCGCTCATCCAGCACGCGGGCCAGCAGGCCCCGCTCGGAGCGCAGGGTGGCCTCCTCGGGGTACAGGGCCAGCGAGGTGTCCAGCAGCGTGCGCGCCTGCTCGGTGTCACCCGACAGCCGCAGCGCCCGGGCCAGCGCCACCCGCGCCGCCGGCACGTCCGGTGCCTTCTCCACCAGCTTCGTCAGCGGCGTCACCGCCCGCTTGGGTTGGCCCTGCGCGAGGAAGGCGGTTCCCAGCTTGTACAGCGCGTCCGCGTCCGGAGGCAGCGGCGCGGCCTCGGCGGCGGGAGCGGGGGAAGCCTCCGGCGCGGGTACCTGCGCCGTGAGGAGCTGAAGGACGAGAGCGCCGGTGCGGATCATCACAGGTTCTCCACGTAGGGACTGGTTCGCGCATCGAAGGTCTTCTTGGCCAGGGCCGCCTTCTTGGCCTCCCACGCCTCGCGCGCGGCCTTCTCGTCCGAGTTCTCACTGGCCAGCTCCGCGCGCAGCTCCTTCTCCTCCGCGGCGCACTCGGCGGCCTGGGCCTCGAACTCCTTGGGGTCCAGCTCCTCGCTGCCGGCGACCTTGGCCTTGCGGGCCGCGGTGACGCGGGCGACCTCGAAGCGGGCGAAGGCGCAGCGCAGCGCGAGCTGCTCGACTTCCTGCAACGAGACGTTGAGCCGCTGGCGGGCGCGCAGGTACTCCACGCGGGCCTCGGCCTCTTCGATGGTGAGCTGGGCCACCTCGCGGGACACGGCGTCGTCGGCGCGCTCCAGCTCCTTCTCCGCATCCTGGGCGCGCGAGCGGGCCCGGCGGATGTTGTCTCGCGCGCGGACAATCTCGCTGCTGGCCTCGTCCACCTTGTCGATGGCGAGCGCCAGGTCGTTCTCCGCCTCGAGCAGCTCGATGCGTGTCTCGTAGGACAGCTGGGTCACCATCTCGTCCGGCACGCGCATGCCGTACTTCGGGCCGCACGCGGCGAGCAGGGGGAGGGTGAGCAGGACAAAACGCTTCATGGAACAGTCGCCTCGAAGCGGCCGAAGACGGTGCGGCCGGAGTAGACGTCGGTGCCGGTGACGAAGGTGACGTGGAAGTTGCCCGGCACCGTGGTGTTGGGAGTCAGCGGCGCGTCCAGG
>DASVVJ010000798.1:0-2596 GCA_036389955.1 Myxococcaceae bacterium
GTCCCCTTGGGCGAGGCGAAGGCGGCGATCTGCAGCGCGTAGCGCCGCTGCTCCTCGCTGACCGCCGGGCTCTTGAGCAGGCTCGAGCCGCCGGGGGTGAAGAAGTCCTTGGTGAAGCCGTCGAGGAAGGCCAGCCGGTCGGTGCGCACGCCCTGCTGGAACTGCTCGACGGTGGCGTCGTCGAGGCCGCCGTCGGGGTTGTCGTCGCTCTTGTAGAGGTAGGGCGGGACGGCGCCCGCGAGCACCGCCCGGGCCACGCGCGCGGTGCCGTATTTGGCAATGTGGCGCACCACCTCTCCACCGCCCATGGAGAAGCCCACCAGGGTCACCTGGCGCAGGTCCAGGTGCGTCAGGAGCGCCTCCAGGTCCGCGGCGAAGGTGTCGTAGTCGTAGCCGCTCCAGGGCTGCGAGGAGTTGCCGAAGCCGCGCCGGTCATAGGTGATGACGCGGTAGCCGGCCTCCACGAGCGCGGGAACCTGGGCCTCCCAGGAGCGGCCACTCAGCGGCCACCCGTGAATGAGCACCACCGGCTTTCCGCTGCCGTGGTCCTCGTAATACAGCTCGATGGGAGAGTTGTTCTCGGTGCCGACCTTCAGCTGCGCCATGGCGTCGCTCCTGTTTGAACAAGCGGCCACTGCCCTAACACCTTCCTGCTCATGGAGCGTGGGCGCGCATGGCATGGTTTAACCACGCAACACGCACGGAGGCCCGAGCTCGTGCGGCACGTGCTCACCCGCTACCGGGTGGGCCTGGCGGAGTACGTGGGCACGGACTTCGAGACGGTGGCCCAGGGGGCTACCCGCGCACCACGTACACGCACGAACCATGGCCGCGCTTGCGGCAGCGGTGCGTCTCGTCATGCTGGATGGCGCCCGTGGTGTTGAGCCGCCGCAGCCCGCCGAACAGCATCCCCTTGTCGAAGGCGCACGGGTACGGGTTGTCGCTCTCCACCTCCAGGCTGCCGTCGGGCCGCGCCTTCCACCGGTAGTGCCCGATGCCTTCTTTGATTTGTCCCGTGGCGGCGTCCCACATGGGCTTGCCGTGCTTGCGGTGGTGCAGGTGGTAGCCCGCATCCATCGCCTCCATCATCGACCGTACGTCCTTGATGGTGGGCAGCCACTCCACCGTCTTCATCACCGAGACGCCAATCTGGTGCAGCACCGAGTCACCCATCTGCTGGCTGGCGCGCGCGAACGCCCGCAGGAACGCGTCGAACGGGTACCAGGCTCCAGGGTCCACGACGACCAGCCCGTCCGAGCCCTTCTTGCCCAGGCCCTCCGCCAGCAGAATCTGGCTGGCCAGCGACTTGAACTGGCCAAAGGCCTGCACCAGTCCCATCACGGTGCGGCCCGATACCTCGATGCTCTTGAACTCGGTGAACGAAAGCATGGCGCGAGGCCCCTCTCCCGACAGCCGGCTCACTGCGCTCGGCCGGGCCACTGCACCCGCCCCGCCGCGGCTCCGATGATGGCATGCTCCCCGGACGCCCGTCCCTCCTCCATGGCCTGCCCGGACTGCCCGCGCTCCTGTGCGCCACCGAACAGAGCAATGCCTTTACCTTCAAGCTCTGCGGAAAAAATTTAATTCGACGAAAACTGGATTAACCCGGTATATGGCATCGCCAGAAAGTTGCAGCGCGGCTCTCTTGGTGGAAAAAGAGCTGAAGAAACGAGCTGTTAGGTCATGTCCAAGGCTTGCCTGGTCTTACCCCCAGCATTAGTATGGGGAATAGATGAGACAATCCAGGACATTTCATGGATTGTCCGGATGCCACCCGCGTCGCACGCGGACAAGTCGGGAGCGCGAGCCTGGAAGTTGCGCATGCACGGGCAGCGTTTTTGATCAGGGTGGGCAGTGAGCAGCGGGCCTGCCCTTCTGCATCTTCGGGGGATGGTGCAGAGGGGGGCCCGCTGTGGTTTTTCCTCAGGCACGCCAGGGCGCGAGCGGTGTGAGGCCCTCCCTGCTCATCAACGGACCTGGCGCGCATTCCAGCATGGACAGACGCTGGACACGGCATCACTTTAGGGGTCTCTGCCTACCCTCCAGGTGCCCTTTCCACGCCGCTGTTCTTGAGCCGTCCACCCGTGCCCGTTCCTCTCCCTGCCTCCAGGCGCGCCGTGCTGGCCCCCCTGGCCGTGCTCGTCTCCAGCCTGCTGCTCACCGGAGCCATCACCGGCTTCTTCGTGGTTACGGCCCGGGAGCGTGACAGCTCGCGCTTCGAGGGGCTGGTGCACCAGACGCGCGACCGCATCGCGGCCCACCTGGACTCGGACGTGACGCTGCTGCGCGGGGCCGCGGGCCTGTTCGCCGCCAGCACGGAGGTGACGGCCGAGGAGTTCCGCATCTACGTCGAGCGGCTGAGGCTGGCGCGGCACGAGCCCGGAATCCAGAGCATTGGCTTCAGCCGGCGCGTGGGGCCCGATGAGCAGGCGGACGGCCAGGAGCACCACGCCATCCTCCACCTGGAGCCACGCAGCCCGGACAACCCGGGGGCCCTGGGCGACGACATGTTCGAGGAGCCGGTCCGCCGCGTAGCGATGGAGCGGGCCTGGCGCACGGGGGAAGCCGCGCTGTCGGGCAAGGTGCTGCTGCCGCG
>DASVVJ010000799.1:0-5238 GCA_036389955.1 Myxococcaceae bacterium
GAACTCGGCCTTCTGCGCCTCGGTGCCGAACTTCATCACCGGATCGCAATAGAGCGAGTTGTTCACGCTCATGATGACGCCGGTGGAGGCACAGCCGCGGCTGATCTCCTCCATCGCCAGCGCGTAGCAGACGTTGTCCAGCCCCGCCCCGCCGTACTGCTCCGGCACCGCCACGCCGAGCAGCGACAGCTCGGCCAGCTTCTTCACCGCGTCGGTGGGCCACTGATGGGTCTCGTCCCACTTGCGGGCGTTGGGAATCAGCTCGCGCGAGGCGAACTCGCGGCACATCCGCTGGATCTCGCGCTGGACGTCGGTCAGCTCGAAGTTCATGGCACTCCTGGGGAAATTGCGCGACTGCATAGTATGCGCCGCGCCCGAGGGGAATACTGCTCGTCCGGTGGGCTACCCCGAGCGCGGGTTGCTGCTTCCATTAGTCACCGCGACCGACCGACCGGTAGGGCGGGTCCTCCGGCTGGATTCGTGTCCCGAAGAACATTCCGATGGGTACGGTAACGTCGAAGGCCACGTCGTGCCGGGGGCCCTGGTGGGTCCAGGTCCGCCGGTAGACGAGCGAGAGGGTCCACGGCTGGGTGTCCGCGTGGCGCTCGATGAGATCGTAGGTGAGCCCCGCTCCGAGCACCCCACCCCGCCCGTCCTCGCCCCAGAGGCCCGCGCCCTCCACCAGGGCCCCCCAGCGCGAGGTGTCCGGGAAAGCGTAGAGCCGGGCCCCGCCCAACAGCCGGAGGGCCGAGGGCGAGAGGCGCAGCTGAGGCTCCAGGAACGGCGAGACGATGAGCGTGGGGCCCGGCACGTCCAGCGGAGGTGTGGCCCACGGGTGGATGGGCCACGAGAGCACCCAGTGTGAAGTGGGGCCGAACTCGCGACGCACATCTGGGACCAGAGGCTCCAGGAAGCAGGCGGTGTAGAGGCACAGCGCGCGCTTCCAGGAAACGAGCGCGGGAGCCCGCTCGTCGGGAGTGTCGGCCGCACGTTCGTCGGCCGTGGCGGGCCCCGCCGCCAGGACTGCTGCCAGCAGGGGCCCGGCCGTGTGCCTCACTTGCCCGTGAAGCCGGCGGTGCGCTTCTCGAGGAACGCCTTCATGCCCTCGCGCTGGTCCTCGGAACCGAAGAGGACGGCGAAGCCCTGGCGCTCCAACTCGTTGGCGGCGCGCAGATCCTGGTCCGCGCCGAACTCGATGACGCGCTTGGCCTGGGAGATGGCCAGCGGGCCGTTCTTGAGGATCTTCTCGGCCACCGCGTAGCAGTGCTCCATCAGCTTCTCGGGCGGCAGCACCTCGAGCACCAGGCCGTACTCCTTGGCCTGCGCGGCGGGGATGTGGCCTCCGGTGAAGATGAGCTCCTTGGCGCGCATCTTCCCGACGATGCGCGTCAGGCGCTGCGTGCCGCCGAAGCCCGGAATCACGCCGAGCGAGACTTCGGGCAGCCCCAGCTTCGCCTTCTCCGAGGCGTAGATGAGGTCGCACGCCAGGGCCAGTTCACAGCCGCCGCCCAACGCGAAGCCGTTCACCGCCGCGATGGTGGGGCACGGCAGCGACTCGAGGAGCGCCAGGGTACGGTGCCCCAGCGCCGCGAACTCGCGTGCCTGGGCCGCAGTGATGGAGGACATCTCCGCGATGTCGGCTCCGGCCACGAAGGCCTTCTCGCCGCCTCCGGTGAGGATGAGCACCTTGGTGTCCGGGCCCAGGGACTGGAGCGCGGACTCGATCTCCTGGAGCGTCTTGCTGTTGAGCGCGTTGAGCGCCTTGGGCCGATCGATCGTGAGCTTCGTGATGGCGCCCTGCGTCTCCAGCTTGATGTTCTCGTAGGCCATGTGAGTTGGGTTCCTTGGGTGGAAAGACGGTGTCGGGGAACCCTCACCCTAGCCCTCTCCCGAGGGGAGAGGGGATCTCCCTCTCCCGCCGGGAGAGGGTGGGGGTGAGGGTTGCTGTTCCTCTTGCGCTCAGTACTTGTAGAAGCCGCGGCCGCTCTTCTTGCCGTACCATCCGGCGTCCACGTACTGCCGCAGCAGCGGGCACGGGCGGTACTTGCTGTCCCCCAACCCCTTGTGGAGCACCTCGGCGATGTACAGGCACGTGTCCAGGCCGATGAAGTCCGCCAGTTGCAGCGGGCCCATGGGCTGGTTGGTTCCCAGCTTCATCGCCGTGTCGATGTCCTCCGCCGTCCCCAGCCCCTCCATCAGCGCGAAGCAGGCCTCGTTCAGCATCGGGATCAGGATGCGGTTGACGATGAAGCCCGGCATGTCCTTGGACACCACCGTCGTCTTCCCCATCTTCTCCGCCAGCGCCCGCGTCTTCTGGTACGTCTCGTCCGACGTCGCCGCGCCCCGGATCAGCTCCACCAGCTGCATCACCGGCACCGGGTTCATGAAGTGCATCCCGATCACCGACTCGGGCCGCTTCGTCGCCGTCGCGATGCGCGTGATCGGAATCGACGAGGTGTTCGTCGCCAGCACGCCGCCCGGCTTCACCACCGTGTCCAGCTCCTGGAAAATGCGCCGCTTGAGGTCCTCGTTCTCCGTCACGGCCTCGACGGCGAAGTCCACGTCCTTCACGTCCGCGGCGTTGCTGGAGGTGGCCAGGTTCGCCTCGGCCGCCTTGCGCTTCTCGGCGTCCAACTTGCCCTTCTCCACCAGCTTGCCCAGGCCCGCGCGGATGCGGTCAGCGCCCTTGGCCAACCCCTCCTTGGACACGTCCACCAGCGTGACGCGCAGCCCCGCTACCAGCGACACCTGCGCGATGCCCGCGCCCATCTGCCCTGCCCCGACGACGACGATGTGCTCCGTTGACATGGCCTTCGAGACCTCGGTCGAGAGAAGTGAAGTGCGGGCGCTATAGCCCCCACCTCCGGACCGGTCAACGACTCCCCTCCAGCCGGATCACCTGCTGGACGTACCGCTGCTCGCCAATCGTCAGGGTCTCCACCAGGGGAGGCCCGGAGGGCAGCTGGGGCCCCCGGAGGAACAGGAGCACCCGGTAGGTGCCCTCGGGCAGATCCACCTTCAGGGACATCTCCCACGCGCGCTCGGCGAAGAACCGCTCCTGGCGCTTGAGGATCTGTCCGTCCTGGCTCATCACCTGGATGTCCACGTGGCTCACGCCGTTCCAGCCGCTGCCCTCCAGCCGCCACACGAGCTCGCGCTCCGGGATGCCCGTCACCTGCCACAGCCACGCGCCCAGCCCCACGATCACCAGCAGCGGCAGGCGCTTCATCAACCGGCTGTCGCGCCAGCTGGGCTTGGCTCCGGGCTCCAACGTCACTCCTTCTTCGTCCGCTTGCCGCCTCGGCGCGCGTTCAGCTCGGAGATGACCACCTTGGGCTGCGTGGGCGGGTTGGGGCTGGCCTTGGACTCGGGCTCGCCCTCCTTCTTGCGCTCCTCCGGCTTGGCGCCCTCGTCGGCGGGCACCAGGCGGATCTGCGCCCGGACATCCAGCGTCATCCCGGACATCAGCTTGACGAACTCCTCGCGCAGCTTCTCGGACTGGAGGAAGCGGCGCAGCTCGTCCGCCAGCACCCGGCCCACCTCGTCCTTGGTGCGCTCGGCCTGCGAGAGGATGAAGCCGAGCACCTCCTTGGGCAGCTTGAGCTGCCCGGCGAGGTTGCGGATGCCCTCCTCCGTCATGAAGATGGCGCCCAGCCCCGCCACCGCCATCTTGCGCACGAACTCCGGCACGAAGCCGGCGCGCCCCTCTCGCTCACCGGGGACGTAGTCGTCGTCGAGCGGATCCGGCGGGTAGTCGTCTTCCCTGTCACCAGGCATGGGGCACCTCGAGGACTGCGGGGCTCAGCGGGCCTGCATTACCGGCAGCCGGACGGCTCGCACGCTCTCGGTGGACACGCGGCCGGCCACGTTGCGAGCCACCTCCATGAAGGCCTTGGCTTCCAGGCTGTCCGGTGCGCCCGCGACCACCGGCACCCCCGAGTCTCCCGCCTCGCGCACCTTGAGCTCCAGCGGCACCTCGCCCAGGAATGGGATGCTGAACATCTCGGCGGCCTTGCGGCCTCCGCCGTGGTGGAAGATGTGCGTTGTCTTCGAGCAGTGTGGGCAGACGAACTGGCTCATGTTCTCGACGATGCCGAGCACCGGGATGTGCACCTTGTCGAACATCTGCTTGGCGCGCACCACGTCCGCCAGGGCCACGTCCTGCGGCGTCGTCACCAGCACGGCGCCCGCGGCGCGCACCGACTGCGAGAGCGACAGCGCCACGTCACCGGTGCCCGGGGGCAGATCCAGGATGAGGTAGTCCAGCTCGCCCCAGTTTACGTCACGCACCAGCTGCATCAGCGCGCCGTGCAGCATGGGCCCGCGCCAGATGAGGGCCTGGTCCGGCTCCACCAGGAAGCCGATCGACATGACCTTGAGCCCATGCTTGAGCATGGGGTTGAGCGTCTTGCCGTCGGGGCTGACGGGGCGCTCGGTGATGCCGGTCATCAGCGGGATGGACGGGCCGTAGAAGTCCGCGTCCAGCAGGCCCACCTTGGCTCCGTGCTTGGCCAGCGCCACGGCGAGGTTCACGGCCACGGTGCTCTTGCCCACCCCGCCCTTGCCCGCGCCGACGAGGATGATGTTCTTCACGCCCGGCAGCAGCGCCTGGCCCTGCTGGCCTGGCCCCGCGCCGCCGGTGGCGCGGACCTGGGCGCCCCACTCGATGTCGAAGGACTTCAGGCCCGGCACGGCCTTGAGCGCCGCTTCGGCGTCCGCCTGGATCTTGCCCTTGAGCGGGCAAGCCGGCGTGGTCAGCTCGATCTTGAGCTTCACGGTGTCGCCGCTCACGCGGATGTCCTTCACCATCCCTGCCTTCACCAGATCCACGTGCAGCTCGGGATCCATCACCTTGGACATCGCCGCGAGGATGTCGCGATCGGAAACGCTCATCGAGGACACCTGAAACCTTTTGGAAATCGGGCAGTTGCGTGCCCAGAAGGGCGCGGAGGATGGCCACCCGCCCTGAGGACTGTCAACGACGTTTAACGCGGCAGTCCCCCCGCCGCACGTGGCGGGCCTTCGGCTGCCTGCACGGCCTACGTGGCGCGGGGGCTATTCGATGGAGGCCACGCGGTATTCGCCGTCTTCCATCACCAGGCGCACCGAGCGGTCGGCGCCCAGCGGGAAGGCAGCCTCGTTGCCCGTCATCTTCACGTTGCCCTTGAGAGCCAGCCGGGCACGGCGCACGCGCTCGCGGGCCAGTGGCTCGCGCTCGTAGTCATCGCGGAAGCGGTC
>DASVVJ010000800.1:0-8743 GCA_036389955.1 Myxococcaceae bacterium
CCAGAACGCCATCAACGCCGCGGTCAACCGCGGCACTGCGGTGTTCGTGGCCGCCGGCAACGCCAACAACAGCGCCTACAACCACTCGCCCGCCAACTGCGCCAACGTCATCACGGTGGGCGCCACCGACTCCAGCGGCGGCCGCGCGGGCTTCTCGAACTTCGGCCCAGCGGTCGACATCGCCGCGCCGGGCAGCAGTGTCCTGTCCACGCTGAACAACGGGCTCCAGGCGCAGGGCACCGAGAGCTACGCGTACTACGACGGCACGTCGATGGCGACGCCGCACGTGGCGGGGGTGGCGGCGCTGATGCAGAGCCGCCGGATTGCCGTGGGCGAGGCGCCGTACACGCCCGCGCAACTGGAGTCTCTCCTCAGGAGCACGGCGCGGGCCTTCCCGGTGACGCTCGACCAGCCACTCGGCGCCGGCATCGTCAACGCGGACGCCGCCGTGACGCGGGCGGGGCAGCGGACGCCGTTCATCACCAGCTTCTCGTGCTCCGGCAGCGGCGGCGGGTATTGCAGCGTGTCGTACACGTCCTCCACGCCGGTGAGCTTCGCCTGGTCGGGCGGTTACTCCAGCTCCTGCACCGGCAGCTCGTGCTCGGGTGTCTGCGGGACCCTGGGCAGCTTCACCATCAAGGTCACCGTGACCCTGACCAACAGCGCTGGCTCGACCACGGCCGAAGCGTGGCCGTTCTGCCAGCGCTGACACCGCTCCCCGCGCGGCTCAGGGCGTGGCGCTGGCCAGGCCCCGGAGGAAGGGCAGGCTCGGCAGGAAGAAGTACTCACCGCCCTTGAGCGTGACGAGGTTGGCCATGGTGAAACGGGCCTCTCCGTTCACCACCGTGGGCCCGGCCGTGCCCGCGGCGTTCGGGGGCCGGGTCCAGCGCTGCGGCAGCGGCTGCGGGTTGTGGCCCATCACCGCATCCACGCCCACCCCGGGAATGGGGAAGTCGTTCACGTCCGAGCCCGCTTGCTGAATCTCGAAGTTCAGCAGGCGCGACTGGGTGCTCATGAACAGCAGGCCCACGCCCTCGTTGGGCACCGGCGTCGACGGCGGAGCGCCCTTCTCCAGGTCCGGCCGCTTGCCGTAGGTGATGCCCCGGCGGGCGATGCGGAACGAGCGCTCCACCTCCAGCGTCAAGGCGGGGCGAGCGCCTCCAGGGCTGGTGAGGTCTCCTCGGGGGTTGCTGCGACGGATGTGCGATTGGAGCGGGCAGACCGCTCCGAAGCGATCTTGATCGAAGTTGAAGTCATTGCCCGGCGCTCCCGAGGGCTCGGTCTTCGTGGGGATGACCGGATAGCCGTTGCGGAAGCGCCCCACGGCCATGGCGCCCGCCAGGTCGCGCTCCAGGCCCTGCAGCCCGAGCGCGTCGGCCAGCTTCGCCTCGGCCTCGTGGAAGTCCCGCACGTGCTGCTCCAGCTTGCGGAACACGAAGTAGCTGCCGAAGCCCCCGGGCTCGTTCGAGATCAGCAGGCCGAGCGGCGCCCCAGGCTCCCAGTGCGTGTTGCCTCGCAGGCGCTTCTCTTCGTCGATCTCCTGCTGAACGACGCGCGGCTGGCTGATGCCGTCGGCGAACCCGAAGTGTTCGATCTCCAGGTGGCCGGACTTCGGATCCTCGCGGGTGAGCCGCTCGCCCCGCTCCACCACGAGCACCTTGCCCACGCCCTTGAGGGAGGCCTGCAGCTCCGTGAGCGTCGCGTCCAGGCGCCCCGCGTCCTGGTCCGCCAGGAGCACCATCGCGTCGACCGTTCCCTGGTAGGCAGGCTCCCACGCCTGAACTGGCAGGTCTCCCGCCGCCAGCGTCGCCGAGCCCTTCATTCCCGCGCGGAAGATCGCATCCTGGGGGCGCTGATCCTCGGGCACGTCGAGCACGTCGTAGCCGGAGGCCGACAGGGCCACCGTGGCGAAGGTCCCACCGTCTCCCCGCGCCTTGAAGGACTCGATCTGATGGTACTGGGAGCGGGCGGAGGTGACCGTCCGCGCGAACCCGGCCAGCCACCGGCGGGCGCTGGCCGTGCCACCGGTGAAGCGCACCATCACGTGTGCCGCGTGAGGACGGCCGTGTCCCTTGAGAATGTTCCCCTGGATCTGTTCCAGGAATGGATGGGACTCGGAATCATCGAGGTTCAGTGGCACCGTCAGTGAGATCATCGTCGGCCCTCCCCGGAGGAGCACTCCGGTATGAAGTGCACCCTCCGCCGGGGACAAGGATTGCCCAGAACCCGGAACGAGGCGAGGAACGCTGCGGCATAGGTGGGCGGCCATCCGTCACCGCCGGTCGCCTACTCTCGGAGCCACCGAGACTGCAGAGCGGGTTTCCGCCCCACTGCCCCAACAAGTAAGCTCGCCCGCGCCGCGGAGGTGCGGAGCAACGCGCATGCAGTGCCCCGACGAGAACACCCTGGTCGCCTTTACCCATCGCCTGCTGGGGGCAGACGAGCGGCCCCTGGTGGAAAGCCACCTGCGTGGCTGCTCCGAGTGCCGGCAGGTCATCGCCCTGCTCGCGGAGGCCCAGCCATCGCCGGGCGCCGAGGCCTCCTCCGAGGAGGACCCCTCGGTGGGCTCCGGCGAGCCGCTCCCCCCCTTGCCGGAGCGGATGCTGTCTCCGGGCATGCAGCTCGGACGCTACATCCTGCTCAGGCCGCTCGGTGTGGGCGGAATGGGCGTGGTGTACGCAGCCTATGACTCAGAGCTGGCCCGCACGGTCGCGCTCAAGCTGCTGCGCGAGGGGCAGTCTCCCTCGGAGGAGGCGCGCGCGCGGCTGCAGCGCGAGGCGCGAGCCATGGCGCGTCTCACCAGCCCGTACGTGCTGCCCGTGTACGACGTGGGCACGTGGCGGGATCAGGTGTTCGTCACCATGGAGCTGGTGGAGGGTGGGACGCTGACGCACTGGCTGGCGGAGCAGCCACGCGGCTGGCGCGAGGTGCGTAGGGTGTTCCTGGAGGCCGGGCGTGGGCTGGCGGCGGCACATGCGGCGGGGCTGATCCACCGCGACTTCAAGCCGGACAACGTGCTGGTGGGAGCCGACGGCCGCGTCCGCGTCACCGACTTCGGGCTGGCCCGCTCCACTCAGGCCTCCGAGCCTCCTGCCGGGGCGAAGGACGGCAGGCCCCCGGTGCCCCAGGAGCCGGGGTTGACGCAACAGGGGACCCTGATGGGGACCCCGGCCTACATGTCGCCCGAGCAGTTCGAGGGGCGGCCCGTGGACGCGCGCAGCGACCAGTTCAGCTTCTGCGTGGCCTTGTACGAGGGGCTCTATGGCCACCGGCCCCGTGCCGGTGCCTCGCCCGAGGCCCTCGAGCAGGCCCTCAAGCTCCGGCTCCCACCCGCGCGCACGCGCGTGCCAGCCTGGCTGCGGCGAGTGGTGCTCCGCGGGCTGAGCGCCGATCCCCAGGGGCGCTTCGCCTCCATGGAGGCGCTCCTGGAGGCGCTGCGGGACGATCCCGGCGTGCGCCGCCGGCGCTGGGCGCTGGGCGCTGGGGTGCTGGGGTTGGTGCTGGCCGTGGCGGCGGGGATGCACCTGGTGGGCGAGCGCCGCTCTCAGCTCTGCAAGGGCGCGGAGCGCAAGCTGGAACACCTCTGGGATGGGCCGGTGCGCAAGGAGGCGGAGGCGGCCTTTCTGGCAACGGGCAAGCCCCACGCGGCCAATGCCTGGAAGACCGTGGCCACGGGGCTGGACCGGTACACGGCGGAGTGGACCGGGGCGCATGTGGAGGCGTGCGAGGCCACGCGGGTGCGCGGGGAGCAGTCCGAGCAGGCGCTGGACCTGAGGATGGCGTGTCTGGAGCGGCGCCGGCGCGAGCTGGGGGCGCTGATGAAGGTGCTGCGGGAGGCGGACGCGTCACTGCTGGATCGCGCGCCCTCCGCGGTCCAGGCGCTGAAGCCCGTGACGGACTGCGCGGACGTGGAGACGCTGCGGATCCGGCCCTCTCTGCCGGAAGGCGAGCCGCAGCGCAGCCGGGCCGAGGCGCTGACCCAGACGCTCGCCGAGGTGGGGGTGCTGTACGACATGGGCCGCTTCATCCAGGGGCTGGAAGTGGCCCAGCGCGCGTTGGAGGAAGCCCGGGCGCTGGGCTTCGCGCCCCTGGAGGCGGAGGCGTTGCTGCTCGTGGGCCAGATGCAGGAGCGCCTGGGGAAGAAGGAGGACGGGGAGAAGACGGTGCTGGAGTCGGTGCTGACCGCGCATGCGGCGGGGCGTCCGGATCTCGCGGTGAACGGCTACCTGCAGCTCGCCTGGGTGACGCAGAAGCGGCCCGAGGTGGCCCACTCCTGGGCTCGCTTCGCCTCCGCGCTCATCCGCGCCACCGGAAACGAGCCGCGCAAGCAGGCGCACCTGCTCCACAACGAGGCCTTCATCCTGCTGGAGCAGAGCCGTCCCCTCGAGGCCAGCGAGCGCCTGCTGCAGGCGGCCACCCTCATGGAGCGTGAGCTGGGGCCCGACAGCCTCCGGCTGGCCTCGGTCCTCACCAATGCGGCCGCGGTGTTGGATCAGCTCGAGCGCCAGTCCGAGGCCCTTCCGCTGGCCAAGCGCTCACTGGCCATCCACGAGAAGGCGATGGGCCCGGAGGATCCGAACCTGGTGCCCTCCCTGCACACCATCGCCAGCATCCAGGGCAGCCTGGACGACAGCGCCGGGGCGCTGGAGCACGAGCGGCGGGCCACGAAGATCCTCGAGAGCACGCTGGGGCCGGAGCACCCCTGGATGGCCACCCTGCTCAATACGATGGGCACCCTCCTCATCCTGGAAGGACGCGAGGCCGAGGCCTGGGAGGTCTGGCAACGCAGCGTGGCGCTCGATGAGAAGCTCCACGGGGCCGAGAACGTCGAGAGCACCCGGGCCATCGGCAACATGAGCAGGTCCCTTCTCAGACAGGGGCGCCATGCCGAGGCGCTCACCTATGCCGAGCGCGCCTTCCAGACTGCCAGGAAGCGGCTGGGCGCGGAGCATGAGCTGACCGCGTTCTTCCAGGTGGACGTGGCCCATTGCCTGCTGGCCCAGGGGAAGGCAGCCCAGGCGCTCGAGCTCTTTCAGCGGGCCCTGGTCATCCTGGAGAAGAGCCGGGGGGCGGAGAGCCGGGATCTCGCGAAGGGACTGACGGGCCAGGGCCGCAGCCTGGTCGAGCTCGGGCAGCCGAAACAGGCGGTCGCTCTGCTCGAACGCGCGCTGCGCCTTCGCGAGGGAGCCCGCGTCGATGAGGCCGCCGAGACGAAGTTCGCCCTGGCGCGGGCCGTCGCCGCGGTGGGGACGGAGCCCGCCCGCGCCCGCGCGTTGGCGGAGCAGGCACGCTCGGGCTTCCAACAGGCGGGGCCCCGGGCCACCCGCGCGCTGGCGGAGGTAGACAGGTGGCTCCAGAGTTCCCCCTGACTCGCGCCTTCCTCGAGGAAGGGCCCCTGGCACCGGAGCGCTTCTCCGAGGCGCCGCGGCTCGAGGAGACGCTGCGCTCGCTCTGGGAGGCGGGCGCCCGGGCCTGGCCGGGAGTGGTGGTGGCGCCGGAGCGGTTCGTCCGTCACCTCGCAGCCCACCTGGCTCCAGCGGGGGACGCGTCCCGCCTCGAGGCCCTCCACGCCACGGACCTCTACCTGGCGTGCGCCTGTGCGCTCGGGGACGCGGAGGCACTGACTCAGTTCGACCGGCACCTGATGCCCGTGGTAGCCGAGGTGCTCAAGCCCCAGGGGGCCAACGCCGCCTGGGTGGACGACGTGGGGCAGGTGCTCCGGCAGAAGCTCTTCCTGGGCACGGCGCAGGGTGCACCGAAGATCGCGCACTACTCGGGCCTCGCGCCGCTGAAGAGCTGGGTCCGGGCGGTGGTCGCACGCACCGCCCGGGACCTGCGGCGCGGGCAGGGGCACACCGTGCCCCTCCAGGAGCACGAGCTGGGAGAGCTGGATCTCCTCACCGCCGACCCCGAGCTGGTGAGCCTGAAGAACCGCTATCGCCGCGAGCTCAAGGAGGCCTTCGTGGTGGCGCTCCAGGCGCTGCCCGACCGCGACCTCAACGTGCTGCGCTTCCACCTCGTGGAGGGGTTGAACATCGACCGGATCGGCCTGATCTACGGCACGCACCGCGCGACAGTGGCCCGGTGGATTGCCGCGGCCCGGACCCGGCTGTTGGAGGAGACCCGCCGCATCCTGGGGGAGCGCCTGCTCCTGGGACCTACAGAACTCGACAGCATCCTCCGGCTCATTCGCAGCGAGCTCGACCTCAGCGTCATGCGCTACCTGAAGCAACGGCCGCCTGAACGCTGAGGGCGAAAAATTCTTTTGCGACAGTTATTTTGTGGCTGCTTCTCCTGGTTGAGCGGGTAAATCTGGTTCAAAGCCTACCCGCGCCTACATGAGCCAGGAGTTCCCATGGATACGCGCAACCCGAAGAGCCGCTGGTCCCTGCTTCTCTCGTCCCTTCCCGCCGCCTCGCTGGCGTGGCTCACGGCGTGTGGCGGTCCCACCGACAGCGTCGACGCGCCGTCCCTTGGCAGCTCCGTGGCCGCCTTGGACGCTGCTGGCCCGGCGTGGAGCCTCCAGGGGGCCTGGTCCGGGGTAGCCGGCAGCGGCGCGGGCGGCACCGCCAGCTCGTTCATGCAGATGACGCTCACCGGGGACGAGAACGGTGACGGCGTGGATGACTTCGCGCTCGGGCTGCCGAGCGCCTCTTCTGAGCAAGGCCGGCAGGGCCGTGTGGTGATCCTCAGCGGCGCCAACCTGGCGGTCCTCAAGACGATCAACGGCGAGACCGTGGAGTCCTTCGGTTACGCCGTGGCGAGCCTGGGCGACATCAACCAGGACGGGAGCATCGACTACGCTGTTGGGGCGCCCGTCATCCGGGAAGAGGACGGCACCCAGTCGTACCGGGGGCGGGTCTACGTCCTGCGCTCGGACGCGGCGACCGGCTCGTACAGCCGGAGCGTCATCCAGGACGAGGACCCCTCCGGGTACTTCGGCCGCTCACTGGCCTTCGGCGGCGGAAACAAGGACGTGCTCATCGTCTCGCGCCCCAACTTCAAGGGAGGCCGCGCGCTCGGCTATGCCGTGAAGTACGACCACAAGGAGAAGCCGCTCTACGTCGCCTCCGACGAGCTGAACAACGACAGCATCAGCGAGCGCCGCGGCTACTTCATCGAGGGGGTCTCCGACCTCGACGGGGATGGCACCGGCGACTTCGTGATGAACGCGTCCGGACAGGACCCGGCGGCCGCCACGTTCCCGTACCCGGGGCGCCTCTACTTCCACAGCGGCCGCACGGGTGAGCTGCTGCGCATCGTCGAAGGGCCGGATCCGAAGACGCAGATCGGCAGCTTCACCTCGGAGATCGGCGACATCAACGCGGACGGCGTGAGCGACTTCCTCATCGGCGCGCCCTACACGCGCGAGAACGGCATCTACATGGCCGGCTCGGCCTTCGTGGTGGACGGGGCCGCGGTGCGCGCGTTCCCGGAGAAGCTCCTGTCGCTGGCCGCGCACCCGGAGGCCATTCTTCGCAAGCACGTGGGCACCTCGTACATCTCGCTGCTGGGCCACGCGACCTCGCGGCTGTTCGACCTCAACGGGGACGGTGTCGAGGAGTACGCCGTGGGCGCGCCGGGCGTCTCGCTGGCGGGCAAGCCCTACGCGGGCCAGGTGCTCATCTACAGCGGCAGCACGGGCGAGGAGCTGCACCGGATGGACGGCGTGGTGCCCTTCGACTGGTACGGAGAGGGCCTGCGTGCCGACCCGAAGTCCAAGTCGCTCTTTGTCGGCACGTGGCACGCCAACGGGTACCAGGGCCGCATGGACCTCCACCGTTGGGGAGCCACCGCTCCGGTGGACGCCGCGCAGCCGTAGCACGCTCACGTGGGAGGGGCGCGAAGGCCGGATGCGGTTTTTTTGCGACAACCTTCGGGTCCCTGCCTCTTTGGGTTGAGTGCTTACCCAGAGAGACCCTCGTATGCGTCTACGCCTCATCACCGTTCTCGCCTTCGTGCTTGCTTCCGCCTGCTCCGGCCCACCGGAGCAGGAAGGCGGCACGGAGGCTTCTCCGCTCTCCGCACGCGAGCAGCCCCTGCTGCTGGCCACCCCGGCCTGGAGCCCGGCGGCCCCGATGCGCGATCAGCGCTACGGCCACACCCTCACGCTGCTGCCCAACGGCAAGGTGCTCGCGGCGGGCGGAAGGACGGCGAGCAGTCCCCTGGCGGTGGCCGAGCTGTATGACCCGGCCACGGGCACCTGGAGCGCCACCGGCTCGATGACGGTGGCCCGCGCCAACCACACGGCCACGCTGCTGCCCAATGGCAAGGTGCTCATCGCCGGTGGGTTCAATGGCGCCTTCCTCGAGAGCGCCGAGCTGTACGATCCGGCCACCGGCACCTGGAGCGCCACCGGCGCGATGGCCCAGAAGCGCGCGTCCATGACCGCCACGCTGTTGCCCAACGGCAGGGTGCTCGTGGCGGGTGGCTTCAACGGCGCCATGCCCCAGGCCAGCGCCGAGCTGTACGACTCGGCCACCAACACCTGGAGCACGACCGGCTCCCTCTCCCTGGGCCGCTTCTTCCACACGGCCACCCTGCTGCCCAACGGCAGGGTGCTCGCGGTGGGCGGCAACACCCCCGACCCCACCTTTGGCGCCCAGGCGGAGCTGTACGACCCGGCCGCCGGCACCTGGAGCAACACCGGAGCGCTGCAGCAGGGCCGCGTCGAGCACGTGGCGGTGCTGTTGGCCACGGGCAAGGTGCTCGTGACGGGTGGCAGCGACGGCACCGCGCCGCT
>DASVVJ010000801.1:0-18780 GCA_036389955.1 Myxococcaceae bacterium
ATCGCTCTCCAGGGTGACGGCACCGTCCGCATCCGTCCGAAAGCACTCACTGCCGAGCGCCTGGTAGCGCTCCACCACCTCGGGGTGAGGAAAGCCGAAGCGATTTCGGCGCCCGACACAGAAGACGACGTACCGGGGGCGCGTTTTCTCCAGGAACGGCTCGGTGGAAGAGGTCCGCGAGCCATGGTGGGCCGCCTTGAGCACCGTGACAGGGCCCACACGGTCGAGCAGCAATTCCTCGCCAGCCTCCTCCACATCACCCGTCAGCAACACGGTGACGTCGCCATGGCGCACGAGCACCACCACGCTGCGGTCATTCACGCCTTCAATCAGCTCCCGATCTTCAGGCAGTGGCGGCCCCAGCACCTCCAACGTGGCCTCGCCAAGCGTGAACGAGGGCCAACCCACCTGAACCTCTTCCACCGTGGCGTTGCCAGCCGCGGCGATGAGCTTGCGCGACAGCGGGCCCTCGGTGCTACCCGCGGGCAGCCACAGCCGCTGCGTGGGCACCTGGCCCAGCGCGGAGATCAGCCCCAGCGCATGGTCCGGATGCGGATGGGAGAGGATGGTGAGATCCAACTGTTCAATGCGCTCGTGGCGCAGGAAGGGGAGGACAAACCGGGTGCCCGTGTCGCCCCCACCTGGAACACCGCCGCCGTCCACGAGCGCATGGTGTCCCCGCGAGCTGATGACCACGCCATCCCCCTGGCCCACGGAGAGGAAGGTGATGCGCAGCGCCGGCTGAGGCGTGAGCCAGGGCGCCACGAAGGCCACGGTGACGGCCACGGGCGCCAGCACCCCGCCCAGGCGCCACCGGCCGGTGCCGAGCGCCCAGCACGCCAGCCCCAGGGCGAACAGCGCCGTGAGCCCCGCGCCGAACGGAGGCAGGTCCACCGTGGCCAGAGGGGCCGCGGCGAAGAAGCGCGTGAGCAGCAGCAGCACCTCGGAGGCCCAGGCCCCGCCCCACAGCACCGGCACGGCCAGCACGGGAGAGACAACGAAGAGCGCCACCCCGCCCGCCGCGAAGGCGGTGAGCAGCCCGCACAAGGGCAGGCAGACGATGTTGGAGACAAGGCCCGCCAGGCTCGCGCGGCCAAACGCATTGGCGACGAGCGGCAGGCTCGCCACCGTCACGGCGGCGCTCGCGCAGAACGTCTCGAGCACGGTCTCCCGGGCCTTGTAGGCCAGACGCACGAGCGGCCGCTCCTCATGCGGATCCATCGGCGCGAACGGCACGGCACCACGCAGCGCGGGAGTGAGGATCAACAGACTCATCACCGCGAGGAAGGACAACTGCAGCGACAGATCCGCCACGCTGGAAGGCGCCCAGATGACGAGCACCATCGCCGCGGCCGCCAGGCTGTTGAGCCCATCAGCCCGCCGCCACAGGGCCAGCCCCAGCAGCACCACCGTGGCCATCACCGCCGAGCGCACCGCGGGAGGCTGATTGCCGGTGAAGACCACATAAGCCCAGACAAAGGGCACCGAAGCCGGAGCCGCCATCTGTCGCGCCTCCATGCCACGGAAGCGGGCCCCCACACGCACCAGCAACCGCCTGAGCAGCGCCAGCGTCATCAGCGCCAGTGCCGCCACATGCAGCCCGCTCACGCTCAGCACATGGGCCAGCCCACTGCGCGAGAACGCCTCCTCCAGCGAGTCATCCAGCGCGGCCCGTTGCCCTGCGGCCAGCGTGAGGAACAGCGCCGCCGCATCCTCCGAGGGCGCCACCTTGCGCACCGCCGCCGCAAGCTCTGCCTGCGTCTGAACCATGGACCGGCGCCACGCAGCGGGTGGAGACAGCACCAGCAGCCGCCCCGTCGGCACACTTCCGGAAAAGACAAACGCCTGCCGCTTCCGCACCGCCGTGAAGTTTTTCTCACCGGGATTAGAAGGAGGCTCCAGGGGCTGCAGCTTGGCCTCCACGCGCACCCGCTGCCCGGCCAGAAGGGAAGGGGGCGCCCCTCTCAAGTACACGCTCGCGCGAAACCGCGTCGGCACCGTGGACTCCAGGGTCCCCCCCGCCCGGGCCACCGCCAGGTGAAGCCGGGTGGACCCTTCGAATTGATCCACCCGCTCGATTTCCCCCTCGAGGACGGCAGGGCCACCGCTGATCAGCCCAGGGGGCACCTCCACCTGGCCTTCGAGCCCTGCCAGCCCCGCTCCGGCCAGTCCCAGGGCCGCTAGCGCCCCTAAATGGGCACCAGGCAGCCGAGCAAGCGCCAGAGCGCCTGCACTCATGACAGCCGCGATGATCAGGAATTTCCCGCTGAGGGATGCCGTTTCTATGGCGCCAGCAGTAGCGCCAAGCATCACACTCAGTGCAGGAAAGAATAGAGGGCGCGATCCGAGATCACGCCATAGATATCGATCCACACCCCACCCCGCCCGTCCTATCCCTGGCGCGTCACCCACAGAGGAGGGGGCCGCGCACGAAACCCGACACCGTAGTCGGAGACTTCAGAACCGGTCAAGGGTTGTAGAAGGGAAACGTTGCTGGAAGGTGTGGTTTGTGGTAGTAGTGCCGGGCTTCGTGGCCGGAGCCGGATCTTTCAAGGAGGCGGTAACGAGTGCAGACCAGCTTCAAGACTGGTGACAAGGCGGTTTACCCGGGACAGGGTGTCGGCGAGGTGATGGGCATCGAGCACACCGAGGTGGCCGGGCAGCGCCAGTCCTTCTACGTGCTGCGCATCCTGGAGAACGGGATGCGGATCATGATCCCAATCAATAAGGTCGGCTCGGTTGGCCTGCGGGAGATCATCAGCGAGGAGGACGTCAAGCAGGTCTATTCGATCCTCAAGGAGAAGGACATCTCGGTCGACTCCACCACGTGGAACCGCCGCTACCGGGAGTACATGGAGAAGATCAAGACGGGCTCCGTGTTCGAGATCGCCGAGGTGCTGCGCGATCTGTACCTGCTCAAGGGTGACAAGGATCTCTCGTTCGGTGAGCGCAAGATGCTGGACACGGCGCGCTCGCTGCTCATCAAGGAGCTGTCGCTGGCCAAGGACTGCTCCGAGGAAGAGATCGAGTCGGACCTGAAGAAGATCTTCAACATCGCTGCCTAGCGCGCACTCCGCCGCTCAAGCATGCTCGGCCCCGGGTTCCCTCTGAGGACTCGGGGCTTTTTCATGTCCGAAGCACAGCGCATTCGGGAGGAGCGCGAGCAGCGCATCGCGGAGCTGGAGGCGCGGCTGGCGCGGCGCAGGCGCGGCGGGGTGAAGCCGCCGGTGGCGCTGGTGGCCATCGGGGTGAGCCTGGCGCTGCTGTGGATGCAGCGGCGCGAGCTGAGCTACTTCGTCTCGCCCCGCACGCCGCTGTCGCTGGGGGCCGAGGGCGAGTACCGCTACGAGGCGCTCGTCTCCAACCGCTACGCCCAGTTGCACGGCATTCCCACGGCGCACGGGGCCTACGAGCGGGACGGGGACGCCGTCTATGTGCTGGTGGGGCTGAGCGAGTCGCCCTTCGTGGTCCGCCGGCCCGCGCTGCCGGGGGAGGACTGGGTGCTGGGGAAGACGCCGCCCCGGCCGGATCCGCGGCCCTTCGCGGTGAGGGGACGGCTGCTGGCGGAGGAGGACGCGCCGCGCTACCAGGAGGCCTTCGCCCTGCTGCGCTCGAAGGCCGAGGTGCAGCCGTTGAACGGGCGGCTGTGGATCGTCATCGAGGGAGACCGGCCCTGGCAGGACTGGGGCCGGATGGTGGCAGCGCTGCTGCTGCTGCTGTTCACGGTGGCCAACGCGGTGTTCCTAGCGCGAAGCCTGCGCTAGCGACGAGGCAGGCGGACCGTGAACGTGGTGCCATCAGCCTCGGTGGATCGCACCGCGATGCTGCCACCGTGCGCGTGCACCAGCTGGTGCACGATGAACAGCCCCAGGCCGATGTTGCCCGAGGAGCCAGGGCGTGCCGCCCGGCCGCGCCGGAAGGGTTCGAAGAGCACGGGCAGCAGGTCCTCGGGAATGGGCGTGCCTTGGTTGTGGACCTCGAGCGAGACGGTGGACTCCTCTCCGCGCGTCACCACCTGGACGATCGTTCCCTCGGGGCTGTACGTGATCGCATTGCTCACCAGGTTGGTGATGACATGCGCCAGCCGCCCCGGGTCCCATGCGCCCTGTCCATCGCCGCTCGTCTGGAGCCGGACTTCGCGCTCGGGGTAGGCGAGCTGGAGCTCCTCCACCGTCTGCCGGATCAGCTCATGGAAACTCAGCGGCTGGCGCTGGATGGAGATACCCGTGCCGAGCCGGGCCTGGGTGAAGTCCAGCAGGTCATGAATGAGCCGGGTGGCCCGCTCTCCGCTGGTCATGATGCGTGCCAGGCCCTTGAGGGTGGCGGGGGGCGTGCCCTCGCGTCTCATGAGCGCCTGGGCCGACAGGAGCATGGCCGAGATGGGGTTGCGCAGATCGTGGCTGACGATGCCGATGAGCTGCTGCTCGAACTCGGCGCGCTGCCTGGCGTCGTTCTGAGCACGCCTGCGCTCCGTCAGGTCGTGCACGACCAGCACCGCTCCGGTCACCCGGCCCTCGGTGAGCACCGGCGCATTGGAGCAGGACACCGGGATGAAGTGCCCATCTTTGTGGATGAACTCGTCCTCGTGACGGAGCGCGGGCTGGCCGGTGCTCATCACCCTTCCGAGGACACACTCCTCCATGGGAAAGGGCGTTCCGTCGAGGTGCTTGTAATGAACGACCTCGTGCAGGAGCTTGCCGCGCACCTCCTCGCTGCTCCAGCCGAACATCCGCTCGGCGGCGGGGTTCATGAAGGTGACTTGCCCGTGCGCATCCATCAGATAGAGCGCCTCGGCGGCATGGGTCGCCAGCGTGTCCAGCATCGTCAAGGTCCTGGTCCGCTCGGCCTCGATGCGCTGGCGCTCGGTGATGTTCTTGAAGGTGACGACCGCGCCCACCACGGCTCCCTGCCGGATGATGGGACTGGCGCGGTAATGCACGGGAAAGGAGGTGCCGTCCTGGCGGAAAAAGATTTCGTTCTCGACCTCCTTGTCCTGCCGGGTCCGGAACGCCTCGTAGATGAGGCACTCCGCATGCGGATAGGGCCTCCCATCGGCATGGGTGTGATGGGTGAGGGGATGCATGAGCTGGCCGAGGAGGTCCTCCGCACGCGCGTACCCGAGCAGACGCGCGCAGGCCGGATTGGCGAAGGTGCAGCGCCCTTCCAGATCCAGGCCCCAGATACCGTCCGCGGCGGAGTCGAGCAGGCTGCGCATGCGCGCCTCGCTCTCACGCAGCGCCTCCTCGGTCTGCTCGGCCGGGGAACTCTCGGGTGGCTGGGAGCTCAGGCGGGAGGTCACTTGCCACCGAGCTGCTGCAGCTCGGTCTTGGCCCGGACGTTGGACGGGTCGTACTTCAGCGCCATCTCGAACGACACGCGGGCGGAGGCCGGAGCGCTGACCTTCTGCGCCAGGCCCGTCAGGGTGTGCAGGTGGCCAAGCTGCTTGCGGATCTTGCGTCCCTGGATGCTCCAGCCCTGAGACAGCTCCTGATCCACCACGAGCGCGGTGTTGAGGTGTTGGATGGCGCTGGCGTGGTCCTTGGTGGCCAGGGCCTTCTTCGCCGCGTCCTGGGCGCTCTGGAAGTCAGCGATACGCGAGGCGAGCGGCTCGAGCTTGGCCGCGCGGGCGAGGCTCAGCGCCGCAGCCACCTCGCCCTTCTCGTAGCGGGCGAGGATGTCGGCTTGCTCGGCTCCACCGGACGACTTGGTGCCCTGCGCGCTGGCGCGGGAGCCGGACTCGCGCTTGCTCAACGTGGAGGCCTTCACCCCGGTGGCGGCCGCGCGAGGCTCCGAGGCCCTGGGCCCGGAGTTGTTCTCCGCACGGGGCCCGAGCGGCTTGGCCGCACGAGCCGACTCCTCCTGCCGGGCCGCGGCACGCTCCTCCTCGGTAGGAGGCGGCGGCGGGGTGTACTTCTCGTCGGTCGAGGGCGAGGTGCCACCCGAGGCTTCCTCGGTGCCCGAGTCCGTGAAGCGCAGGACGGCCAGCGTGAGCAGCGCCGCCACCGCCGAGCCCACCGCGGCGGCCACCAGAGCCACGCGTGTGATGCTCATGCCCATGCGCGAGGCTCTGCCCCGGGGGAGCGAAGCCTGCGGCACCTTGTCCGAGGAGGGCGTGCCCTGCTTGCGCAGCTTCAGCACGGCGTTGCCCAGGGCGATCTCGTCGCCCACGCGAATCTCCGTGTCGCCCGAGAGCTTCACCCGGTTGACGAAGGTGCCGTTCTGGCTGCCCAGGTCGCGCAGGAGGAAGCGCTCGCTCTGCCGCATGAGCTGCGCGTGGCGGCGGCTGATCGACGGGTGCTGCAGGCGCAAGTCACACGCCGACGCCCGGCCGATGACGAGCGGGCCCTGCTTGACGGGGATCAGCTGCCCGACACCCGGGCCTCTCTCCACATAGAGGAACACGGGCTCGTAGCCCGGATCCGAGTACTCGTTCGCATCGAAGCGGGTGGACAGCTCGCGGTCCCGCTTGTCGTCGCGCCCCGGGCTGGTCCCCCGGGCAATGCGGCGGGGGCCCGCGGGGAACTGCGGCACGCGCTGAGGACGGGGATCATCTTCCTGGAGCGGGGCCACCTCGTCGTCGTCGAAGGGCAGCTCCACCTCGTCCTTGGCCTTGGCCTTGGACGCCGGAGCGCCCGGCGGCCGGGGAGGGCGAGGAGGGCGCTTGGGGTTGGAGGGAGCCATGCCAGAGACCATTCTCCCAGATTGGTGGCTGACTCTGCCACATTCAGGAGCCTAGAGTGCCCGCCGTCCGTTGAATGGGAGGACTTTCGCCGTGGCGCAGCCGTCGATCACGCTCTTCAACACGTTGACGATGCAGAAAGAACCCCTGCAGCCCGCCGAACCGGGCGTGGTGCGCGTCTACGTCTGCGGTCCTACCGTCTACAGTTACATACATATCGGGAATGCTCGCACCTTCACCTCCTTCGATGTGGTGGTGAGGTACCTGAGGTATCGGGGCTTCCGGGTGACGTACGTGCGCAACTACACGGACGTGGACGACAAGATCATCAAGGCGGCGCACGAGACGGGCGAGGAGGCGGTGGTGCTGGCGGCGCGCTTCGTGGAGGCGTTCCGGGAGGACGCCAAGGCGCTGCACATGGTGGAGCCGGACGTCTCGCCGAAGGTGAGCGAGCACATTCCGGAGATCATCAGCATCATCAGCAAGCTGGTGGAGAAGGGCGTGGCGTACGAGTCGAAGGGAGACGTGTACTTCTCGGTGAGCCGCTACCCGGGGTACGCGAAGCTGTCCAAGCGCAACCTGGACGACTTGAGGGCGGGTGAGCGGGTGCACCCGGGAGAGCAGAAGCACGAGCCGTTGGACTTCGCGCTGTGGAAGGCGGCCAAGCCGGGCGAGGTGTCGTGGGACAGCCCGTGGGGCAAGGGGCGGCCGGGGTGGCACATCGAGTGCTCGGCGATGAGCGCGCGCTACCTGGGCGAGTCGTTCGACATCCACGGCGGAGCGTTGGATCTGATCTTCCCGCACCACGAGAACGAGATCGCGCAGAGCGAGGCGGCGAGCGGGAAGGAGTTCGCGAAGTACTGGATGCACTGTGGCTTCCTGGACATCGAAGGCGCGAAGATGTCGAAGTCGCTGGGCAACGTGGTGCGGCTGCGCGACGCGCTGGGGAAGGTGGACGCGGAGGCGCTGCGCTTCTTCTTCCTGTCGACGCACTACCGGCACCCGCTGAACTTCGCGGACAAGGCGATCGCGGACGCCGAACACCGGATGGAGTACTTCTACGAGACGCTGCGCAAGGTGGACGAGCGCGTGGCGGGCAAGGACTTCGGGACGGGGCCGCTGCACGGTGAGCCGGGGCGGTTCCTGAAGGAGTTCGAAGCGGCGATGGACGACGACTTCAACGCGCCGCACGCGTTGGCGGCGCTGTCGGGCCTGTTCGGGCTGATGAACGAGCTGACGGACAAGCCGCCGGTGAAGGACAAGGCGCTGGTGGGGCGCACGCTGCAGGCGCTGCGCGAGGACGTGCGCAAGGTGTCCGGGGTGCTGGGGCTGTTCGGGGATGACCCGGGACCGTGGCTGCTGCGCCGGCGTGAGCGGGCGGTGCGCGAGCGGGGCATTGACGTGGCGGAGGTGGATCGGCTGATCGCCGAGCGCAACGAGGCGCGCAAGGCAAAGAACTTCGCGGAGGCGGACAGGCTGCGCGGAGAGCTGAAGACGAAGGGCGTGGAGATCATGGACACGGCGGCAGGCACGACATGGAAGGTCGCGCCGCCGCCCACCGAGTAAACACCCATGAGGCATCTCACCGTCCTGCTCTCCTGCCTGCTCGCCATTCCAGTCCTCGCGCAGAGCGTGCCGCTCACCACTCCGGCGGAGAAGACCGCGTCGCAGGCAATCAACGCCGACGTGCTGCGCGCCCACGTGCGCTTTCTCTCGAATGACCTCCTGGAAGGCCGGGGCCCTGGTACGCGGGGGGACGCGTTGGCCCAGGCGTACATCGCGTCCCAGTTCGAGGCGCTCGGACTGAAGCCCGCGGGTCAGAACGGCACCTATCTGCAGTCGGTCGAGCTGCTGGGCATCAACGGTCACCCGGACAAGCTGACCTTCACCAGCGCGGCGGGACGCACCGAGCTGAAGTTCCACGAGGACTTCATCGCGGTCTCCGGCGTGCAGGCCCAGGAGGCGGCGCTGGAGGACTCGGAGCTGGTCTTCGTGGGCTACGGCATCACCGCCCCCGAGTACGGCTGGGACGACTTCAAGGGCATGGACCTGAAGGGCAAGACGCTGCTCTTCCTCAACAATGATCCCGAGGACGATCCGAACCTCTTCGCGGGCAAGATGCGGCTGCGGTACGGACGCTGGAACTACAAGTACGAGCAGGCGGAGAAGGTGGGGGCCGCCGGAGCCATCATCCTCCACACCGCGCCGAGCGCCGGGTATCCGTGGCAGGTGGTGCAGACCTCGTGGACCGGAGAGCAGTTCGAACTGCCCGCCACCGGGGGCCCGCGTGTCCAGGTGAAGGCGTGGACCACGGAGGAGGCCACCCGGCGCATCGTCCAGCAGGCGGGGCATGACCTGGAGGCGCTCCGGGCCTCGGCCCAGAAGAAGGAGTTCCAGCCCGTGCCGCTGGGCGTGAAGGTCTCCACCCGGTTCAAGTCCCAGGTGCGGCGCCGGCCCACCGCCAACGTGCTGGGCCTGCTGCCCGGCAGTGATCCGAAGCTGTCGCGCGAGATGATCATCTACACCGCGCACCACGACCACCTGGGCACGAAGGACAACTCCAAGCCGGGCGAGGACGTCATCTACAACGGCGCGGTGGACAATGCCTCCGGCGTGGCGGCGCTGCTCTCCGTGGCCCGTGCGTTCCACGCGCTGCCGAAGGCGCCGGCCCGTTCGATTCTCTTCGCCGCCGTGGCTGCCGAGGAGCAGGGACTGCTGGGCTCGAAGTTCCTCGCGGAGAACCCGCCGGTGCCGCCGGGGCGCATTGCCGCCAACATCAACGTCGACGGCATCAACGTCCGTGGCCGCACCAAGGACCTCATCGTCATCGGTCTGGGCAAGTCCAACCTGGACACCCTCATCACCGGCCTGGCGAAGGCGCAGGGCCGCACCGTGAAGCCGGACCAGTTCCCAGAGCGCGGTTCCTTCTACCGCTCGGACCAGTTCAACTTCGCCAAGAAGGGCGTTCCCGCGGCGTACTTCAGCGGCGGCATCGATTTCATCGGCAAGCCGGAGGGGTGGGGCAGGCAGCAACGCGAGCAGTGGGTGGCGCAGCACTACCACCAGCCCTCCGACGAGATGAAGGCGGACTGGGACCTGTCCGGAGCCGAGGAGGACGTGCGCCTGCTTTTCCTCCTGGGTGCCCATGTGGCCCGTGCTTCCGAGATGCCGCGCTGGAACAAGGGCGACGAGTTCGAGGGGCCCCGGATGGAGGCACTGAAGGCCATCAAGGAGCAGGAGGGGACGAAGTAGCCCCACTTCCGTCCGCTGCCGGGCAGGCGTGCAGGAAGTGCCAGCCTGCCGTGCGGGCGGGTGTTAAATCTCCGGCCCATGCCGGAGTTCCAGATCAAGAGTGATTACGAGCCTCAGGGTGACCAGCCTCGTGCCATAGGCGAGCTCACCGAGGGCTTGCTGCGCGGGGATCGCTACCAGACCCTGCTGGGCGTCACCGGTTCGGGCAAGACGTTCACGATGGCCAACGTCATCGCCAACGTGAAGCGGCCCACGCTCATCATCGCGCACAATAAGACCCTGGCGGCCCAGCTCTACGGCGAGTTCAAGGAAGTGTTCCCCCAGAACGCCGTCGAGTACTTCGTCTCGTACTACGACTACTACCAGCCCGAGGCCTACGTCCCCTCGTCGGACACCTTCATCGAGAAGGACTCGTCCATCAACGACGAGATCGAGCGGATGCGGCACTCGGCGACTCACAGCCTGCGTATCCGCGATGACGTGATCATCGTGGCCAGCGTGTCCTGCATCTACGGCCTGGGTACCGCGCGCTCGTACGTGGACATGGCCATCAAGGTGAACCTGGGCGAGGAGCTGGGGCGCGACACGCTGATGCGCCGCCTCGTCGAAGCCCAGTACGAGCGCAACGACTTCGACTTCCACCGCGGCACCTTCCGCGCCCGTGGAGACACGGTGGAGATCTTCCCCGCCTACGAGGAGGAGCGCGCCGTGCGCGTGAGCTTCTTCGGCGACGAGGTGGAGAAGATCACCGAGTTCGACCCGCTGCGCGGCCTCACCCTGGGAGCGCTGGAGAAGATCGTCATCTTCCCCGCCAGCCATTACGTGACGGAGGCCGACCAGCGGAAGACCGCGCTGCAGACCATCCGCGATGAGCTGGCCGAGCGGCTCCAGCTCTTCCGCCGCGAAGGCAAGCTGTTGGAGGCCCAGCGCCTCGAACAGCGCACCCTGTTCGACCTGGAGATGATCGAGCAGGTGGGCTTCTGCAACGGCATCGAGAACTACTCGCGCCACTTCTCGGGCCGCGCGCCCGGCGAGCCGCCTCCGTGCCTGCTGGACTACTTCCCGCGCAACCTGCTCATCCTTATCGACGAGAGCCACCAGACCATCCCGCAGATCGGCGCCATGTACCGAGGTGACCGCTCGCGCAAGGAGACGCTGGTGGACTTCGGCTTCCGTCTGCCCAGCGCCCTGGACAACCGCCCGCTCAAGTTCAACGAGTTCGAGGAGATGGTGCAGCAGGTCGTCTTCGTCTCCGCCACCCCGGCCGAGTATGAGCTGCAGAAGAGCAAGGGCGTGGTGGTGGAGCAGATCATCCGTCCCACCGGCCTGTTGGATCCGGAGGTGGAGGTGCGTCCTGCCTCCAACCAGGTGGACGATCTGCTGGAGGAGGTCCGCAAGCGCATCGAGGTCAAAGAGCGCGTGCTGGTGACGACGCTCACCAAGCGCATGGCGGAAGACCTGACCGAGTACTTCTCGGACGTGGGCGTCAAGGTGCGCTACCTGCACTCGGACATCGACGCCATCGAGCGCACCGCCATCATCCGCGACCTGCGCAAGGGCGTCTTCGACGTGCTGGTGGGCATCAACCTGCTGCGCGAGGGCCTGGACATCCCCGAGGTGTCCCTGGTGGCCATCCTCGACGCGGACAAGGAGGGCTTCCTGCGCAGCCACGTCTCGCTCATCCAGACGATCGGCCGCGCGGCCCGTAACCTCAAGGGCCACGTCATCATGTACTCGGATCAGATGACCGACTCGATGAAGCTCGCCATCGAGGAGACGAACCGCCGCCGCGACATCCAGCGCGCTTATAACGTGAAGCACGGCATCAACCCGCGCTCGGTCAAGAGCAGCATCCTGGACCTGTCGCAGCAGCTTTACGGCGCCGACCCCATGGCCCTGCCCATGGCGGCCGATGCTCCGAATGACTTGCTCATCCCCAAGGAGATCAAGCGCCTCATCGAGGAGTACACCAAGGACATGCAGCGGGCCGCTGACGAGATGGAGTTCGAGAAGGCCGCCTCTTTCCGCGACCGCATCCTGCTGCTCAAGGACATGGACCTGGGCCTCAAGCCGCCCAGCCGCTCGCTGCTGGCCGCCCCGCCCAAGCCCGCTGACAAGGAAGGTCCGATGAAGGGCCGGCGCGGGAACGCCGCGGCCCGTGGTCGCGGGAGGAAGCGCTAGCCAGCCATGGACGCCAAGCTCCAGGAGAAGCTCGAGGCCCTGCCCATCGAGCCCGGCGTGTACCTGATGAAGGACCGCCGCGGCCAGGTCATTTACGTGGGCAAGGCCGTCAACCTGCGCAGCCGCGTGCGCTCGTACTTCAACCGCACCGGTGACACCCGCTTCTTTATCCCCCTGCTCGACACGATGCTGGGCGACATCGAGACGGTGCTCGTCCACAACGAGAAGGAGGCGCTGCTCCTCGAGAACGAGCTCATCAAGAAGCACAAGCCGCGCTTCAACGTGCTGCTCAAGGACGACAAGCAGTTCATCTCCTTGCGGCTCGACAAGACCCAGAAGTACCCGCGGCTCGAGGTGGTGCGGAAGTACGAGAAGGATGGGGCGCGCTACTTCGGCCCGTACTCCAGCGCGAGCTCCATCCGCGAGACGCTGCGCATCATCAACCGCTACTTCCGCCTGCGCACCTGCACGGACCACGTGCTGGCCAACCGCAAGCGCCCGTGTCTGCTGCACCAGATCGGCCGCTGCCCGGCCCCGTGTGTCTACCCGGTGCCGCCCGAGGACTACGCCCGCAGCGTAGAGGAGGTGATGTTGTTCCTCGAAGGCAAGGCGGGCGAGCTGAAGTTCGAAGAGGCCGCGCGCCTGAGGGATCAGCTCCTGGCCATCGAGCGCAGCCTGGAGCGCCAGAAGGTCGCCACCGCGGACTTCAAGGATCAGGACGTGTTCGCCTTCTTCCGCGAGGGCGATCGCATCCTCTTCTACGTGCTCTGGGTGCGGCAGGGCCGGCTCAACGGGGGCCAGGCCTTCCCGTTCGGCAGCCAGGAGTTTCCCGACGAGGAGCTGCTGCCCTCGTTCGTGAACCTCTATTACGACCAGGGCAGCTTCGTGCCGGAAGAGGTGCTGCTGCCCCTGGAGGCCGAGGCCCTCGAAGGCCTGGAGGACCTGCTGTCCGACCGCAAGGGCTCCAAAGTGCGCGTCATGGTGCCCAAGCGCGGCGAGAAGCACGAGCTGGTGCTCATGGCGCGCAAGAACGCCGAGCAGGCCTTCATCGAGCGCAAGCGCACCAAGGACGAGACGGACCAGGTGCTCTCCCGGCTCCAGCAGAAGCTCAACCTGCGCAACTTCCCACGCCGTATGGAGTGCTACGACATCTCCCACTTCCAGGGCTCGAGCATCGTCGCCTCGCAGGTGGCCGTCACCGACGGAGAGACGGACAAGTCGCGCTACCGCCGCTTCAAGATCAAGACGCTGGAGAAGCAGGACGACTTCGCCAGCATGTACGAGGTGCTCTCGCGCCGGCTCAAGCGCGGCCTGGAGGAGAAGGACCTGCCGGACCTGCTCGTCATCGACGGTGGCAAGGGCCAGCTCGCCAGCGCCCACGCCGCCATGAAGGACGTGGGTGTCGAGGGAGTGGACGTGATTGGTCTTGCCAAGAGTCGCGACCAGGAGGTGTTCAATCGCGACGAGGAGAGCGCCCGTAGCCCCGAGCGCATCTTCGTGCTGGGCCGTAAGGATCCGATCGTCCTGCCGCAGAACTCGGCGGAGATCTTCATGCTCACGCGCATGCGGGACGAGGCCCACCGCTTCGCCATCACCTACCAGCAGAAGGATCTGCGCAAGAGCCGCGTCCGATCGGCCCTGGAGGACATTCCAGGGGTGGGACAGGCACGCCGGAAGATGCTGCTGCGCCACTTCGGATCACTCAAACGTGTGAGCGAGGCAACGATCGAGGAGCTGGCCGAGGTGGTTGGTCCCTCGGTGGCCGAGCGGGTCCATGCCGCGCTCCACGGACATGCCGAAGAAGAGGAGGAAGATCCGGTGCGCGAGGCCTCCCTGGCGGATGCAGGAGACACTTCGGAAGAAAAAACCACCGAAAAATCCACCGAAGGAGGGTCGCCAGTCGGCTCTCCGTGATTAATTTTCTGCTCGGGAATTTGGGAGCAAAGAGTACGGTGGAACCTTGAGGTTCCAGGGCTTTTTCATTGCGGCTGGGCGCGGCGCTGTTTTATAGCGATCGGGTTCCGAGGCACGCAAAAGAGGGTGAGGGAGCGACACATGAGGCTCTATCCGAAGGTAATCCCGATCATCTCACGCGAGTGCATCCAGGTGCTGATGCAGGACGGGGATGTCGAGGTGGAGCCGATGCGGGTGGCGGACGCCGAGATGGACCTGTCGGCGATCATGCGCGAGTACCTCGCCAACGAGGAGCGTGTGAACCAGGCAACGCGCGAGGCTCTGGAGCGGCGGGGGTACGACTACTCCAAGTTCAACCAGGTCAAGCGTGAGATGGCCGACGTTCGCGGCTTCAAGATGGGCGACGAGGGTATCGAGTACGTCATCAACCAGATGATCGAGTTCCTGCTGATCAGCCGGAACGTGGAGGAAGTGTTCGCCGCCGACAACGTGCTGCGCTCCAAGATCTTCGGGGTGATGAAGAAGCACCTGGACGTGGACGACGAGATCGACAAGGAGGCCCGCTCGCGCCTGAAGCACCTGCAGGAGGGCACCAGCGCCTTCGACATCGAGTACAACAAGACGGTCGAGCAGATTCGCCGCGCCCGCGGGCTGATCTAACGGGGACTGTCATCCACCAGACCGCTGCCTACCTTGTATTCAGAGGGAGGCAGCGATGGTGGGCTCAATCTTCAGCGTCGTTGTAGTGACCGGTCTCCTGGCTGCTCCAGCAGCGGGAGACTTCACGTTTGAGGGCCGAGAGGCCACTGCGCGCACACGTTCTTCCGTGGGGTTCTTCGCCCAGGGAGCGGTGCCGTTTCCGAGCTTCTTCGAGCGGGGAACCGGCTCGGCGGAGCTGACTGTCACGGATCGGACAGCAGCGCCCGGTGCGAGCTACGGGGACACCGCCAGCCTGAGTGCCCGCTTCCGGCTGGGCGCTCAGGAGTTCCAGGTGGAACTCACCCAGGCGGGGTTCCCCCCACCACAGGCCGGTGGAGTGGCGGCTGATCGCCCGCTCCCTCTGCCGGGACACGCGGTGGAGGGGGGAGTGATCCTGGATCGGGATCTCCACGGCAACAGCGGCCTGGGCTGGCCGGGGACGACGCGGGTGCACGCCGCCGCGGCCGTGTGGGGCGTGGGGCGTGTGATGTTCAACGGAGAGCTGATCACGGACACGGCGGTGATCCACGTGTCCGCGCTGTCCCACGGCGCGCAGGCCGATGACGAGACCCACCTGACGCTCGCTCAGGCGCGCGAGGGCGACACGGAGCTGCACGTGCTCGTGTGGAACATGCCCCAGAGCGCCGAGCCCCGGGGGTTCATCCAGTTCTCGTTCGACGATGTGGAGATCTCCCTCGCGGATGCGCCGGTTCGGGCCGTGGCCGCGGTGCCGAACGTGAACCCGGGAGGACAGGACCAGATGGGCGTCGCTGCCGGCGGCATGATGCTGGGCGGTGTCCCGATGACTCCGCCCGCGCCTCCGGGGGACGGCGTGGGCGGCAGCGGCTTTGATCTCGAGGCGGCCCCTGTGACGGGGACTCCGGGTGGCCCGGTGACGGCGGTAAGTCCGGCGACGATCAGCGGGCCTGCCTCGCTTGATCCGCTCGCGGTGCCCGGGGTGTCCGTGGGGACGGAAGGGACCACCGGGGGAACGATCGCGGGAGGAGCCCCTGTAGCAGCCGGTGCGACTGTGGGGGCAGGCGCCGTCACGCCCGATACGATCAGCGGCACCTTCCCGACCACGGGCGCGCCGACGCCGGCCGCGAACATCTCGGGCGTCATGCCGGGAACGCCGACCCCGGGCTCGACGCTCGCCGGGCAGACGGTGGTGCCTCCGGGAGCCCCGCCTCCGGGCGGCCCCGCGTCGGTGGGTGTGGCGCTGGGCTCGACTCCGCCCACGCTGTCCTCGCTGGGCTCGTTCTCCGTGCAGCCCCTGTCTCCGCCGAACTTCGGTGGCTTCACGGGTTCGCCTCAGGTGAGCCCCGGCATCGTCGCGACTCCGCCTCCGCTCGGCTCTGATCCGACGACGCCCACGCCTCCGTTGCTCAGCTCGCCCGCGCCGCTCACGGCCGCGCCCGCGACGCCGCTGCTGGGCACGCCCGCACCGCTCACGGTTTCGCCACCTCCCGCGCTGATTGGTACGCCACCGCCGGCCAATGCGGTGCCGGGCGCTGCCACTTTGGCGCCCGTGGCTCCCAGCACGATTGCGCCTCCGGGAGCGACGGTGGCTCCGCCCGGTGGCACGGGAGTTCCGCCGTCCATCTGATGTGGGCGAGCGTGGGCCGAAAAATTGACCCTTGGCTACGGGCCTGTAGCTTGATGTGCATGTCGAGGCCCGTTGCCACCTTCGCAGTTCCCGCGATGCCGCGCCGCGCCGGAGAGGATCCGGTAGGCGAGGCGGCGGAGAGCCTGTCGCGAGCGCTGCCGGCCCGCACCGATGCGGAGGTGCTGGTGGAGCTGCTCGAGGATGATCTCCGCGAGGGGCTCGATGCGCTCGGAGACGTGGAGTGCCACTTCGCGGATGTGCTCGATGCGCTGCGCGTGGAGCGCCCCTCGCCCCTCGCGCTCGTGGCGGTGGGGGAGGATCAGCTCGTGCTCCAGCGGCTCGATGCCCTGGTGAACGTGGTGTCCCAGGTGCGGCGGCGGCTGGGACAGGCCGCCGGCATGCTCCGCCACGAGCGGGTTCACTCGCACAGCTGAAGGTCGGCGTTGATCAACCGGGGGCAATCCAGCGCGTCGAGCAGCTCGCGCATCATCCGGGCGGCGGCTCGCGCTTCTCCGAGCAGCGCGCCGCGGGTGATCGAGTCCACGCTGAGCCTGTCGAGCGCATCGAGCAGCCGCACCCGTCCCGCTGTTCCTTCGAGGCTGGCGTGCGCCACCTTCGCGGTGGTGGCCAGCGCTCCGGGAATGTCCAGGGCGTAGAGCGCCCAGACATGTGCCGGGAGCAGCTCGGGCGCATCGTCACACAGCAGGCTCAGCCGTTCCACGTAGGGCGTGGCGCTCTGGCGCGGCGCGCTCGTGTACCAGCCCCGGCCGAGCAGGGCGCGTAGATCATCCTGCAGCAGCTCGTTACGCCACAGTTCCGAGGCCAAAAAAAGCTCCCCGGGAAGGGGAGCGGAGCCTTCGCTCAAGCGTGGCCGGTGGCTACCACTTGAGCTCCTCCTTGCCCTGGGCGCGCTTCTGCTTCTCGCCGGGGCGCGAGTAGGAGGTGAGGGTGGCGCGCACGGCGCCCAGGTCAATGGTGCCCACGGCCACCAGCGGCAGGCGGCGCGCGTCATCGGAGATCCACACGTGCACCTCGCGCTTCTGCGTGGGCTTGTCCAGGCGCACGGCGGTGCCCGTCAGGTACCAGGCGTCGAACTCGCCCAGGGGCAGCGAGACGTGCTCGCGCTTCACCACGGTGCCCGTCATGCGCCACAGGCGGCGGATGCCCACCACGTCGAAGCACACGCTGAGGTTCTCCTTCATGGGCAGCTGGCGCAGCAGGTACACGGCGCCAGCCACGTCCAGCCCGTCCTTGTCGTAGGTGTAGTTGTAGTTGCCCTTCCGCTTGCCGATGACGTAGTCCACCTTCACCGAGCGGTCCTTGGCGTTGAAGGCCGCCTCCACCTTGCGCTGCACCTCGTTCTCGGTGGCGTCCTCCACGTAGCGCGAGGGCCGCAGGGTTTTCGGGTGCAGGTAGCTCACCGCGGAGCCGTTCACCCGGCGCACCTTGGAGAAGAAGGTGTTCGTCTTGGCCTCGATCTGCACCGGCAGGCTGCCGTTCTCGGGGCGCTGCACCTTCATGGTCATCTTCCCGGCGTTGGCGCCGAGCGCATCCAGGTCGAACTCGAGCAGCTCACCCGGCATGAACGCGATGGGCGTGCGAAGCGCGGGCAGAGGGTTGGGGCACAGCGCCACCGCCTCGGCGGGAGCGACGGGCTGAGGCGGAGAGGTGTCCTGCGAGTCGCTGCCCTCGGGCACCTGGGCTCGAGCCGCGGTAGCAAGGAGTACGAGGCTGGCCACGAGAATGGAGCGCATGAGGGTCATCCTTCTTCCAGGCACGGCGGGAAAACGGGTTTCACGGTCGGACGCCCGAGGGCTTCGCATATTCCGAAGCCTCCCAACGCTTCCGCAGACGGGTGGTCATGTCCTGCCGAACCTGCTCCCATTGTCCGACATCCTGCTCGATTTCATACCCTGAACGCGTGAGCCGCCGCGCGAGCGCCTGAGCGCCCGGTGCGTCTCCCAGCTTGGCCAGCAGGTGGAGGTACTCGAAGTCCTCCAGTCCGTCGCGGATGTGCTTGAGACGCAGCGACACCACGGGCTGGTGCTCCTTCGTGCCCAGCCGCGAGGGTGTACCCGGGTAGAAGAGGGTGCCGTCTCCGTTGCCGCCGAACTCGAACACGTCCTGCCACGGATCCTTCTTCGTGTTGTAGGCGAAGACGGTGTCGAAATAGAGCTCGCCATCCACGCCGCTCAGGAAGGCCAGCGGCCCCATGGCCCGGTTGAGCGTGGAGGGGTGATCCACCATGTAAGAGGCCCAGCCGGTGTAGACGCGCTCCACCGAGTCCTCCTCGATGGGGCCGCCGTTGCAGCCGTGCGAGTTGCAGCTCTGGTACCACCAGACCTTGGAGCCCCGAGGTAGCTGCGAGCGCAGCTTGGAGATGGGCAGCACCCGGCGGCACGTCTCCGGCCCCGAGCGCGGGAAGAAGCAGTTGAGCGTGGGCGTGAGG
>DASVVJ010000802.1:0-43381 GCA_036389955.1 Myxococcaceae bacterium
CCTGCGCCGTGCCCTGGTCGTCGCGGGCGCGGAGACCGTCGTCATGAGCCTGTGGAAGGTCAATGACGACTCCACCCGGCTGCTGATGGAGGCCTATTACGGCAACCTCCTGGCGGGCCAGGGCCGCGCCTCCGCCTTGCGTGAAGCGATGCGCTCGCTGCGGGTGTCCAGGCCCCACCCCTACGACTGGGCTCCCTTCATCGCGCTGGGCCGCGACGCGCCCCTGCAGGGGCTCGACATCAGCCCCTAAGCCCCCGGACTTCCAGGAGCACGGTGGGCTCCGGCCGCTTTTTTAATTCCCGCCGGGAAGATCTCCCGAGGGCCTCGTTCCTCTAGGCAATTGGGTCCGGTTCCCGGGCCCTGAGCCGCGTCGACCACGACGCACCGAGGGGGAGTTACCCATGTTGTCCAAAGCCTTCACCATTTTGCCGGGAGTGCTCTGCGCCACGCTCCTGTTCGCCAGCGAGGCGTCAGCGCAGTGTGTCGCGCCCACCTGCACGAAGATCATCGACAACGGTCCGGACGCCGGAAAGAAGGTCGTCGTCGTCATGGGCGACGGCTACACCGCCGCCGAGCAGGACGCCTACAACACCCAGGTCACCACCCTGGTGACCAACGGCGTGTTCGGTAACGACTTCTTCCGCGAGCAGCACAACGCCTTCAACGTCTACCGCCTCAACCTGAACTCCACCGACTCGGGTGTGAGCCAGATTGACTACGACGAGAAAGGCACCAGCAGCGACCCGGACGACGACACCGTCATCAGCCAGACGGCCCGGAACACGGCGCTGCGCTACATCTACTCCGGCTCGTGGGCGCACTGCTGGCTGCAGCACTCGTACCTCTTCGGCATCGACCTGACGGAGAACCTGAAGAACCAGGCGCTCGAGGACAACGGGTTGGCTCACGCCGACTACATCGTCGTCATGCTGAACGAGCCTGGCTTCGGCGGCTGCAACCGGGGTCCGCGAGACATCGTCCAGACGCGCTCCTCGTCGTGGCAGGTCGTCGCGCACGAGGCGGGCCATGGCATTGGCGGCCTGAGGGACGAGTACTCGGCCAACGGCAAGGGCGCATACACGGGGGCCATGGTCAACACGCGCAACTGCACCACCCTGGTCAACCGCAGCACCGTGCAGTGGAACCGCTTCATCAACCCCACCACCGCGGTGCCCACCACGCTGGGAGTCGGCATGGACAGCAACCGCACCGTGGGCATCTACGAGGGCTGCGGCACCTTCGAGACGGGCCTCCACCGCCCGGTGCACAACTGCCGGATGAACGGCAACACGCCCAACTACTGCCCGGTGTGCCAGACGCTGATGCGCCAGTCGCTCTATTCCAACCTGGACCACGACTTCAGCAAGAGCTTCCCCGGTGACTTCGATGGGGACGGACGCACCGACGTGCTCATCCAGAACGGCAATGACCTGGCCATCTACCGCTCGCGCGGCAGCCCGTTCCAGATGGACCGGGTGTGGACGGCCAACAACCTGGTGCCCTCGGCCCTGGGCAGCACCTACTTCTGGACGCTGGCGGCGGGCGACCAGCTCTTCGTGGCGGACTTCAACGGTGACGGCAAGGACGACGTCTACGTGCTGAACACCACCAGCTGGGGCACGCGCTACCTGGGCATGCTGCGCTCCAACGGCACGGGCCTGGAGACGGTCATCCACTACGGCGGCACCCTGCCCGGCTACGGCTCCATCGGTTCGCAGGATCAGCTCTTCGTGGCGGACTTCGACGCGGACAACAAGGACGACCTGTACCTGTTCACCGCGGCCAGCTGGAGCACCAAGTACATGGGCATGCTCAAGTCGAGCGGCACCTCGCTGTCCACGGTGGAGCGCTACGACGGCAGCATCCCCGGCTGGGTCATGGGTGCCCACGACAAGTACTACGTGGCGGACTTCGATGGCGACAACCGCTCGGACCTCTACGTCTTCAACGGGGTGGACTGGAGCTACAAGTACCTGGGGATGATCCGCACCACGGGCACCACGCTGTCGGACATCAAGCTGTACACCACGACGCTGGCCTCGGGCTGGAACATGGGCGCCAACGACCAGCACTTCGTGGGCGACATCGACGGTGACGGCAAGGACGACCTGTATGTCTTCAACGGCGCGGACTGGGGTGTGGCGTACCTGGAGCTGACGAAGTCCTCGGGCACCACGCTGGACTTCGTGAAGCGCTACGACGACGACGCCAACACGGCCTGGGCGACCAACATCCCGGGCTGGACGATGAAGCCGGGCGACAAGTTCGCCGTGTCCGACGCGAACAAGGACGGCAAGGCGGACCTCTTCGTCCTCAACGTCACCGACTGGAACCCGAAGTACCTGGGCACGCTGATGTCCTCGTCCACGGCGCTGAGCGGTAGCTGGACCGAGAGCTGGATTCAGGGCACGTCCGCCGCCTTCTCGGACTGGGGCATGGGCACGGCCGACCAGATTCAGGCGGTCAACTACGAGGGTGGCGCGGGCAAGGCGGACCTCTTCATCCGCAACGCGAACTGGTTCGGCATGGTCCGCCGCTCGGCAAGCGGCCTCGTCCTGGACCGCATCTACTACCACTGGATCTACAGCCCTGCGTACGACTCGAAGCCGTACTCGGACCAGGTGCAGTGAGCCGCCGCCGGACGAAACGTACTGACACTTCCATGACTTCCGAAAGGTTCGAAACCATGTCTCGCAAGATGAGCAAGTCGTTGTTCCAGAAGGCGGCGCTTCCCGTGGTGTTGGCGATGTTGGGCACGCCGGTGGCTTTCGCGCACACCCCGGAGATGCCGCGCGGACAGGGCGTCTCCACGGAGGGGCAGCCGCAGCCCTCCGCCCTGAGCGCTCCCCGCGCCGGGACCATGCCCGGGGCGAACAGCCAGCCCGGCACGGCGGCACCCAGGGCTCAGCCGGTGTTGATCGGCGGGCAGATGCGGACGATGGACAAGGCGCTCGCGAGCCCGGCGGCTCCGGGGGAGCTGCCTCCACGGCGGCAGGTGCAGGCGCCGGTGGCGCGCGGGGGAACGCAGCAGGGCCCGGTGAAGCAGGCGCCGGCCAGCGGCTCACACCTGCGGGTGGTGCTGCGCGTGACCTCGGACGGTGGGGCCGAGGTGGTGAGCGCCACGGAGCTGCCGGGTGAGGCGAAGCTGTCCGAGGAGCCGAAGGGCGACCTGGTGTACGAGGTGAGCGACGGCACGCAGACACTGGCCACGGAGGCGCTGCCCGAGCTCTTCGAGGCGCACAGCTTCGGTGGCCCGCAGGACGACGCTCACGGCCATGCCTTCCACCCGCAGAAGGAGGCCACCCTCGTGGTGACGGTGCCGCAGCGCAGCCTGCAGAGCAACCTGGACCGGCTGAGCGTGCGCCTGTACCGCATTACCTCCGGCCCGGCGACCGAGGAGATCAACCCGGACACGCTCGGGAAGCTTAAGGCCGAGCGTCGCCTCCAGCCGCTGGTGGAGACGCGAGGCGAGACGCTGGGCCGGCAGATGCGTGAGCGCGGCTTCAAGGTCCGCGAGTAGCCAGGCCTGATGAAGTTCCCCGCGGCCCGCTCACCCCGGGCCGCGGGTTCGTTTTTCCGCCGCGCTGACGGCAGCTGCAGAGATGTGTCAGAATCTCCTGCCTCAAGGGATTCTTCATGCACAACAGGTATATGCTAGCCGTGCTGCTTGTCGTGCTTCTGGCGCTGGCCTGTGGAGGAGGCAAAGCACAGCTTAAACCATCTGCGGAAGCACGGCAGTCTGGCGCCAGGTCGCTAAACTCCGCTCCGCCGGATTCTCCAGAAGAGGAGGACCAGAGGGTTGTTGCATATGTATTTGCTGACAGCCTGCACGACCTGCCAGATCCCGCCAGCATATTTCCCGCCAGTAGGAAGACCGGCGCGGGCGGCGATGCCCTGGAACCAGAGCCGCGTTCATATGGCATGAGGACGGCGAGGTAACACGCTGTTACCATTCACACGGAAACAGGGCGTCATTTTGTTACTCCTACCAACTGGCGCATGACACGACCATTGGAGCAAAGGGGGAGATCCTCAAGAAACTTTTCCGCAAGATTTTTGACCGGCTCTCCAAGCCGGGGAATCGAAGTGGGAAGAGTGGAAAGCCTGCGGCTCCACACCCTGCCCCGCCCGCACCTACGGCTTCAGGCTCAAAACACCTATTGAGCTCTGTCGAGGTCTGGCGCAGGCCTACGCTCACGCCCGATAAGCGCATCTACCCTTTCCGATTCCGAACCTCGGCCTCAATCGTGCCGGCAAGACAATCTCAGATGGCAAGCACACCATCAGGTTCGACCGCGATGGCTTTCCCCAGTTCAACACGAATCAAGGCAGCCAATGAAAGCCTCTCCAAGGCTCTCCAGAAGAATCCTGGACTGGCGAAAGATCTCGGGTTGAGCGCGGATGATGTTGCTGCACTCCCCAAATCATACCAAGCCCCAACGGGTTACTGGGGAGGGGGTTATCCTTAATGGATATCAAGTGGATTCCTCGCATCTGGAAAGTTGCTCGGCACGCCTCCTCTCATGAAGTGGAGGCTCTCGAGAGAGCGTGGGGAGTCAGGCTGCCAGAGGACTATAAGCGCGTTGCCATGATCTACCAGGGAATGGCGCCCGAGCCCTGTGTTGTCGATCTTGATAGGGGCAACGTCGTGATGTCTGAACTCCTGACCATCAGTGAGAGCGAAGAGTTTCGAGCCTATTCCATGTCCGATACTCACAGGCTCATCCAGCCCCATGTGCCCGTGGGAATCTACCCATTTGCGTCAACGGCCAATGGTGACTTTCTCTGCTTTGACTACCGGAGTTCGCCATCGATCCCGAGGGTTGTATTCTACTTCACCGAAGCATCTGGTGAGGAAGCCATCCACCCGGTTGCGGATAGTTTCTCCAATCTCCTCTCCAAGCTGCACGACTGACAAGAGGCCGCATGTGTCCATTGCCGCCGCTTCCAATCAGAACACCACTTCGCTTTCAAGGCGCCGCCATGCGCCGCCGCATGTGCCCCCAGTGTGATCCTCCAGCGAGGAATTGAATGGGACGAGACGGGACGGAGCGGGGGAGCGATCCAGAGTGAGATCAAGGCGTTAGCCGGTAACAGCGCGACCTGCCTGGGATTTTGCTTCCGCCTTGATGCGGGTTCGATTCCCGCCGCCTCCGATAGCTGTGCAGCGGGCAGAGCGAGCCGTTCAGCGAGCTTCCGCCGGGCTCGAGGTGGGCTGAGGTTTCTTGGCAGGCGTGAAGGCGGGGGCGTAGCACTTGCCTTTGAAAGGCGCGTAGCTGCTCGCCACGCACTCCTCTGCGCTCAGCGGAGGCAACTCCAACCAGCAGCCTCCATTGATGGGGACCTGCATGCTTCCGGAACACCGGCCTTTCTCGTCGGGCCGGGCCTGCCCTGGGCGCGGCTCGGGAAGAGGCTCCTGGGCCAGGGGCTCCTTCTCCTTGGGAGCTGGACTGGAGGCCTGTGGCTGTGTGGGCGAGGTATCTCCTACAGCCGCGGTGCCCGCATCTGGAGCCTGGGAGTCTGAAGCCCCAGGAGTGCTCACGGACACGAAGCCAGACGGCAGGCGCACCCGCTCCGAGCTCCACAGCAGCACCGCGCAGGCCCCCGCCGCCGCCAGGGCCAGCCAGCGCTTCCGGGCCTGTGGACGCACAACGGGCTTTGGACGTTCGGGGCGCTCATCTCCTTCCCCTGTCTCGTTCGCCGCGGCCTCCAGCGCTTCCGCCACCTGCCTCGCCGTGCCACGTGCCTCCGGTGCGTCCGCCAGCAGGCGGACAATCACCTCCCGCAGCGGCGGCTCGAGCCGCGGGTTGCTCTCCAGCTGCGGCCTGGGGTCCGGGCTCCTCGCTTGCCAAAGGCCTTGCTCATCCTGCTTCGCCTCGATGGGCGCTGGGTACTGGCCCATCACCAGGCGATAGGCGGTCACTCCCAGCGCGTACAGATCATCCGCTGGCGACGGTGGGTAATAACCGTCAGGCTGGCGCAAGCCGTGGATGTAGAAAAGCACTGCCTGGGGCGACAGATACGCCAACGTCATCGGTGGCAACGCCTGCCAGGTCAGCCGCTCCGCCCCAGCAAAGTGGCACGAGCCAAAGTCGATGAGCACCGGCGACCTGTCCACCAACCGCACCAGGACGTTGTCCCCCTTCACGTCGCGGTGCACCGCTCCGGCCGCATGCACCGCCTCCAGCGCCCGCGCCACCTGCGCCAGCACCCGGCACAGCTGCCAGGAGGAAGGGGCGGACTGATCAGCCCAGGCATACAGCGGCGTGCCCTGCACCCACTCCATGACGAAGAAGGGGTAATCGCTGCCCACGGGTGGCTGTCGCCCTCCCCGGTCCAGCAGGCGCGGAATGCCCGGGTGGTCAAGCCGCGACAGCAGCTCCACCTCGCGTTCCATGCGCCAATTCCACGCCGACCGTGACACCTTGAGCGCTCTGGGCTCCGAGCGCTTGAAGCCCACGCGCTCGGCCCGGTACACGGCTCCGTAGCCCCCCTCGCCCTGCAAGGCTTTCACTCGCCACCTTCCAACTCGGGTGCCTTTTGCCAGCGGGTGCACGCGCTCCTCGGCGGCTCGCTCCTGCGCTCCGCCTGGCGCGAAGGAGCAGAACGTTCCTCCTGCATCATCTCCTGGCGGATACGTCCACGGAAGGCTCAGCTCAATCGAGCTTCCTGTTGTCGGGTGATTTTGGAGCGGAAGGCCGCCGAGGAGCGAGCCGCTCGGCTCCTCGAGGAGCTGGCCCCAGCCGCGGCGCGCTGAGTGGCAATGCGGCTTGAGCCGCGGCGCCGCCGATGCGTCGAGCAGCTGACGCATACGCCCCGGGGTTTGGTTGCCTGCCGTGCAGCGGCGAAGACGGGCCGGACTCAAGGCTGGGCCTGGCCGCAAGAGCGTGGATCATCGTGGCCGGGAGGAACGATGAAGCCCACCCGGCGAGAGCTTCTGGAGTACTTCGGCACCCTGACCGCGGCGAGCCTGCTGGCTCCGGGGTGCATGGGCTGGACGCGGGAGGAGGCCATCGCGGTCGACTCCTGGCACAAGAGCGTCTGCCGCTTCTGCGGCTCTGGCTGCGAGACGCGCGTGGGACTGCGCGCTGGCAAGGTCGTCAAGGTCGAGGGGCTCCAGGAGGGCTGGAACCGCGGCCGGCTGTGTATCAAGGGCTTGCTGAACCGGGAGATCCTCTACGTCTCCGACCGCGCCCTGCACCCCATGGTGCGGCGTGGAGACCAGCTGGTGCGCGCCAGCTGGGACGAGGCGCTGGACGCCGCCGCCACGGGCTTCCAGCAGGCCCTGTCGCAGGGAGGACCGGACGCAGTGGCCTACTACGGCTCCGGCCAGCTCTTCACCCAGGAGAGCTACACCGCCAACAAGCTCTTCAAGGGAGGCATCGGCACCAACAACGTGGATGGCAACCCGCGCCTGTGCATGGCCTCGGCGGCTTTCGGCTACAAGTCCGTGTTCGGCGCGGACGAGCCCGCGGGCTGCTACGAGGACATCGACCACGCCACGCTGTTCTTCGTCATCGGCGCCAACATGGCCGAGTGTCACCCCGTGGTGTGGGCGCGCGTGCAGGACAGGCTGCGCACCTCCGATGCGCGCCTCATCGTCGTGGATCCGCGCCGGACTCCCACCGCCCGCGATGCCACGCTGCACCTGCAGCTGCGCCCGGGTACGGACGTGGCGCTGCTCAACGCCATGGCGCAGGACCTCATCCACGCCGGGCTCATTGACCGTGACTTCGTGGACCAGTTCGTCACCTTCCGCCGGGGTACCCCCGACTCTCCGGGGCTCACCTTCGACGACTGGGTGAAGTTCCTGGAGGACTACACCCCCGAGAAGGTGGCGCCCCTGTGCGGCCTGTCCTCGGCGGAGATTCGCGAGGCGGCCCGGCTCTGGGGCATCAGCCGCTCCGCGATGAGCTTCTGGACCATGGGGCTCAACCAGCAGACGCATGGCGTGGCTGCCAACCGGATGATGATGGCGCTGCACCTGCTCACCGGGCAGATCGGCCGCCCTGGCACGGGCCCCTTCTCGCTCACCGGCCAGCCCAACGCGGGCGGCGGCGTGCGCGACACCGGGACGCTGGCTCATGCGCTCCCCCTGGGGCGCTCCGTCACCAAGGAGCACGACCGGGAGGAGATGGAGAAGCTCTGGGGCCTGCCCCCCGGCCGCATCTCCCCCAAGCCGGGCCTGTCCGCCGTGCCCCTCTTCGAGGCCATGCGCGAGGGCCAGGTCCGTGCCGCGCTCATCATGGCCACCAACCCCGCCCGCTCGCTCCCCAACGCGGACCGCTACCGCGCGGGCATGGAGCGGACCTTCCTCGTCGTCTGCGACTCCATCTTCCCCACGGACACGGCGCAGCTGGCGGACGTCTTCCTTCCGGCGGCGATGTGGGCGGAGAAAGAGGGCGTCTTCTCCCAGTCCGAGCGCCGCTACCACCTGGTGGAGAAGCTGGTGGAGCCGCCCGGCGAGGCCCGCTCGGACCTGGACATCCTCGTGGCCCTGGCGGACCGGCTCGGCCATGGCGAGCTCATCCGCGCCCGCACCCCGGCGGCAGTCTGGGACGAGTGGCGCCAGATATCCGCTGGCAGCACCTACGACTTCAGCGGGATGACGTACGAGCGGCTGAAGCAGACGCCGGGCCTGGTCTGGCCCTGCCCCACGCCCGACCATCCGGGCACCTGCCACCGCTTCGTGCCGGGCGCGGATCCGCTGGCGAAGAAGGAGGGCCGCATCGACTTCTACGCCCGTCCGGACCGGCGAGCCATCATCTACCTCTCCGAGCAGGGCCCCATGCGCGAGCCCCTCACCAGCGACTACCCGATGACGCTCACCACCGGCCGCCGACTGGAGCACTGGCACACGGCCACCCTCACCGGGCGGATTCCCCAGCTTCGGAACATCCCCGTGGACTACCTGGAGATTCACCCGGGTGACGCGGCGGCGCTGGGCGTGGCGGAGGGGGCCCTGGTGCAGGTGACGAGCGCCCGCGGCTCGGTGCGGCTCAAGGCCCTGCCCACGCTGCGCGTGCGCCCGGGGGTGGTGTTCGCCCTGTTCCATTCCCTGGAGCGGCTGGTCAACGCGGCCACCAGCGACTTCATCGATCCGACCTCCGGGCAGCCCGAATACAAGGTGGCCGCGGTGCGCATCGAGCGCGTGCGTGAGGAGGGGAAGTGATGGGCCCCTGGACGTTGCTCGCGCAGGTGGGCACCGCCCCTGAGCCTCCTCATGGCGCCACGCTGGGAGCCACCCTGGGAACGCTGGCCCTGGTGGCGATCGCCCTCGCGGTGGTGGGGCTGGTGCTGGTGGAGTTCGTCTTCAAGAGCCAGCTGGCCCGCTCCACCTACCGCTGGACGCTGCTGCTGGGCCTCTTCGTCCTGCCAGGGGCGGCGCTGCTGGGCACCACCGGCCACATGTTCGAGGAGATGAAGACGGTGCCCGCCTGCGGCAGCTGCCATGTGATGGAGCCCTTCATCGCCGACATGCGTGAGCCGCGCAGCGCCTCGCTGGCGGCCCGTCACTTCCGCTCGGGCGCCATTCCGGACAAGCAGTGCTACGCCTGCCACACGGGCTACGGCATCTTCGGCACCCTGGAGTCCAAGCGCGACGGCTTTCGCCACTGGCTCCTCTACGTGACGGACACCTGGCAGGAGCCCATCACCTACAAAGGCACGTACCCCAACGCCAACTGCCTGGGCTGCCATGCCGCCGGGCCCGCCTTCACCGCAGTGGACAGCCACCGGGCCCTGCGCGAGCAGCTCACCCAGGACGAGATGAGCTGCTTCACCTGCCACGGACTGCCGCACCCCGCGCGCCCCACGCGCGGCCCCACCCGCGTCACCGCTCATCCGTGAGGACTCGTCATGCGCCTGCCCTCCTCCGACACACTCATTCGCGCGGCGGTTCTCCTCACGCTGGTGGGGCTGTTGCTGCTGGTGCCCATCCTCTTCTCCATCCGCGCCAGCTTCGTGGGCCTCTTCATGCTGGGCAGCGTGCTGCTCACCGTGGCCATCGTGCTGTACCTGGTGGCGGTGGTGCGCGAGCTGCGCCAGAGCCGGGCGTTGTGATCCCCCAACGCGTGACCGGCATGCGGTAGCCTTCGTTTTCATCATGCGCTTCTCTGCTCTCCCCGCTTTGCTCCTGGCCGCTGCCTGCGTTGTCTCGCCGCTCTCCGCGTGGGGAGCAGAGCCCGAAGACGAGTTCAAGGCCCGGGTGGCCCTCTTCACGTATGACACCCAGGCTGCGTTCCAGCTGAAGGAGGTGTCCTTCGAGAAGCGTGCGGGCGCCACGGTGCGCGACATCACCTTCGTGGCGGCACCTGACCGCGAGCCGGTGAAGGCCTACCTCGTCGTGCCTGAGGGCGCGGGGCCCTTCGCGGGAGTCCTCTGGGTGCACTGGCTCGGCGAGCCGAAGACCACCAACCGCACCCAGTTCCTGAACGAGGCGGTGAGCCTGGCCTCCAAGGGCGTGGTCTCGCTGCTGGTGGATGCCATGTGGTCCACGCCCAAGTGGTACGGCAGCCGGGTCCCCGAGCAGGACTACGAGAACTCCATTCGCCAGGTCATCGCCTTGCGGCGGGCCATGGATCTGCTCGTCTCACAGCCCCACGTGGACAAGACCCGCATCGGGTTCGTGGGCCACGACTACGGCGCCATGTACGGGATGCTGGCCGCTGGGGTGGAGCCACGGGCGAAGACCTACGTGTACATCGCCGCCGCGCCCAGCCTCAGTGACTGGGCCTTCTTCGGCAAGCAGCCCCGATCCAAGGCGGACTACCTGCGCCAGAACGCGGTCCTGGAGCCGAGCGACTACCTGCGCCAGGTGAAGAACGCGAGCACGCTCTTCCAGTTCGGCAAGACGGACGAGTACGTCTCGCATGCCAGCACCTCCGTCCTGTTCGGCGCGGCCCAGCAGCCCAAGGAGCGGCGCTTCTATGAGGCCGAGCACTCCATGAAGCACCCCAAGGCCGCCGAGGACCGGGAGGCCTGGCTCCTCAAGGAGCTCACCCCGCCAGCGGCGCGCTGAGCTGCTCCTCTTTCATGAACTCGAAGGCAGACCTCAAGCGCTACCTCGAAGGCCTGAGCCCCGAGGTGCGAAAACGCTTCGGGTTGCACCGCGCGCTGCGGTTCATTGAGACGCCGGATCGGGAGCGGCTCCCGCGAATCGAGCCTGGAAGCGTGGCCTACCGCCTTCCGCCGCCCCATGGCGTGGCGCTCTCGCTGGGGCCACCGCCCCCTGGAGCGCTCCATCGCACTGAACTCGAGCCCCAGAGCGGTAGCGAGGGGAGGCAGGATCAGGGCCGGGGGAAAGATGGCTGTGTGCCATATGGAGATGGCGCCGAACCCGAAGTAGCCCAGGAGCGTCCCGGCAAACCCCCATCCCATGCCTCTACGTCCCCCTCCCAGCAAATGGCCTCCCAGGGCCACCAGCCATGCGCCCATGGGCAGCCCCAGAGCCGCCATCAACAGCGTCAGATGTCCGAAGCTCAGAAACCCTCCCGAACTCCCCAGGGGATCTCCAAGCTGCTTGTCCAGAAACGTGCCTCCGAGGAATCCAAGCACGAGCCCCGCCAGGCATCCGATCGACCCCATCGCCGACGCGAGGATGACCCGGGACAGCCTGAAGGACCGGGAGGCCTTGTCTCAAGAACGGGTCCACCGCAGGTGCAGCAGCGGCATCGGCCGGCCCTGCTCGTCGAGCGGCGAGCGGCCAATCCGCACGAACCCCATGCGCTCGTAGAACGCACAGGCCGAGTGATTGGCCTCGTTGACGTCCACGTCCATCAGGTCGTGTCCCGCGCGGGCGAACTCCACCATCTGCCGGCCAATCCCTCGGCCGTGCACCGCCGGGTCGATGAACAGCGCGTCGAGCTTCGCTCCCGTCACGCCCAGAAACCCCACCACCTGCCCGCCGTCCACCGCGACAGTCAACGCCGCCGACGGCAGATACTGCTCGCGGACCATCGTCGCGTAGAACGCGATGTCCTCCTCGGTCAGAAAATGGTGCGTCGCCCGCACGGCGTCATGCCAGACGCGGAACATCGCATCGACATCGGCGAGGGTGGAGGAGCGAAGGGTGATCGCCATCTCCTCCATTCTACCCCCAGGCCCGGCGCGGCAGGCTCAGCCGCCATTGGACGCCGTTCTCCCGGGTGGAGACGACGACCTCGTCGCCCGGAGTCACGATGAGCCGGTATTCGCGTTCCAGGTCCATGGCGTTTCCTTAACTTCACAATAAGCCAGGAAAGCCGTCTCGACCCAAGGGGAGAACCATGCGGATCCTGGTGCCAATGCTCCTCGTCGCAGGACTCGTGCTCGCGTCCTGTGAGCCGGCCGCGGATGACCCCACTCCGGAGGCCTGGGACACCACCTCGATCCACGCGGCGCTCGACACCTCTGGCAACGCCACCTTCGACGCCACGTGGGGAGTGCCCCGCTGCGCCACCGTGAACAGCCACTTGGAGCGGCTCGTCGTCACCCGCGAGGACGGCACCGCCTCGGCGGCCGTGAGCGTGAGGGTGAATTGACATCGGGATGAACCGTCCTGTGCTTACCAACGCAGAGGTGTGTCCCGGCCCATGGCGATGAAGGGTGCCCAGTGGTGGGGGTGCGGTTGAGTCCGCCGCAGCTCTCCCATCGCCTCGCGCAAGGCGGTGGCACGGCCCTGCCCCTTCAACAGGTTGCGGTAGTAGCCCTCCATCAACTTGCGGGTCGTCTCGTCGTTCACCTTCCAGAGGCTCATCACGACGGTCTCCGCTCCCGCCACCAGGAAGGCCCGGCGCAGCCCGTACACCCCCTGGCCGAGTTTGACGTCGCCTCGCCCGGTATCGCAGGCGGACAGGACGACGAGCTGAGTGCCCCACAGGTTCAGGCCCGCCAGCTCCAGCGCCGTCACCAGCGCGTGTTCCGGCGGCACAGCGGAGTTGGCCCCGGAGGACGTTGGCTCACTGGCCCCCGCCAGGAGGAGCCCCGAGCGCAGCAGGGGATCCGGGGGCGAAGGAGCCTCACCCAGCGCACCGAACTGGCCCAGCGCGCGGGAGCCCGTGGCCCCGGGCACATCCTCCAGAAAGAAGCCATGGGTGGCCAGGTGGAGGACGCCGGGGGTGGTCAGGCCCAGCAGACGCTTCTTGGTGGCCTCCGCGCCCAGGAAGAGCTGAGCCTGAGGAAGCAGCTGCTGAATGGCTTCGGCCTCCTGGCGGGTGCCTGGCAAGGGAGCCGTGGCCCAGGCTCGCGGCGCTGAATCCTCGCGCAGGGTGGAGAAGAAGCGATCGACGGCGATGGAGCGCTCGGCCTGCGCGGATGCCTCCGCCAGGAAGGAAGCGGAGGCCTGGAGCGTAGCGCCGAAGTCTGGATCCGCGAGGACGACCACGGAGCCAGGAGGGCTGTCCTGCCGCGGCCGGGTCAGCAGGTGCTTGCCAGAGGGCAGGTAGGTGAAGTCGAAAGCCTCCACGAGGAACTGCTGGCCATCATGCAGGGCGGCGAAGGGCACCAGGGCGAGCTGGCCATCCGGCGAGAGGAAGAGCCGGCGCGTCGTCCCCAGCAGCGGAAGCAGGGCCTGGAAAGCACGCTGGTAGAGCGCCTGGGCGGGGGCCTGGAAAGCGGTGTCGCGGCTGGCCAGCGCGTCACGCAGCTGCAAGGCAGCGGAGTCAATGGGCTCGGCGGGTCCCAGGTCCTGGAAGCGAATGGTGGCATCCGGGAAGAGCACCAGCGCCAGGTAGCGCAGCTCGCCCTGGCGCTGGGAGCCGGACGTGCCAGGCCCAAGCACGAGCGGGCGGTCCACGTAGGTGATGAACTCCACGAGGGCGCTGTCCCGGGGCAGGGCCGCGGCAACCCGGCCGACAATCTCCGCCAGCGGGGGCAGCTCGGACAGCGCGCGCAAGGGGGCGGAGCGCTTGGCCAGCTCGGCCTCGAGCGCGGTGCTCTGCGCGGAGAGTTCCGCCAGGCGCTGCTGGTGGGCTGTCAGGGAGCGCGCGCCCGGTCCCTGGAGGGAGAGCTGGGCCAGCTGGGTGCGCAGCCCCCTGAGCCGCTCGAAGGCGCGGCGATCCTCGGCCCCCAGGTGCTGGTAGATGGTGCGGGAGATGTTGGAGCTCTCCTCCACGGAGCGTCCCTTGAGCAGCAGCGCGGCGCCGAGGGCCAGGCGCCGGACGCGGGCGTTGCCGGGATGGGCGCGCAGCAGCGCATAGAGCCGCTCCTCGTCCTCGCGCAGATGCTGGAGGAAGCTGGCCAGGTGCACCTCGGAGAGGCCCAGTGCCTCCTGACGCAGGCGCTGCTCGGACATGGCAAAGGCCCGCGTGAGCAGCGGCAACGCTTGACCGAGACGCTGCTGGGCCAGATGGACCACGGCAAGCTGGTTGAGCACCTCCGCGTCGTGAGGATGGTTCTTGCCGAAGGCCCGTGCCCGGATGGCGAGCGCGCGCTCGTAGAGCGGCCTGGCCCGGCCATATAACCCCTGGGCCGAGTAGAGGTTGGCCAGGTCGTGCAGCGCTGCGGCCACGTCGGGATCATTCTTGCCATAGGCCTCTTCGATGATCGTCAGCGCGCGCTCGAGGAACGGCTCGGCGCGGGCATACAGCCCCTGGACCAGGTAGAGCCTGCCCAACAGGCTGAGCGTGAGGGCGACATAGGGCTCGCTCTTGCCCAATGCGGCTTCCCGGATCTTCAGCGAGTGCAGGAGGAGCGGCTCGGCCCGGGCGTACAGCCCCCGAGCCAGGTAGAGTTCACCGAGGGCGTTGAGTGCAATGCTGGTATGGGAATTCGTCTCGCCGTAGGCCTTTTGGTCGATAGCCACCGCTCGCTGGAGGAGCGGCTCGGCACGCTCATACGAGCCCTGAATCAGGTAGATCGTGCCGAGCTTGCGGGCTGACATCGCAATGCGGGGATGGCTCTCGCCCAGTGCCGATTCCCAGATCGCCAGCGAGCGCTCGTAGAGTGGCGCGGCCTGACCATACTTCCCCTGAAGATCATACGTCACGGCAAGCGGGAAGAGCGTACGGGCGATGAGCGGATGGCTCTTTCCCACCGCCGCTTCCTGCAAGGCCAGAGCGCGCTCGTAGGCCCACTCGGCCCGATCAAACACCCCCTGGTTCATGTAGAACGCCGCGAGCTGAATGAGTGCGCCCGCGACGTTGGGAGGGTTCTGCTCGAGGGCTGCTTCCCAGCTGGCCCGTTGGCGCTCGAGCAGCTGCTTGGCCTGGGCGGACAACCCCTGGGACTGGTAGTTGACGGAAAGTCCCGCGAGTGATTCGCCGACCAGCGGGTGATGCTTGCCCAGGGTGGCCTCCCGGATGGCCAGCGCGCGCAAGTTGAGCGCCTCGGCCCGAGCAAACGAGCCTTGCCCCGAGAAGAGAACTCCAAGGCCGCTGAGCGTTTGAGCCACGTCCAGGTGGTGCTTGCCCAGGGCGGCTTCCCGGATGGCAAGCGCGCGCAAGTAGAGCGGCTCGGCCCGAGCATACGAGCTCTGCTCGGCATAGAGGTAGGCGAGGTGGTGGAGCGACTCGGCGACGAGGGGATGGTGCTCGCCCAGGGCTGCTTCCCGAATGGCCAGCGCACGCGCATAGAGCGGCTCGGCACGCGCGTCCATGTCCTGCGCCTGGTAGAGGAGGGCCAGGTGGGTGAGCGTTCGAGCGATATCCGGGTGATTCTGGCCGAGCACCGCTTCCTGAATGGCCAACGCGCGCAGCCAGAGCGGCTCGGCCGCGGCGGGGTTCCCCCGAAGCTGGTGATGAGAGCCGAGCAGTTCCAGGCTGCTGGCGACCTCGGGATGGGAGCCCCCGAGCACGGCTTCCCGCAGCGCCAGCGCCTGCTCTCCCCGAGCAATGGCCTCGTCGTACCGGCCCGCGGCCCAGAGCGTGCCCGCCTCGTCGAAGGCCGTCCGCGCCGCCCCTAGCCGTGCATCCTCGAACTCCTTACCGGCCGCCACTCCCGCCACACAGCACAGCAGCACCACCATCATCCGCCTGAGAAACCACCGTGTGTGCATCATTCCTCTGCTTGCCAGCTCGAGAGCAGCCAGAGCCCGTTGACGAAGAAGGGCCTGTGCTCGGGGACCCGGTGGTTGGAGAAGTCCTTGAACGCCACCGCATCCGCGACGTCGTCGAAGAGGTGCCGGGAGTTCAACTTCGGTCCCCAGACCGCCCGCAGCGCCTCGACATCATCCTGGCCCGGCAGGAAGCCGCAGTTCATCAGGCCGCTGATGGAGCCGCCCAGGTCCGCGACGTCGTAGCCAAGGAACGTCCACCCCGCATCTACCGTGTAGGGCTGGCCCGAGGCGTCCACCGGGATGAAGGGCTCCACCGCGGCCGCCTCCTCCGGGCTGCTCACAGACAGCAAGACTCCTAGAGCGACGATCCAGGGACGCTCCGGCCTCTCACGAACCACTCCCTGGAGGCGCTCCAGATCATCCCAGAAGCGAGTCGGCGAGTCATGCACCTCCACGGCCGGGCGCCACACATGCTGGTCAACCGAGCAGGGCCTCGCCACGTCGGGACGGAAGAGGAAATCGCCCCTCCGCTGCTCGCTCCATTCCCCGCCACCGCCCGCTTGCCGAGCATCGAATCCAAGCAGCACGTTCCCCTGGTGCATGGCCTCTCACTTGCCCAGCAAGGGCTCGAGCCCCGCGAGCGCGCACACGCCGCACCGCAGGGCCGAGCCATCATCCCTGGCTTACCAACCGTTGTTCCACCAGGAATGGTGCAGCGACTGGTCCGCGCCGCGATAGAAGATGTCCATGCGCCCCGGGCCCCAGCTCTCCGCCGCCGGAGAGGAGGTCAGCTCGCCGCCAAGCCACTCCCAGTCAGACCATTGATAGGTGTACCACTTGTGCCACAGGGCGTTGTCGGTGCTGCGGACATACACGTCCAGGTGGCCCGGGCTCATGGACAGCGCTGCCGGAGCGCCGATGATCTGCCCGCCCAGCGACTCCCAGCTGGCGCTCCAGCCCGTGGGCTCCTGATACGTCTTCTGGTAGAGCGCGCCGTCACTGCCTCGGGCGAACACGTCGATGCGGCCCTTCGCCCAGCTCGCCGCCGCCGGCTCCGAGGTCAAGATGCCCCCCAGGTTCTCCCACTGGGACCAGGCGTTGTTGAGGTAGTAGCGGTGCCACAGGGCGTTGTCGATGCCGCGCACGTACACGTCCAGGTGCCCCGACGCCCACGACACCGCGGCGGGCTTGCCGACAATCTGCCCGCCGAGCGACACCCAGTTGGACCAGCCCGTGGTCTGCCGATACGTCTTCTGGATGAGCGAGCCATCCGCGCCCCGGGCGAACACGTCCACGCGGCCCTGTCCCCAGCTCACCGCGGCCGGCTCCGAGGTCAGCGAACCACCCAGGCCCTCCCACGGGGACCAGGCGTTGTTGGCGTGGTAGCGGTGCCACAGGGCGTTGTCGACGCCGCGCACGTACACGTCCAGGTGCCCCGAGCCCATGGAGGCCACCGACGGGCTCTCGACGAGCAAGCCGCCCAGCGACTCCCAGGGCACGCCGTAGGTGAGGCGTGCGCCCTCTTGATCCGTGGTGCTGAGGGTGCCGTTCCCGTTCCATTCCGGGTTGCAGTAGTTCATCACCGAGTCCAGGTCCCACGAACCGATGAGCCAGTCACCGGAAGAGCCCTGCATGGGCTCGGTGCAGGAGGACGGCCGGTCCGGACGGTTCTGCTCGTGGGCAAAGCCCATGGCGTGGCCGAACTCGTGGACCGCGATCGTCTCGATGCAGAACTGGAGCGAGCTCTTGCAGACCGGGCTCCAGTTGTTGAACGTGAAGTTCAGCACCATGCCCGAGGCCAGGCCGTTGAGGCTGTTGCCCAACGCCTGCACGTGCGGGCCGGTGTCGCTGATCTTGATGCGGATGCCCGTGCCCGTGTCCACGCACGAGCCCCATCCAGTGAAGCGCACGCCCGAGCGCGCCTCCCACGTGCGCGCCACGGCGTCGCGCACCCACTGGCGCTGCGTGCTGTCAGCGGTGGTGGGGTTCTCCCAGCACACCGGCACGCTCATGGGCCGCCACAGCTTCGGAGAGGCCACGTAGAGTTCCGACTCCGTGTGCCTCAGCTCCACCGGCTCGCCGGACGCGGGAGCCACCACGCCCTCGCCACATCCGAGCAGCGAAACGAAACTCACTCCCAAAGCAGCGAACAGCGCCGTCGGCCTGCGACAAGCCATTCCCAGTCTCATGATGTCTTTCTCCAGCCACCCTCCGCCGGACGGGGCCATCCGTTGGCCCTCACGTCTTCGAAGGGGGTGAGATTGCTTCTACCAGCAATCCCTGACATCCATTTGGGACCTGGGAATCAGGCTTTTCCGAGGGCAATCGCGGACGCCGCGAACGCGCACACCTTCTCGAAGCCTGGGGGGGCGGGCAACAGCGTGGGGCTGGCTTCGCCCCACTGCGTAATCCCGTGCGGAAGCAACCACCGCAGATCGTACCGGGCGCCGCGGAACTCGAACTCCTGGCTCCAGATGAGCGCGGCGGTGAAGACGTTGAGCGCCAGCAGTCCCTGGGCGGATCCGGGCGCGTTGAATGTCGTTCCCATGACGACGCTCACCCGGCGGAACCGGGCGATGGGCTCGCCATCCGAGAAGGAATCCGGCTCATCGAAGGACGCGCCCGGGTGCCGCTTGAGGTACAGCGTGAACTCGCCCGTAGCGTCGAGTCCCAGGGATAGATCCCCATTGGTGACGGGCTGCGCTGTAAACGGCGTGGAGCGGAAGGTGAAGAGTGCCGTCTTCTCGCTCGGAGGTCCGTCGAAGAGCGCCCCCGCGAGTCCCTGAAGGTGGAGGAAGTAGCCCAGATCCTGCGTCGTCTGGTCTGTCGCCATATAGAAGCGTCCTGTCACGTACCAGGCGACGCTGGCTGTTCTCACCGGCTCTACCATCTTGTCCTCCCTGGGCGGGTGACCCTCTAAAATGCCACGCCCATGCCTGACCGGAAAGACGCCAACCTCCTGGCCCTGAAGGTAATCCGCTCCATTCTGGATGCCGCGCAAGAGTTGACCCTCGACGTGGAAGGGAAGCCGGTCCACGTCAAGGTCGAACGCCTGCCGCCGCCTCCGTGGCCCACGCTGCGTCCCGAAGGGCAGACCCTGTTGAACGAGGCCATGCACGGGCCCTGGCCTCAAGCTGTCCAGGCAGAGTGCACCTGGCCCGGAGGCTCGCGCACCCTCCTGGTGCAAGCGGACTATTGGAGAGCCCAGGAGCGCTACAAGCACCTGGTGTCGCTCGCCGTGCGGCCTCTGGACTCCCAGCAGCAACAGCTCGTCTGGATCACCCTGGCGCAGCAGTTCGTTCCCGTGGCGGATGGAGCGGAACTCGCCGTCCGCGCCAGCTTCGGCCTCTACAAGCGGAAGGAGGAGGCGATCAAGGGCGAGTCCGACGCGCTCAAGGCTGCCGTGTACCTCTCGGGGCTCCCGCGGGTCTCGAAGTCGTTCATTGAGGCGTTCCGTGTCCGGATGCCCGGCTTGGAGATTCTGCCGAGCCCCGCAGAGGCCTTCCGGCGGATCCTCCTTCTGGCCCTGCTGAAGTTCCCGTTCCTCATGCGTTCGGAGGCAGAGACCCGGAGCGAAGGAGAGCTGGCGCCTCGCGACGCTCCGGATGTACAGGACTCCGAGGCTTCGGAGTCCGGCAAGCTCGGGGCAATCTACCCGCTCCCGGGAGGAGTGCGGCAGTACAAGCAAACCCTGGATGATCTACTGGAGTGGATTGAGCCACGCGCCCCTTCTGTCGAGCAGCTCAACCAGCACTTCGAGCAGAAGTACGAAGCCTCTGGTGAGACGGCGGTGCTGACCTACCGGCGCCTCTTGATGAACCTTGGCTTCGTCGTGCAGGCGGCAGAGGAGCTTGAGTTTCTCGACCTGAGTCGCCAGGGAAATGACTACCTGGCCTCGCGCTCGCCTCTGCTGCTCTTCGAGACGTTTCACGCGAAGTTTCAGGGAATGCTCGCGACACTCGTCATCGCGGACACGCCCGGGGGCGCCGACGTGGACGAGACGCAGCAATTGCTCAAGGCACTGCTGGAGGTGGAGTGGAAGTCCACCAATCAGACCAACTTCCGCAGGAACTGGCTGCTCTCCATGGGGCTGACCGAGCGGGCCCCCAAAGGGGACATTCTCACCGCGTTGGGGCGAGACGCCCTGAAGGCGCATCCCGCCGAGGTCGAGCAGCTTCGCAGCCGGATTTCGGCCTTGCGCGCCGAGCTGGGGACCCTGCCTCCCGATGACGAGGATGACAAGAGCACCGACGCCGGCGAGGAGGCGGTGCTGGCCCCGCCCACCTCCCCCACCAGCCATGGCGAGCCTGCCGGCTGGCTGGCTGACAGGTTGGATCTGGGCGCGGAGCAGCTCGCTCGCCACCTGGGAACCCTGGAGCTTCCTCCGGGTGTTGCCGAGCGGGTGTGCGCGGCGCTCTCCGCTGGAAAGCACCTGCTGTTGGTGGGCCCTCCCGGTACGGGGAAGACAGAGCTGGCACACGCGCTGGCCGAGACGGCACGGATCGAGGGTTACTGCCACGGGCTCTTCGAAGCCACCGCCTCGGCGGACTGGACGACGTACGAGACCATTGGCGGGTATGCGCTGGAGCGCAACCAGGCGCTCCGGTTCCGCCCCGGCGCGTTTCTCCGGGCCATCGAGGGTTGGCAGTGGCTGCTGGTGGACGAGCTGAACCGGGCGGACGTCGACAAGGCCTTCGGTGAGCTGATGACCGTGCTGGCGGGCCGGGGCACGGATACCTCGTTCGAGCTGGATGGCGGCCGGCGTGTGTCCATCGGCTTCGATGCCGGGCGCACTCACCGCGTCTCCCGGACGTTCCGGGTCATCGCCACGATGAACACCTGGGACAAGACGTCGCTGTTCCGCTTGTCGTACGCGGTGCAGCGGCGGTTCGCTGTCATCCACCTGGGCATTCCAGAGGACGACGCCTACGCGCGTCTGCTCTCCCGGGCAGCCCTGCTGCCAGGCCTTGACCCACCGTTGGATGAGCCCACCGTGCGCCGGCTCACCCAGCTCTTTCAGCGCAAGGGGCTGCTCGCGTACCGAGAGGTGGGCCCCGCGGTGGCGATCGACATCGTGCGGTATATGCGCCGACGCGCGGCGGCTGGGGATGCGCTCGCGGAGGCGCTCGGCATGTTCCTGCTGCCACAGCTCGAGGGGTTCGATCCCGAGACGGCGCGCAACGTCCACGCCCTGTTCGAGGCGAGCCTGGCGGGCTGGACATCTGACGCAGCGAGGGCCGATCTGCGTGATCGCTGCGCCGATCTCTGGCCCCCCGGTTCCCTGCCCGAGCCATGAGTGAAACAGCGCCATGGGAGGCGTTTCTCCTGGAGCACTTCCCGGGGTATCTGCTGCCCGAGGCTCAGCAGACGCGGATCGATGCCGCCGACGCGGCGCGCTTCCTGGAGCGGCTGACGGGCAGGCCCCAGCAACTGCGCCTTCTGCTGGGCACCAGCATTCTGGCGGCCCACATGGGGGAGCTGCGGGAGTTCGCCCTGGAGCTGCTTCCGCAGCTGGTGCGCGTCCTCACGGCGCGTGCGGAGGTCCATCCCAAGGTGTGGCAGGGGGGCTACCAGGGCCGACTGGACGTGCAGGCAACGCTCACCCGCCATCTGAGTGGTGAGACGACCCGCTTCGTCACCCGAGCGCGGAAACGGCGGTTCGATCTGCCCGAACAGATCCTCGTCCGCGCCACGGTGAAATGGCTCACCGCCATGCTCGCTGAGCTGCGCCAGGCGGGAGTGCTAGCACACTATGGCTGGAGTGCCTCCGCTCAAGCCTGTGAAGGTCAGCTCCGGCACCTGCTGGAGTCCACGGTGTTGCGAGAGGTGCCGGATGAGCGCCCGGAAGCCTTCCACCTGCGTGCCGCGGAGCTGGCGCGCCATCCCTGTTACGGACTCGCCCGCCGCTGGCACCTCTACCTTCAGGAGCTGAACACGCGGGACCCGCAGCGGCTAGCCCGGGTGTTGTCCGAAGGCGCGCTGGTGCCGCTGCAGGACCACACGCGCTTCGAGCTGGCGGTGGCCATCCGGCTCCTGCAGTCCCTGGAGACATCGCTCCATGCGCTACAGCCCGGGCGGTGGACGATGCAGCGCACGCTGGTGCTCCCAGGCCGGGCCGAGCTGGCCGCCTTTCTCCGGGAGGACGGTGCGCGGGTGCGGCTCTTTTACAATCAGTCCGTTCTCGACTCCGGGCCTGTCGAGGCAGGCTCGCGCTACTACCTCGCTCACACCGGCAGGATGCGGCCGGATCTCACCCTGAAGGTGGCCCTGCCCGGAGCGGCAGAACGTGCGGTGGTGGTGGAGATCAAGCACTCTTCCCACTTGTCCACCCTGCTCGGTGGATACCACGAGGCCCAGCTCTACCGGCTCGAGTACGCCCGGTGGTTGACCGGGTGGCCCCAGGCCATCCTCGTCTCCTCCGGGACGCTGGCGGGCGACTGTCGGCGCGGCGACGAGGTGATCGCCGTGGATTGGGCCCGCTGGGTCCCCGGAGCGGTCATCGAAGGGCTGCTCTCGGGAGTGTGAGGCGCTTACTGCGCGGGGGGCGTGTACTTCGCGAAGGGCGCCATCTGCGCGGCCAGCGCCTTCTGGAAGGCGGGCCGGGCCTCGCACCGCTGGCGGTAGGCTTCGAGCACCGGCATCTTCGTCACCAACTCCGTGTGGCGGACGATGCGCAGCACCGTGGTCATCATCAGGTCGCCCGCGGTGAAGCGGTCCTCGAGGTACTCCCGCCCTTCCAACCATTTGGACAGGACATTGAGCCGCGACTGCACCGCCTCGAGCGCCGAGGGCCGGCGCAGCCTCGCCCACTCCTCCTTGGCGAAGAACAGGTCCAGCGAGGTGTAGTTCTGCACGTGCTGCTCCACCGAGTTGAGCGCCGCGAAGACCCACGTCTGCACGCGGGCCCGGGCCTTCGGCTCCCTGGGCATCAGCACCTCGGAGCGTTCGGCGATGTGCAGCACGATCGCCCCGGACTCGAAGAGCACCAGCCCGTCTTCCTCATAGATGGGCACCTGGCCGAAGGGCTGCATGCGCCGGTAGCTCTCGGACTTCTGGTCCTCCGGGCCGATCAGCATCTCCTCGTACGGAAGGCCTGCCTCTTCCAGCGCCCAGCGCACTCGAAGGTCTCTCACCAGTCCCTGGGCGAACGGCGGCACCCAACGGAATGCACTCACTCGGATCATGAACCGTGCTCTCTCTCTCTCTTGAATCGGGGTTGGAAGACGTGCGGCACCTTAGGTGACTTTCCCCTGAACGGGTCCGCGGAAGATGGGCAGTGCTCCGGCGGCGCGCTCCAGTCCCGTGGCGCCTTCGGGGAGTGACTCGTGGCCGCCGATGACGAGCAGCCCTCCCGGCACGAGCCGCTCCAGGAGCCTCGAGAGCACCTCGTGCTGCAGCGGCGGAGCGAAGTAGGTGAAGGCCACGTTGCGGCAGAGCACCAGGTGGAAGGGCCCCTCTGGCATCTCCGCGCGCAGGTCCTGACGAAGGAAGGTAAGGCCCTCGCGGAACGTGGGCAGCAGGCATGGATCTCCCTCTGGCGTGGGAGAGAAGGCCGTGAGGATCCACTCCCTGGGCAGCTCACGCAGGCTGCCCGCGGGGTAGCAGGCACGGCCGGCTCGCTCCAGCAGCGCTTCGTTCGCTTCGGTGGCGATGAGTTCCAGCCGCACCTCCGGGAAGTGGGGCGCCAGGCCCAGCCGGAAGAGGATCGACAGCGAGTATGGCTCTTCGCCCGAGGCGCACCCGGCGCTCCAGACCCGGAATACCCTCTCGCCTCGGGCCTGGGCATCGCTCAGGAGCGTGGGCAGGAGGCTCTCGCGCAGCACGTCGAAGACGCGCTGATCCCGGAAGAAACGCGAGATGGTGACACGGCAGAGCGAGTCGAGCACGGTCCACTCGGCGTCGTCGGCTTCCAGCCTCGCGCGGTAGGCGGCGGCGCTCTCCAGTCCGAGCTCTTTCATGCGGCGACCGATGCGCTTGCACACCTGTCCCCGGACGCGGCGGAAGCCTTCCCAGCGCAGGCGCAGGCGGGGCGCGGCCCACTGCAACAGCTCCACGCACTCGCGGTCGGTCATCCATGCCTCCCTGGAGCATCAACGCGGAAGGGGGTTCCCAGAAACCCTCACCCCGGCCCTCTCCCGAAGGGAGAGGGTGAGGGGCGGGGACTTGGGTTTCTGTGGCCCTGGCCCCAGGCAACGCAACGCGAAGCGTAGATCAGGCCGTTCCCTCGGCCTCGCTCTCCTGGAGCGCCGCTTCCACCTCGGCTCCCAGCGGGTAGATGACCAGGTGGCGCACCGGCTCGCTGCCCAGGCTCACCGTCTCCAGGTGGTAGCGGCTCACCAGGCGGTGCTGCAGCTTGCGCAGCCGCGGAGGCCTCGGCGCCAGCGGCACCACTACGCCCTCGCTCAGCACCCGCTGGATGGCGTGCTCCGCCTCGGCCACCGCCTCGCGCACCTGGTCCTCGTCCACGCCCTCCACCACCATGAAGGCCCCACGCAGCACCCTGCGCAGCTCCGCCGAGCTGTTGCGCTTCACCACCTCCACCCGCGCGCCCGTGCGCTCCACCACCTTGCGCATCTTCGGATCGTTCGCCCTCGAGCGCAGCGTGAGGATGAGATCCGCGGACTCCAGCCTTCCGACAATCCGCGCGTCCACCTTCAGCTCCCGCAGCACGCGGTCCAACAGGTCCCGGCTCACCGCGTGGGCGAAGAGCCGCGTGGGCCCCTGGTACGGCGCCGCGGGCGCGGGCGCGGGCGCGGCCGGAGCCGCCCTTTGCCGAGGCGCCGGCAGCGGTGCCGTGGACTGTGGCACCTCCTCCACCTTCACCTCGCCCCCATCCAATCGCCGCCGCTCGCCGCCTACCTCCGTGCCCGCCAGCAGCCGGTCCACCGCCTCCGCCGTGTCCGGGTGCACCAGCACCTCGTCCCGGTCCACCATCTCCACCACGATGTCGAAGGTGGGCGGGGCCTTGCGCTCGCTCACCGTCTTCTGCGTGCGCCGCCGCCGGGCCTCCTCGTCGCTCAGCGTCACCGTGTGCACCCCGCCCACCAGATCCGACAGCGTGGGGTTGAGCACCAGGTTCTCCAGCATGTTGCCGTGCGCCGTGGCCACCAGCTGCACCCCGCGCTCGGCGATCGTCCGCGCCGCCGCCGCCTCCGCCGAAGTGCCTATCTCGTCGACGATGATCGCCTCGGGCATATGGTTCTCCACCGCCTCGATCATCACGTCGTGCTGCCGGTCCGGCCTCGACACCTGCATGCGCCGCGCGGCGCCAATGCCCGGGTGCGGAATGTCTCCGTCTCCGCCAATCTCGTTCGAGGTGTCCACCACCATCACCCGCTTGCGCAGGTCGTCGGCGAGCACGCGTGCCACCTCGCGCAGCTTCGTCGTCTTGCCCACGCCCGGGCGCCCCAGCAGCAGCACGTTGCGCCCCGTGGCGATGAGGTCCTTGAGCATGTCGATGGTGCCGTACACCGCACGCCCCACGCGCAGCGTGAGCCCCACCACCCGCCCCTTCCGGTTGCGGATGGCCGAGATGCGGTGCAGCGTCCGCTCGATGCCCGCCCGGTTGTCATCCCCCGGCGGTCCCACCTGGGCCAGCACGTGCTCCAGCTCCTTGGCTGCCACGGGCTCCTCGCGCAGGCGCTGGGAGCGGTTGTTCACCAGGCGCGCCTGGGGCGGGCGTCCCAGGTCCATCACCACCTCCAGAATCTCCGCGGGCGGGAGCTGCCGGACCTGGGCCTTCAGCGGCTCGGGAAGCACGTCCACCAGGAGCTGGAAGTCGTCATCGGGCTCGACTTGGGGCTGTTCCATAATGTGACCTCCTGGAAGATGTGCCCTGGGTGGCAAACCTGCACGAGGTATTCCTCCTGGCCAATCAGGCAGGCGAGCCCTCCCTCTGGCCTTCGCTCCGTAAGCAGTGCGGCCACTACACGCAGATCGTCTGGCGCAACACCACGCACGTGGGCTGTGCCACCAAGGTGTGTGATAAGAACTCGCCCTTCCAGGGCTTCACCCGGTGGCAGTTCTGGGTGTGCAACTACTCGCCTCCCGGCAACTTCGTGGGGCAGCGTCCCTATTGAGCCGGGGGAGCAGCGGCCGGCACTTTCACGGACGTGCGAACGGGGACGTAACACTCCCCTTGTTGCATCACTCCGATCGCAGGACAGTCATCGGGTTCGACTTCCACCTTCAACCAACAGCCTCCGTTGATCACGAGCTGCCGCTTGGGACATCGCCCTCGGGCGTCCGGCTTGACCTGGTCAGGAAAGGGCTGCTTGGGAAACTCCTGTCTGATGCCTTCGCTGTCCGAGGGACTGGCTGGCTCAACGGACGCGTTCAGCGCGGCCTCTCCCAGGGAGACAGCGTCACGCCCCTTCTCGGATTCATGTGAACCGGTACGCAGAGTGCCTGTCTGTGCGGGCCACAGCCCCAATGCCAACACCGCCGCCAGCCATGGCAGCCAGTGCCGGGGTTTCACCTGCTGAGGAACGGCGTCCGCTTGCCCAGCCTCGAGCGCCCGCTCGCGGCTTCTGTGGCGCGGGCGCTGGCCCAGGTGCTCGGCATCGGCCCGCTCGGCTTCCGTCCACTGCCAGGGCCTGAGCGTCTCCCACTCGAACAGCGGCGCATCTGCTGAAGGCCCCGCGTGCGCTACGCCTCGCTCCATGGCCTCGGCCAGCTCGCCCGCGGAGCCACGCTCCTCGGGCCGGGGAGACAGCATCCGCGAGATGAGCGCGTTGAGCTGTGCGTCGATCCGGGGGTTGAGCCTCCGAGGAGGCGGAATCCCGCCACCTGGGAATGAGCACTGCCCCGTCTCTGTGTCGTAGCGGGGAAAGGGCGGGTACAGGTCTGTCACCAGCCGGTAGGCCGTCACCCCCAGGGCGAACACATCATCCACCGGCCGCGCCAGGGGAGCAGCGGTGGCTCCCGGGCTCACCCGCTGCGCGTATTGCCACAGCTCGGGGCTGCGGTACTCGGCAGTGCCGGGCACTACGTGCAAGGGCGTCAACCGGGACGCACCGGCGAAGTACCCCGCCCCCAGGTCGGTGAGGAACAGCCGGCCATCCGAAGGACGCACCAGCATGTTGTCCCCCTTCACGTCCCGGTGCACCGCGCTCACCTCGTGGGTGGCTTGCAGCGCTCCCGCCGCCTGCGCCAACAGCCTCAGCACCTGACGCGAGGAAGGGTTGCGCCGGGCGGCCCAGGCGTACAGCGGTTCGCCCTCCACCCATTCCATGACCACGAATGGATGGCTCACGCCCCGCGGCGAGTGCCACAGCCCGGCATCGAGCAGGCGCGGCACACTCGGATGACGGATGCGCGAGAGCAGCTCCACTTCGCGCTCGAAGCGCGCATCCCCGGGGTAGACGGCCAGCTTGAGCGCCGCGGGCTCAGTCTGCGTGCGCTCTTCCGCGACGGCGCGGTAGACGGTGCCGTAGGTGCCACCACCGCGAATGCCGTGCACGCGCCAGGCACCCACTTTCGTCCCCGGCGGCAGGACCACCGGTTGTGCTTCCTGCACGGGCGTGTCCATGAGTTCTCTCCGGCCAGGCCCTCCCTGTGCCCGTCCAGAGCCTACCTCACGGGTGACCTGTGGCCCACTGGCCTCTCCTGGTGGGTGAGCCCGCTCCAGGTGGAGGTTGGGTGAACCTGTCCTCCTGTTGGACAGGTTTCGCGGAAGTGCCGCCGGAGTGGGGCGCGCAACCCTCACCCCTGCCCTCTCCCGAAGGGAGAGGGGGTTTGCTTGCTTACTTCGGCAGCTTGCCCTGGTCCTTCAGGGCCTGGAGCTCCGTGAAGCCTCCCATCAATGTCCCGTCGATGAACACCATCGGGAACGTCGGGAAGCCCGCCCACAGCTTGAGCGCCAGCCGCTGCTTCCACATCGACAGGTAGCTGCCGTACTCCAGATAGGTGAAGGTGATGCCCTGCTCCTCGAGCAGCTTGCGCGCCCGCTTCACGAACGGGTTCTGCGCCATCCCCACCACCACCACCTTCTGGCTCGCCACCGTCGACGCCACCTTCTCCACGATGTCCCGGTGGAAGTTACCCACCTGCTCCGAAACCGCCGGGGCCACCTTGTCCTGCGACAACGTGAGACGTGCCATCCGCGTTGACCTCCTGCTGTGGACCCTCGCGGATCCGTCAGACCGCTTCTGCCGCGCTCAGACCAGCTCGCGGCGCTTGAACTCCTCGAAGCCCTTGCGTGTGAGCGCCGCCAGCTCTCCGAACAGGCCCTCCTCCACCGACGTGAAGTTGAAGCACGTCTTGCCCTGCATCCGCTTCTTCAGCTCCGGCGAGACGCCCTTCAGCAGCTCGGGGAACATGTAGAGCGGAAACAGGTGGTAACTCACATAGTTCTTCTTCGTCTGCACCGCTCCGAAGAAGAGGTCCTTCTTGTTGTACGGCTTCGTCGAGTTCACGTAGTAGTTGTCCGGCGTATCCGTCTTTACCGCCAGCGCCGGCCCGTGCGTGGCCATGATGCCGCGCAGGTGCGTGAACACCGGCCCGAAGCCGTCCGCCTTCACCGCGGCCTTCTTCGGCGGGGCCTTCTTCGCCGCAGCCTTCTTCGCGGGCGCCTTCCGCGCACTCCTGGAGGGGGACATGGGCTCCGTTCTACCGCAACTGCATGAGCGCCTCACAGCGGCGTGAGAGTTCCTCGGAGTCGTCCCCCCGGAAGCCGAACCCCGCCCACCGGTACGCGGCCACCCGTGTCCCAGGTGTCTCCGGGTTGGGCGCCACGAACGAGTCCATCCGGTGCAGCGCGCACAGCACTCCCGGCACCTCCGGCAACAGCCGCGCATCCACCAATGGCCAGGACAACGCCGAGCCCCGCCAACGCGCCGCGAGCCCTCCGCCTCTCACCTCGTATACGTAGGGACGCAGCCCTTCCTCCCCATCCAGCGACGAGAAGCGCCGCTCCACCGTGAAGAGCAGCCGCTCGCCCGAGTCGTCGAGCCTCCCCGCTTCCAGCGCCACCAGCGAGCCCGTGCCGAAGCGTCCTGTCACCCGTCCCCCGCGCAGCATCTCCACCCGTGCGGTGGGAAGCTCCGCTGGCTCCGAGTGCCCCCGCAGCCTCACGTCTCCCAGCGCCACCGTCTCCCGCAGCGGCACTTCGCAGCCCTTCAGTTGCTCAGCCGTCTCCGGGCTCTCGACGGCGTCGGGCCAGGAACTTCCGAAGGAAAAGTCGGTGGCCAGGGCGCCGCAGCGCATGCTCCGTCCCACCACCCGGCAGTCCGCCGCCAGCCCTGCCCGCCCCGCCGGGAACCGGCTTCGCATGCGGAAGTTGCCCACGGAGTAGAAGACGGGCCGACCCTTCACGCACTCGGGCGGCTGCACCACGTGCGGGTGGTGGCCGATGATCAGATCCGCTCCCTGCTCCACCAGCCATCGCGCCTCCTGCTGCTGCGTGGGGTGCGGCCAGTCGAACAGCTCCTCTCCCCAGTGCACGTAGACGACGACCAGGTTCGAGAGCTGCCGGGCCAACCTCAGCTTCTGGGCCAACTCCAGCGAGGGCAGCTCCCGCGCCTGTCCCTTGCCCCTGGCGATTCGTGACAGTGAGACGAGCCCCACGGTGACGTCTCCGGCCCTCAGGAACGTGGGCGAGGACTCGTACCGCAGCGGCACCAGGCCCTCCGCCGCGAGCAGCCGCGCCGTGCTCTCCCGAACCTCGGGGCCTAAGTCGAACGCGTGGTTGTTCTCCAGGCCTACCGCCGTGAAGCCCGCCCGCGACAGCAGCCCCGCGGTGCGCTCCGGCATGGCGAAGCAGGGGGACTCCGTCGCCGTCTGGCGCGAGCACGCGGGAGACTCTCCCAGCGTACCCTCCAGGTTGCCGACGACGAGCTGGGCCGAGCGCGCCGCCGCCAGCCAGCGGCTGTCCTCGGGGATCTCCTTTGTCCCCTGCTCCGTGAGGATGTCTCCCACGAAGAGCAGCCGCGACTCCGCCGCCCACGCGGGGCTGGAGGCCCCCCACAGGCTCAACACCCACAGCAGCCACGGGCGCAGGCTCATTTCTCGACCAGGAACGGCGTGACCCAGGCCGGCCGGGGCGTCTTCTCCTCCCGCTGGCGCCACTCCTCGTCCGACAGGGGCTCATCGTTGATCAGCTCGTAGTACGCGTACACCGCTCCGCGCACGAGCTGCCGCCGCCCCAGGTGCGGGACAACGAGCCTCCACTCCAGCGGCGAGCCCACCGCCGCGTGCAGCAGCGGCTTGGGCCCTGCGTCCGCCACGTCGGCGATCTTCGAGATCGGCTGCGGGTCCGACAGCGCCAGCTTCGGGTGGCCCAGGCTCTTGAAGACCAGGTAGTTGTGCTCGAAGTTCCGTCCCACGTAGAGGATGTTCACGTACTCCTTGGGCGTGAGCGGCTCGCCCCGGAGCTGCTTCTGCGCCATCACCTTGAACTCCCGCACCGCCGCCGCCGACTGCTGCAGCCGCTTGAGCACTCCGGTCCGGACGACCTCCTGCTCGCGCGCCCACCGGTCCTGAATCGGTGTGTCTCCCAGCGAGGCGCTCGCCTCGCGGAAGCGCTCCGCCGTGGCCTCGAAGAGCTGGGCGATCGCCTCGAACGTCTGCGGATCCGGCTCGACGTACCCCCGGGGCTGCTCCGGGAACACCTCCTCGAACTCGCCGCCTTCCCCCATCTCGGCGCCGCTGCGCTCGTTGACCAGCAGCGTGACGTGCCTCAGCGTCGCCCAGCTCGCCAGCCCCGTCTGCAGGCGCTTGGTCTTCCACAGCGTCGCGTCCACCCCCGGGGGCGGCGCCACGTCATCGGCCCACTGCAGCGCCAGGCCGCGCAGCCAGCGGTCATAGAGGTTCGCCGCGCCCTGGGAGGCCACGTACCGGTTGAACCGTGCGCCCAGCTCCTCCAGCGCGGGGCCCAGCGGCGGGAACAGCTCGAGTTCCGCCTTCATCAGGCCGCGCGCATGCTTGCTGCCCAGGGCCGCCGCCACGTCGAGCCCCGAGGGCAGCAGGCGCGGCACCTGTGGCTCCTTCTGTCCCTCTTCACACCGGGCCGTGGCCGCCAACAGGTCCGCGTCCACCCGCTCTCCGGGCCGCACCGGCCGCTGCATGCGCTGGGGCAGCGGCGTGTCACAGTGGAAGACGTTGGTGAACAGCACCTCGTTGTCGAAGCCCCAGGAGAGCGGGAACAGCACGGGCTTCTCCAGCACCTTGCGCAGGTAGGGCGGCGGCTTGTACTCGCTCTTCGACCACACCGTGGGCGCGCGGGACGGCGCGATGTAGCCCGCGTAGGAGGCAATCCACGCCCGCGCCAGTGCCTGCGTCTGGGAGGGCAGCCCCGCGAGCGCCGCCGCGTCGAGCCGCCGGGACACGGACGTCAGGTAGCGCATCGCCTGGAAGTAGCGCCTCAGGTCCTCCGACGTCGTGTAGTGGCTGCGCGGCTTCAGGTCCCCGTAGTCGAAGGGTTCGTTCAGCGCCTCGGAGCGCTCCGGCCCCTTGGCGGCCAGAATGCGCTGCGCCTCGGGGTGGCCCGGCTGGGGCTCGGTCCGCAGCGACTCGAGCGCCGCGAAGGCCACGGCCCACCCCGGGCCCAGCTTCTTCGCGTCCCGGTGGGCCTCGCGCACGAAGTCCCAGAAGCGCGGCATGGACAACTGCCGCTCGGCCAGAATGAACGAGCCCTCGTACGCCGCGGCGAACAGCTCCCAGAAGCCGTCCGTGGTGACGAGGTACGGTGACGACTCCCAGGTGTCGCGGCGGTACGACTCCCACTCGTAGAAGTTGTAGAGCTGCGGGCTTCCCGTGGGCTGGAAGAATCCCGAGTGCCGGCCCAGGTGCTCGAGCTGCTTCCCCGAGTCCACCAGCCGCCACGCGTTCAGCACGTCCGCCAGCGGCAGCGTGACGGGCTCGTACACCACCGTCGCGCGCTCGCCCCGCACCACGCCCACCAGTCCCCTGCCATCCCCCGTCACCGAAGGGGGCGCCAGGAAATGGAGGGCCGGTGCGAGCGCCCGGGGCTGCTTCTCCATCGAGATCAGCCCCTGGGCCCCCGGCTTCCCCGGCTCCCACAGCAGCAGGCCCAGGCCATTGGGCAGAAAGCCCACCGCGGTAGCAGGCACGGAGAAGTCCTTCGTCTCCTCCCACGCCGGCTGGTAGTCGATGGCCCGCGGCACTCCCCGCTCCTGGCGGAAGAGCAGCCGCTTGCCGTTGGGGTGCAGTGCCAGCGGCAGGGCGCTCGGCACGTCGATGGGGCTCGGGACGCTGTAGTCCTCCATGTCCGGCGGCTGGAGCGCCAGCGCCTTCGGGCCGGCCACGAGGTACTCACGCGTGCCCAGCTCCGTCATCGTGTGGACCGCGAAGCCCCCCGGGTGACGGACTCCGAAGAAGAGCCGGTAGCCCTTCACCTCGCGCTGCTCCTTGCCGTGCGGGAACATGAAGGGCCGCGCGCCCACGATGAGCCCGCGCAGCTCCCGCTCCGAGCCGTGCACCTCCGTGCGCGCGAAGGTGCCATCCGCGCGAGGCTCCAGCAGGCTGATAGCCGAGCGCTTGCCCTGCCTCGTCACCGCGAACACCCTGCGCTGAGCCGGGTGCCACGCCAACGCCTCGACCGAGGTGCCCGCTGGCGCCGGCCAGGCCCCCACCGTCTTCGCCTCTCCTATTTTCCAGAGCACCACCCGCGAGCCGCCATCCGCCGCGCGCACCGCGAGCGCCACCTCGGGCCCCAGCGGAGACACCGCGCTCGCCACCAGCTGCTCCCCCGCCACCAGCTCGAGCCTCGCGGCCTTCCCGGGCGAGGGCGTCAGCGTGGGCTCGGGCGTGTCGAAGAAGGAGGCCGCCGAAGCCAGCCCTCCCCAGAGCAGGCAGGTAAGCGTGAGCAGAAGGCGTCTCATACCGGTGTCTCTCCCTCGGCGCGGGCCCCGGACGGGGGCTGCCAGGCACCTGGACCGCGACGCTAGCAACGCGGGCACCCCGCCGCACCTGCCACCACACTCCAGGGTCTCCAGGCCAGGTGCGTGCCTGAGAGAGGGCTCCCGGTCTACGCTGCGCGCCGGATGGAAGAGTCCACCAAGCGCTCCTCTCTTCAGGACCTGGAGAGCCCCACGCTGCAGCGCCCCCCGACCGGGCCTGCCTCGGACGAGTTCGCCAGCACCCTCCATCCCTGCGGCGGCGAGAAGGGCAGCGCCCCTCAGCGCACCGGCTCGCTGCCCGTGGCCGCCCGCGAGCGCTACCTGCTCCACGGCGTGGTGGCCGAGGGAGGCCACGGCCGCATCCTCCGCGCCGAGGACCTGCACCTCGAGCGCATGGTGGCCCTCAAGGAGCTGATCGAGCCCGGCGGCACCGTCGAGGATCGCTTCGTGCGCGAGGCCCGCATCACCGCGCGCCTGCAGCACCCCTCCATCGTTCCCGTGTACGAGGCGGGGCGTTGGCCGGGTGGCGAGCCCTTCTACGCCATGAAGCTGGTGTCCGGCCGTTCGCTGGCACGCCACATCGAGGCGATGAGTACCCTGGGCGAGCGGCTGGCGGCGCTGCCTCACGTGCTCGCCGTCGCCGAGGCCATGGCCTATGCCCACAGCCAGCGCGTCATTCACCGGGACCTGAAGCCCTCCAACATCCTGGTGGGCGAGTTCGGCGAGACGGTGGTCATCGACTGGGGCCTGGCCAAGGAGCTGGACCGGCCCGAGGCGCCGCTGCCTCCCGAGGCCTCGCGCGCCTCGCCCCCGCAGTCCCCGGACCGCACGCAGCTGGGCACGGTGATGGGAACGCCGGCGTACATGCCGCCGGAGCAGGCCGCCGGCAAGCTGGTGGACGAGCGCGCCGATGTGTACGCCCTGGGCGCCATCCTCTACCACCTGCTGTCGGGCCGGCCGCCCTATACCGGCACCGCCTCGCGCGAGGTGCTCGAGCAGGTGCTCCAGGAAGAGCCCACCCCGCTCTCCCAGCTCCAGCCGACGCTGCCCCAGGAGTTGCTGACCATCGTGCTCCGGGCGATGGACCGCGAGCCGGCGCGGCGCTACCCCACCGCGCGCGAGCTGGCCGAGGACCTGCGGCACTTCCAGACCGGACAGCTCGTCGGCTCGCACCGCTACACGACCTGGCAGCGCATGCGCCGCTTCGCCCGGCAGTACCGCTCCACCCTGCTGGTGGGCGGGCTGGCGCTGGTGGTGATGATGGTGGTGGCGGGCAAGAGCCACTACAGGGTCAGCGTCGCCAGGGACCTGGCCGAGCGGGAGCGGGACCTCGCCACCGACCGCGCGGACCGGCTCACCCTCATCGAAGCGCGCGGCGAGGTGACCCAGTCTCCCGAGCTCGTCTTCAAGACGCTGAACTCGCTCTCCCCCGGCTTCTCCAAGTGGGGAGCCGTCCGCACGCTGGCCGCGGACGCGCTGGCCCAGGGCGCCGTGGTACCCCTGCGTGGCCATGGGGAGCGGCCCGTCAACTGCGTGAGCCTCTCTCCGGACGGCCGGTGGCTGGTGAGCGCCAGCGATGACCGCACCGTGCGCCTGTGGGACCTGCTCACCGGCAAAAGCCGCGTGCTGGAAACCTATGGCGATGAGGCCTGGCAGAGCCTCTTCTCCCCGGACGGCCGCTACGTCGCCTCCGCCAGCAAGGAGGGGAAGATCCGGCTGTGGGAGAAGACCACGGGCCACTCGCGCACCTTCGAGGGCCATGCGCACCCCGTCAACGGCCTGAGCTTCTCCGCCGATGGCCGCCTCCTGCTCTCGACCGACTTCGGCGGGGCGATGTGGCAGTGGGACGTGGCCTCGGGGACGGGCAAGCTGCTGGGCCGCCACCCCGAGAGCATCATCGAGCTGAAGCCGCTGCCCGATGAGCGGCACGCCGTGTCCATCGCCCGGGACAACACCGTGCGGCTGTGGAACCTGGAGGACGGCTCGAGCCAGCTCGTCCTCGACTCCTCCGTTCCGCTCACCTCGGCGAGCCTCGCCTCGCGCACCGGCACCCTTGCCGTCAGCACGGATGAGGGCCAGGTGCTGCTGTGGCAGTCCCTGCCTGGCAAGCCTCGCGTGCTCAACGGCCTGCCCGGCTCCATCCGCATGGTGCGGCTCTCGCAGGATGGGCGCTACCTGGCGGCCCAATCCGTCCGGGGCCCCATCCAGCTCTGGGACTTGAAAACAGGCACCTCCCGGACGCTCCACAGCGCCGAGGGTTGGGGGCCCTCGCTGGCCTTCACCCCGGACAACCTGTGGCTGGTGGCCGGAGGCCGGGACGGCAAGGCGCGGCTGTGGGAGGTGGCCACCGGGCGCGAGCGGCTGCTGCACATGGCCACGGCCACGGTGAGCTGGACGAGCTTCTCGCATGATGGCCAGTGGCTGATCGCCTCCAGCGATGATGGCGTCATCCGTCTGCACGAGATGGCCGAGCACTCCGCACGCCTCCTCACGCAGCACGAGGGCCCGGTCCCGCCGAACGTCTCCGCGCTGGAGTCCCGCCGCGTGACGGCCGGAGAGATCCGCCAGCGGGTGGAGCAGCGGGTGAGCACGCTGACGCTCACGCCCGACGGCGAGCACGCGCTGTCGGTGGGCCGGCATGACGGACTGCTGCACCGCTCCAGCCTGGAGGATGCCTCGGCGGTGACGGCGCCGGTGCCCCTGGGCAGCGTGGAGCGGGTGTTCGCCCAGCCGGATGGTTCACGGCTGCTCACCGTGGGCCAGGAGGGCACGGTGTCCGTCTGGGACAGCCAGGGCCGGCGGCTGCAGCGGCTGGCGGGCCCGTCTCACAAGCTGACGGTGCTGACGCTCTCGCCGGATGGCGCCTGGGCGGCGGCGGGAGACGAACAGGGCGGGGTGTGGCTGTGGGACGTGGCCTCGGGGCGGGTGCATGAGCTGGGGCGGCACCAGCAGCGCGTGCGCGTGCTGACCTTCTCTCCGGACGGGCGCCACCTGGCCTCGGGCGGCCTGGAGGGCGAATTGCTGCTGTGGGATGTGGCCAGCGGCGCGGGCCGCTCGATGTACCGCCACGAGCACGATGTGGACGTGGTGGAGTTCTCCCCCGATGGGCGCTACCTGGCCTCGGGCAGCCCGGATCACACCGTGTGGCTTCAGCCGCTGGGCGCGGGCGAGGGCCGGCGGTTGGACATGAGCGGCCTGGGCGTGGTCACGCTGGGCTTCTCACCGGACGGAGAACAGCTCTTCGTCAGCAGCCTGGGAGACGCCCGGCTCAAGCGCTTCGCGGTGGCCACGGGCGAGCCCCTGCCCTCGCTCACCGGCCACGCGCACTTCGTGTTTCACCTGGCCTTCTCTCCCGAGGGCCGGCGCCTGGCCACCGCCAGCGCGGACGGCACCGTACGGCTGTGGGACCTGAGCAGTGGCGAGAGCCGGGTGCTGCGCGGCCACGAGGGCGCCGTCATCCGGGTGATTTTCTCCCGGGATGGGCGCCAGGTGCTGTCGGCCGGCCAGGATGGCACCGTGCGGATGTGGCTGGATGATCTGCCGCTGGAGCCTCAGGCGCTGCGCGACTGGGTCAGCGCCAAGGCCCGCGAGTGAGCCCCGAGGGGTTCAGGCCTGAGCCCGCGGCTCCTCCAGGTCCAGCAGGCGCGGCGCGGCGGAGCCGGGCGACTTCACGCCCCGGGCCCGGCGGATGCGCGAGATGATGCCCAGCGCCTCCTGATGCGACTCGGCGAACTCGATGTCCACCCGCCACTTGCCGGTGAGGTACAGGGCAATGACGATCGCCTTGGTGATGGCGCGTTGCAGCGCGTCCGCGCCCACGTACACCAGGCCGTGAAACCACTCGGCCCGCATGCTCTGCGAGAAGCGCTCCCGTGCCGCCTTGTCGATGGTGGAGCGGGAGATGTCCGAGATGACGAAGATGGGCTGCTTGGCCGCCAGCTCCCGGACCACCGCGATCATCTGATCCACGTCCTCGGAGCGCGTGGGCCCCCGGAAGGTGACGTGCAGCAGGTCCGGTGCCTCCCACCGGGCGCTGTGGGTCCCAAATGTCCAATCCTGGATCTCACTCATGGCCTTCCCCGTGTGTCCCAGGAATCTAGGAATGCCCCGCGAGTCTCCAAGGGGGAGGGTGTGTGCCTACCCTCGCGAGCCGAGGCTGTGTTCACCGCTTGAGGTGCTTCTCCAGGAAGGCGTCCACTTCTTGCCAGGCGGCGGCAGCGGCCCACGCGTGGTAGCGCCGATCAGCCGGCTGGGCGAACGCGTGCCCCGCCTCGTAACGCACCGCACGGTGGGGGACCTGGGCTGCGTCCAGCGCCTGCTCGAATTGATCCACCAGAGTGGGAGGAACGAGCACATCCAGGGTGCCATAGATGCCGAGCAGCGGGGCGCGCAGCCGGGCCAGCTCCTCGGGCTCGAGCACGGGGGCGCCGTAGTACACCACCACCGCGTCCAGCTCCGGCTCGGCCATGGCCATGTGCAGCAGCCACGCGCTGCCCACGCTCCAGGAGAGGGCGCCCGTGCGAGGCGCCCGCACGCGCGCATCGTTCAAGAGGAACGCATGCGCCGCGTGAAGCAGCTTCCCAGCGTGCTCCGCGTCCACCCGGCGCAGCGCCTCGGTGGACTCCTCGGGCGTGGTGGGCACCTTACCGCCGAAGAGGTCCACCGCGAGGGCGGCGTAACCCTCGGCGGCCAGCCGGTCCACCCAGTTGAGCACCGAGGCGTCGAGCCCCCCGGCCTCGTGCACCACCACCACCCCGGGCAGCGGCGCCACGGCACCGGGCGGCAGGCTCAAATACGCCCTGGCACCGGCCACCTCCAGCTCCACGCCCTGGCGCGGCGGCGAGGCCCCCGGCTCGTGGAGCGCGCGGAAGTCAGGCTCGGACATGGCGCCCGGGGAGGCCGGCTCGCGGGACACCTCGGCGGACCGGCCCGTGGTGCAGGCGCACAGCAGTAGCAGCACGGCCCCTAGCGCGTGTCGGCCCATCGCCCGGGCCTCCTCTACCAGCGGCCCTGAATGTTGCGCATGAACTCGTACGGGTAGCCGAGTTCCAGGGCGCTGGCCTCGTCCAGGCGCTTGAGCTGCGCATCGTCCAGCTTCAGCTCGGCGGCCTTCAGGTTGTCCTCGAGCTGAGCCACGCTGCGCGCGCCGAAGATGACAGAGGTGACGGCGCGCTTGCGCAGCAGCCACGCCAGCGACACCTGCGAGGGCGAGGCGTTCAGCTCCTTGGCCACCGCGTCCACCGCCTCCAGCGTGCGCCAGTGGCGCGGAGTGTCGAAGCCGGCGAGCCGGTCCTTCCACTTGGCCAGGCGCGAGGCATCCGGCGGGGGCTGGCCCTTGCGGTACTTGCCGGACAGAAAGCCCCCGGCCAGCGGGGACCACGGGAGGATGCCCAGGCCGAACTGCTCGCACAGCGGCACGTGCTCGCGCTCCAGCTCGCGCACCACCAGGCTGTACTGGGCCTGCAGCGCCACGAAGCGCGAGAGGTGCTGGGACTTGCTCGTCCACAGGCTGTCCACCAGCCGGTAGGCGGCGTAGTTGCTGGCGCCGATGTAGAGCACCTTGCCCTGGCGCACCAGGTCGTCCAGCGCCCGGAGCGTCTCTTCCTCGGGCGTGTCGATGTCCTGCATGTGCACCTGATACAGGTCGATGCGGTCCGTCTTCAGCCGGCGCAGGCTCTGCTCCACGGCGGAGCGCAGGTGGTAGCGGCTGGCGCCCGTGTCATTGGGGCCCTTGCCCATGCGGAAGCGGAACTTGGTGGCCAGCACCACCTCGTCGCGCCGCCCGGACTGAGCAAACCAGTTGCCCAGCACGCGCTCGGTGAGGCCGTCGTTGCCGTACACGTCCGCCGTGTCCCAGAAGTTGATCCCCGCCGCCAGCGCGCGGTCCATGATGGCGAACGAGGTCTTCTCGTCGGCGGCGATGCCATGCATCATCGAGCCCTCAGTGGGCTCGCCGAACGTCATCGTCCCCAGGCACAGGGTCGAGACCTTCAGGCCACTGTGTCCCAGCTTGCGGTATTCCATGGTGCTCCTTGCGTGTCAGCGGGTGGGGGTGCTCATGAGCGAAGCCCCCGCGCCGGGCCCTCTTCGCGAGGAGCCAGCCGGGGGCCTCTGGGTGCTGCGTGCCCGGGCCTCCTTATAAGGAGGCGGGCGGGATTACTTGGTGGGGGCCGGAGCCTTCTGCCCGCCCGGAGGCGTGGTGCCCGGCTTGCCGCCCGGGGGGCCGCCATGGGGGTTGATCTGCATCATCGGCGCGTTGGGAGACGGGTTGGCCTGCACGTCCAGCAGCTCCACCTCGAAGATGAGGGTGGCGCCGCCCTTGATGTCCGGAGGCGCGCCGCGGTCGCCGTAGGCGATGTCCGAGGGGCACACCAGGCGGGCCTTGCCGCCGACCTTCATCTTCTGCACGCCCTCGGTCCAGCAGCGGATGACGCCGTTGAGCGGGAAGGTGGCCGGCTCGTTGCGCTTGAAGGAGCTGTCGAACTCCTTACCGTCGGTGAGGGTGCCGCGGTAGTGCACGCGCACCACATCGGTCTCCTTGGGCGAGGCGCCGGTGCCCTCCTGGAGGGACTTGTAGATGAGGCCGGACTCGGTCTTCACCGCGCCCTCCTCCTTGGCAGCCTGCTCCAGGTAGGCCTTGCCGGCCTCCTTCTCCTGGGCGGCCTTGGCGGACTGACGCGCCACGGCGAGCTGCTGAATCTTCGGGCCGTAGGTGGCGATGTCCACCGCGCCCTTCTGTCCGGTGGCCTCGGAGACCAGGCCGGCCTTGACGTACTCGAGCTCCTCGTTCGAGAGGCCGAACACGGCGATGCTGCGGCCGATGGACATTCCCAGCGCGTAGAGCGTCTTCTGATCTTCGGTCTGCGGGTCGGCGCTCGAGCCCGTGCCGCCGGTGGTGGGGGTGGTGCCGCCGGTGGTGGTGCCGCCGGTGGTGGTGCCGCCGGTGGTGCCCCCCTGGGGGCTCTTGTTGTCGGCGGGCTTGTTGCAGCCGGCCAGCGCCAGCGCCACCGCCAGTACGTAGATTTTCCGCATGTCTTCGCCTTTCCTTGTCACGAGGGACAGCGTGCCCGCTGTCGGCAGAGGGCCACTTACTACAGAACGGGCCGGTGCTCGCGCTTTCCGTCCAACTTGGAAGGGGGGGGCCCCATTCCTGGTGGCGTCTGGTGAACCCTCCCTGGAGGGGGGCCCTCGGACAGGGGGGTGGATCCGTCCGTCAGCATCTCCGGAGTAAGGTGGCCGTCTATGCGTCATCCAGCGTGGGGAATGAGAGTGGGCCTGGCGGTGCTGGGCCTGTGGTTCACGGCGTGTCCGGGCTCTGAGCAGCCTCCGAAGTACTGCGCTCCTGGACGCTCGGTGGCCTGCGTGGGGCCGGGCGGCTGCGCGGGAGGCCAGGTGTGCCGCGCGGATGGCACGGGGTACGAGGCGTGTGTGTGCGGCACGGCGCCCCAGCCGGATGCGGGGACGAACCCGGGAGGCCCGGACGGGGGTGGTGGCGGCTCGGACGGGGGGCAGACGCTTCCGGATGGCGGGGCTCCTCACGGCACGCCGGACGCGGGCGCCGGTACGCCCGACGCGGGCGCCGGTACGCCCGACGCGGGAGGCTCACGGGATGCGGGCCTGGATGGCGGGGGCGGTGGGGGCGGCACGGACGCGGGGACGACTCCGGACGCGGGAGCCGGCACGCCGGACGCGGGCAGCTCGTCGGATGCCGGCACGATCGTGAGTACGGGACCGGTGGGCTTCCAGCTCGATGGCGGCGGGCTGTCGGGCGGGTCCAACGTCTCGACCAACCCGGACGGCCACCTGGTCCTGGGTACGGCGAACGCGGAGCTGCCGTTCGCCTGGCTGGCGAACAACGACCAGAACACGGTGTCGAAGTTCGACACGCGAACGGGCCAGGAGGTGGCCCGGTACTACGCCGTCATCCCGTTGGACGGGCAGCCGAACCCGCGCGGCGGCGTGGGCAACCCCACCGCCCTGCGCGGCAACGCGGGCAACAACCCGAGCCGGACCGCGGTGGACCTCTTCGGAGACGTGTGGATCGCCAACCGCGCCGTGAACACCCAGGGCTCGGTGACGAAGATCGCCAGCACCCTGGCCGGCTGCCGTGAGCGCAACGGGGTGCCCGGCATCCAGACGAGCCGGGACCTCAACGGTGACGGGGCCATCAGCACCAACCCCGCGGACGGGGAGATGGTCATTCCCACCGACTGGGCCGACCCGGCGCAGTACGACGAGTGCGTGCTGTTCAGCACCCCGCTGGGAAACTCCACCGCGTCGGAGGTCAAGGCACGTGCGCTCGCCATCGCTCGCGGAGCCCCAGGGACGGCGGGAGACATCTGGGTCGGCCTCCACAACACGAGAACGATCGTCAAGCTGGACCCTGTCACGGGCCAGCAGGTGATGGTGAATGGTTCCTCCCAGAGCATCACCCTGCAGTTCGGGCCCTACGGAGCGGCGGTGGACCGGCAGCAGCGGCTGTGGGTGGTGTCCTCCTCACTGGTCCCAGCGCGGCTGGCGTTGATCGACGCACTGACGGGGACGCTGGTGCGAGATGACATTATCGGGCCAATCAACTCCGGCTCCTACGGCATGGCGGTGGATGGCCAGGACCGGGTGTGGGTCGCGGGGTGGACTACGGGCGCGAAGGCTTTCCGGTACGCGCACCCGCCGGGAGTGGGGTCGGCGCTGGGCACGTGGACGGAGTTCGACTTCCCCAACGCAGTGAGCCAGGTGAACACACGGCTGAGGCGGCCGCGAGGCATCACCGCGGATGACCAGGGCTTCGTGTGGATGACCTCGGATCTGAACGAGAACAACGTCTCGTCCTCACAGCTCATCGCCTTCAACGCCGAGACGGGTGCGCTCAAGCGCTTCAACGTGCCAGGCGTCGGCATGGTGGACTTCATCGACGCCACGAGCACGCAGCCGCTCACTCGCGAGGCGGTGGGCGTGGCGCTGGACACGAACAACCACCCGTGGGTGAACAACCGCTCGGGCAATGTGACGCGGGTGCACCGCGACACGGGAGAGGTGCTGCGCACGGCGCAGCAGACCGCGGGGCTCTACACGTACTCGGACTTCACCGGCTACCAACTGCGGCGGTTCACGGCAGCGAATGGCCGTTACTTCCAGCGGCTCAGCGGCTGTGGGCCGGGTACGCAATGGCGGCAGCTCATCTGGGACGCGCTGGTGCCCGCGGGCACGGGGGTGCAGGCCTACGTGACGGCGGCGGATCAGGTGGGAGACCTGGGAGATCCGGCGCGGAGACGAGGACCGTTCGCGGCGCAGCCGGTGAACCTGACCGCGGCGGGCGTGCCGGGCGGACAGTACCTGCTCGTCGAGTTCATGCTCTCGTCGATGAACCAGCAGAGCACACCGGTGCTCAGGTCCTTCGAAGTGAACTACCTGTGTCCGTAGCAGTCTGCGGACGCTGAGCTATTGTCTTGGATATGAGACGTATGCCCCCTGCGCTGTGGGTGGGCCTGGCCGTCCTATTGGGCCTCTTGGCGGCAGGGTGTGCAGCTGGGCTATGCCAACCCGGCGAACCCTCCGTGAATTGCTGCATCAAGAAGTTCCCTTTGAGCCCGGTGGAGAGCTGCGCCGTAACCGAAGCAGAGGCCCTCATCGTCCTCAATGGGTTACGGATAGCCCATGAGGCCGTTCAGAGCACCGAAGACTCGGAAGACGACTTCGCCAACAACGTCAACCTTCCCGAGTGGAAGCAGCGCTGCATCAGAAGTTACGTCGACTGCAAGAATGAAGGCTGGATTGGCTCTTGCTACCAGTGCTTGCGTTCCTGTGAGGGACAGCAGGAATGGCCCTTCAACCAATGCCGCAAACGTAGGAGGGCGAGCCCATGACGGAAGAGACTGATTGGGACGAACTGCGGGCGCTTGCGCAGCAAGTCCTCGAGAGAGGCACAGCACTGAAGTTGACCGACGCCACCTGTACCCTCTTGAGGCGCACCGCACAGCAGGTCGCCATCAGCCAGGCTGACACAGAAGAGGCATTGAGCAGCCTGTCTACCGCGAAGACGCTACTCATTGAGATTCGGCGCCGTATCCGCGATGGGTCCAACAGGTTGGCGGATGCACTTCACCAGGCGTACCGCCTACGGGATCGAGGGGACTTGCAGGGTGCGCGTCGGTTGATGGAGGACTTGCTCAAGATAGAAGTCGTGCCGCTCTACCGCGAGCAGGCAGAGATCCTGCTTGAGGAACTGGCGTCGAAAGTTCCTTAAGGCGTCGGACTCTTTCTCAGCGGCGGCGGCTGGGGGAGATGGCCTCGGAGATCATCAGCAGCACGATTGCTCCGAGCACGGCGCCGATGAAGCCCGTCGGCGTGGGCTTGCGCCAGTTGCCTCCCCACGTCATCGCCGTGAGCACTCCGCCCACGAACGAGCCGCCCACCCCCAGCAGCGTCGTGCGGATGAGCCCCATCTTCTGATCTCCCGGCATGAGGAACCGGGCGATCAGCCCCACGAAGAAGCCGAAGACGATCCAGCTGCACAAACCCATGGTGACTCCTCGCGTGCCCGGGGCCCTTG
>DASVVJ010000803.1:0-18255 GCA_036389955.1 Myxococcaceae bacterium
GCCCGGCGTCCACGTCACCACGCCCTGCACCTTGATCTTGATCTTCTCGCCCGTGGGCTTGCCGTTCTTCACCACCGGGCGCGTCTCCTCCCAGCCGGCGATGTACTTCTTCGAAGCGTCGATGTAGCTGTCGGCGGACACCCAGTTCAGCGCGTCCGGATCGTAGGTCTTCTCGTCCGGGTTGTTGCGCAGGCCGTTATCGCCGAGCCACTTCTGGGCGATGTTCCAGTCACCGTCACGCAGGTAACCGGCCACCACGCCACCGCGCGCGGAGGAGGGGTTCGACTTCCACTCCGGCGGGCCCATGAACTTGTCCTCGCCGCGGGAGTAGCCGGCCGAGCCGACGATGCGCGCCGAGTACTCGGGGCCGACCTTCTTCTCGAGCACCTCGTTGAGTCCCTGCAGGAAGGCGGCGGCGCCGTCACCCATGATGGCCACGAAGTGGCTGCCCTTGGTCGGGTTGGCCGAGCCGCTCTTCAGCTCGGTGGCGAAGGCGACGAGGTTCTCCTGCATCTTGACCGGGTCGTCCTCGCGGATGAGGCGCAGGTTGACGCCCGCCTCGCACATGAGGCTGCCTTCGGTGGCCTGCTTACCGCCGGTGGCGGCCATCAGACCCATCTGCGAGTTCCACGCCCAGAGGTTGAAGCGGACCTCGGGCAGCTGGGTGCACCCCGGCTTGTTGCCGGCGGCCTTGAACTCATTGGCCTGCTTGGTGGGCTCGGCGCTCTTCGGGGCCTGAGCCAGATCCACCGCCTGCGGCACGACCGACGCCTTGACCTCGGCCTGCGGTACGAGCTTGTCGCGATAGTACCAGCCAACGTAACCGAAAACGCCCAGGATGATGGCGGTGATGAAAATCTTCGCGAATGGGGTGAGACGCACTTGAACGATCCTCCACTCCCCCAGGTGGGAGCGCACAATGGTTCCGGTTGTCTGAAACCGGGCACGGCAGTGTAGCACCAAATCCAGAATGTCCCGGAAGCAGGCGACCGGCGGAGCCCTGCCGAGGGAAGCCCGGGCTGGCCTCCCCAGCGTGCGGCCCCTGGGGGACTTGCCTGCTCCCCTGCCCTTTGAGCTTAGGTGGCCGAGATCTCCAACCGGCCTTCGCCCCGGGAGAGTTCGCCCAGCTCGTGGGTCAGCTCCTCCAGCTCGCGGCCACCCGCCATGCGCTGGATGAGTTCCTCGCGGGTGAGCTGCGTCTTGGAGAAAGTGCCCTGGCTGCGGCCCCGGTTGAGGATCGTGAAGCGGTCACCGATGAGCCAGGCGTGGTGCGGGTTGTGGGTGACGAGAATCACCCCACAGCCCCGCGCGCGGGCCTGGGCGATGTAGCGCAGCACGATGCCCGCCTGCTTCACTCCGAGTGCGGAGGTCGGCTCATCCAGAATGAGTACCTTGGCGCCGAAGTAGACAGCCCGGGCGATGGCGATGGACTGGCGCTCTCCGCCCGACAGCGTCCCCACGGCCTCGGAGGTGTCCCGCACGTGGATGCCCATCTTGTCGAGCTCGGCGCGCACCACCGTGTCCGCTGCCTTCAGGTCGAAGCGGCGGAAGGGCCAGATGCCCTTCATCGGCTCGGCGCCGAGGAAGAAGTTCCGGACGATGGAGAGCATCGGCACCATGGCCAGGTCCTGGTACACGGTGGCGATGCCCCGCGCCCGCGCGTCGCGCGGTGAGGCCAGCCGCACCTCCACGCCCGAGACGAGCATGCGGCCGCGATCCGGAAGGTGCACGCCCGACAGCATCTTGATCAGCGTGGACTTTCCGGCGCCGTTGTCGCCGAGCACGCACATGACCTCGCCGGCGTACACGCTCATGGTGACGTCCTCGACGGCGGACACCTTGCCGAAAGACTTGGCCAGGCTCTCGACGGCGAGCAGGGGCTGGCGGCCTCCTTCCGGAGGACTCATCGCCGGAGTGCTCATCGCCGGGCCTCCATCATCCTGCCGCGGACGTACGTGTTCACCAGCACGGCGACGATCAACATGGCTCCCAGGAAGACCTTGTACCAGTCCGAGTCCACGCCCGCGAACACGATGCCCTGCTGCACCATGCCGAAGATGAGCGCTCCGAGCGCCGCGCCCACCACCGAGCCATGGCCGCCAGTGAGCAGCGTGCCCCCGAGCACGGCGGCCAGAATGGCCTCCAGCTCCTTGCCGGTGCCGCGCAGCACGTCCGTGCTGTTGAACTTCACCGCCTGGAACGTCGCCACCAGGCAGGCGCAGAACGAGGTCGCCATGAACAGCGCGATCTTCACCCTTTGCACCGGCACGCCCAGGTTGCGCGCGGCGTCCGGCGCCCCACCCGCTCCGAAAATCCAGTTGCCGAAGCGCGTGCGCAGCAGCACCCAGGTGGCCAGCACCGTGATGGCCACCCACCAGAAGATCGAGATGGAGAAGCCACCAACCTGGCTGGCGAAGATGGACTCGGCGGACGCGTAGTGGAGCGCCCTGCGCAGCCCTCCCACCTGCGTGCGGCCGGTGACCAGGCGGGTGATGCCGATGGTGAGCCCGCTCAGGATGAACAGCGAACCCAGCGTGACGATGAAGGACGGTAGCTTCGTCTTCACCACCACCATGCCGTTGGCGAAGCCCACTCCGAGCGACAGCACCATGGCCACCGCGATGCCACCCCAGATGGACCAGCCCAGCTGCTCATAGAGCAGCGAGATGGTCATTCCGCTGGCGGCGATCATCGAGCCGACGGAGAGGTCGAACTCTCCGGCGATCATCAGCAGCGAGACGGCCGCGGCCAGGATGCCCAGCTCGGAGGCAATCTCGAGGTACGTGGGGGCTCCGGCCGACAGGAAGCCAGAGCCGCCCGCATAGACGGCGAAGAAGACCCAGACCGCCACCACACCACAGGCCGCGCCGAACTCGGGGCGGTTGAGGATTCTTCGCATCGCTCGCTACCGGATACCCTTTTGGCTGAGCTCGATGACCCGAGCCGCCGTGTCCTTCGTCACGAAACCAGGTCCCGTCGGCAGGATGCCTCCCGCCGGCAGCACGCCAAACTGCTTGTACTGGGACAGCAGCACGATGGGCAGGTAGCCCTGCAGGTACTGCTGCTGATCGATGGCGAACTCCAGCTCCCCATCGCGGATGCCCGCCAGCACGTCCGGCGTCAGGTCGAACGTACCCAGCTTCACCTTGCCCAGGCTGTTGCCCTTCTTCAGCGCGTTGAGCGCCGGGCCCGAGCCCAGGGGCCCCAGGGTGAGAATGCCGTCGATGCCGCCGCCCAGCGCGGCGGTGATCTTCTGCTCCGAATCGGTGGGATCGTTCGCGTTCACCGCGAGCACCTTGCCCGCGCCGCCCGCCTTGGTGACGGCGTCCAGGAAGCCCTTGCAGCGCAGGTCCTGCGCGGAGTTGCCCACCTCGTGGTTGACGCACAGGGCGTTCTTCACGCCCGCCGCCGCCATCTTCTCGCCGCCGCCGAAGCCGGCCTCGTACTCCGTCTGGCCCACGTGCATCAGCAGTCCGAGCTGCTTGTAGACGTCGCTGCCGGAGTTGATCGACACGACGGGGATGCCCGCGTCCACCGCGGCCTTGATGGACCGGTTGAGCGCCTCGGCGTCCGGAATGGAGACCACCAGGCCGTCCGGCTTCTTGGCGACCTCGGCGTCGATCAGGCGGCTCATGGCCACCATGTCGAAGGTCTGCGGCGCGTTGTAGGTGACGGTGACGCCCTGATCCTTGGCGGCCCGGTCCACGCCGTTCTTCACCACGGACCAGAAGGTGTCGGAGGCCTGGCCGTGCGTCACGACGGCGATGCGGATGTTGGTCTTCGGCGCGCTCTCAGCGGCCGGGGCTGGCGCGGCGGCCGTCTGGCCCGTCTGCGTCGGCTTGGTGGGCTCGCTCTTGCTACACGCCGCTGTGAGGACGAGCGCCATACATCCGATCAGTTTCCGAAACATTGGGTTCCACCCCTCCCTGGGTTTCAAACGGCGCGGCAATCTATCCCGGCCATGCCCCGGGAATGGAATCCCCAATTCGAAGAGGTCCACTCTCCGTGAGGGCAGGCCTGCCAGCAGGCGCCCTGACGCTCGACGCCAGGGAGCGATCTGGCGTACCTAGGGGGCCATGACTCCACGCCCCGAGCTGCTCGTCGTCGGCCATGTCACCCGCGATTACATCCGCGGGGAAACCCGCCTGGGCGGTGCCGCCTCGTTCTCCGCGCGAGTGGCGGCCACGCTGGGCATCCAGACGGCGCTCGTCACGGCGGCTCCGGCGGATTTCTCGCTGATGGCGCCGCTGCGCTCGCTGCCGCGCCTGGCCATCCACGTGGTGCCCAGCCCGGAGGTGACGACCTTCGAGCTGGACTACAGCGGTCCGCGCCGGCGCGTCATTCTGCGCTCGGTAGCCCGGGCCATTCAGGCCAGCGACGTGCCCGCCGAGTGGCGGGACATACCCGTGGCCTATGTGGCCCCGGTGGCGGGCGAGTGCGATCGCGCGCTCGTCGAGGGCCTGCGCTCCCAGTTGATCTGCGTGGGGCTTCAGGGCTGGCTGCGGCGGCCGGGTGCGGATGGGGCAGTGGAGCCCACCGTGGCGCCCGAGGCTTCCGAGCCTCCGCGAGGCCTGCGCGCCGCGGTCTTCTCCGAGGAGGACCACCCCGAGGCCGAGTTCCTGGCCGAGCAGTTGGCACGCCGGGGGCTGACGGTGGCGCTGACGCGGGGCCGGCGTGGCTCCACCGTGAGCGAGGGCACTCAGCGGTGGGAGATTCCCGCTGCCCCCGCCAACGAAGTGGATCCCACGGGAGCCGGAGACGTGTTCGGCATCGGGCTGACACTCGCGCTCGCCCGGGGCGCCTCGGCTCCGGATGCGGCCCGGGCGGCTGCCGCGATTGCCGCACGCGTCGTCGAGGGGCCCGAACTCGGCCGGCTCACCGCGGAGGATGCGCGGCACCTGCCGCTGGCCTGGAGGGCCTGAGCCCGCTGCCGAGCCCCACGAGCCCGACCTTCAGGGGGTCGCTGCCAGGTCGTTGAATGCCAGCTTTGCCAAGTGAACCACCTGCTCGGGTTTATCGCTCAGCATGAAAGCAGCCATCACCGTCGTATTTCCCCGACGGATCTCAAACCTCCAATTGAAGGGGCCCAGCCCCGCCATTGCGATCTCTCCAACGTAAGCCACATCCCATGAGAGATCTCCCATGGTGCCATGGCCAACAACATCACCGACATTGTACGAGCTCATGTCTTTCCACCCTGAGCAGAGGAAAGAAAGGGTTTAGCCCTTCGTGCTCTGCGCGCGGTGCGAAAAGCGGAGGATTGTCCGATAGAGGATGGCTCCCGGCCTCAGAAGCCGTCAGGACAGGATCTCTCCGACATGCTTCTTGATGTTGCTGCAGATCTGGTCAATCGGCAGGTCGTTGGCATCGGTGCCGAAGGGGTTCTCTATCTCTTCGGCAATCAGCTCGAGACTTGCCAGCACATACAGAATCAGCGCCACCACGGGCACCGCGAAATAACCCATGCTGAAGACCCAGCCAAATGGCAGGGTCATGACATAGAAGAAAATGAACTTCTTGAAGAACACGCTGTAGGTGAAGGGGATCGGTGTGTTCTTTATCCGCTCGCAGGCGCCGCAAATGTCTGTGAAGGCCTTGATTTCTTCGCTCAGGATGAAGAGCTGCGCTGAAGTCAACCCGTTCCGGCGATGTATGCTCATGACCCGCTCGTAAATGGCGGCGGCAATCTGATTGGGGACATGCTGGGTGGGTTTCAGGTCCAGCACCGGTTCGAGTTCGCTGTAATTTTCGCTCTCGCGGAGCAGGTTCTTCACCGCGAAAGCATAATTGGGGATCATCTTCTGGAAATAACCCCACTCCTCCTGAGCAAGACTGGCTCTGGCTTTGATCGCCAGGTTACGGCAACTGTTCGTGAGACTGCCCCATTGTTTGCGGCCCTCCCACCAGCGGTCGTAGGCGGTGTTGGTGCGGAACACCAGCAGCAGCGAGATGACAAAGCCCAGGACCGAGTGCATCAGCCCGACGTTGCTCAGCTCCTTCCACTCAGCCAGGTTCAGGAAGTTCAACTCTACATAGGCAATCAGGGCGGTATAGACGCTCAGGGCCAGCATGAGCGGCAGCAATTGCCGGAAGGTATCGTTGCGGTGGAACCTGAAAATAAAGGTGAACCACTCCTTGGGGTTGTAGTTGATCATGGCTTCGTTCCCTGTGAGCGTCGCGAGAAGCGGAGAATGGTCCGGTAGAGGGATTCCACCTCCTGCGGATCCAGCCCCAGTTCCACAGCCCACTCCCTTCGCGAGGACAGCAGCGATTCCTCACGCGCCGGGTCGAGCACCGGCCGGCCTTCTCGCGCCTTCGCGCGGGCCGCTCGCTGCGCGAGCTCCGTCCGGCGAGCCAGGAGCACCATCAGCTCTCGATCAATCTGATCGATGTGCTGCCGTGCCTCGGTCAGCTCCGGTGAGCCCGCCTGTGGAGCTGGAATCGCCATGCGCGCCACCTCCGGCGAGCTGGGCTCGGGCGGCAGGTGCTCCAGCTCCTCGTGGACCTCTCCCAGCGCATCAAGCAGGTGGCGCCGGGCCTCGGAGGCGAAGGGGTTCTCCCGCTGGATCGCTGCGAACAGGTGCCCCGCGTCCGAGCGGACGATCTCGATGGTGCGCGAGAGCGCCTGGAAGCTCGCTGGAGCGAACGGCACGTTGATGCCCGTCCCCGCGTCAATCATCCCCTTGGCGACGAAGAACGTCAGCGCGTGGGTGTGCGCCATGACCCGATCGTGGTTCTCCGGCGTCTGCTCAATGACCTCGCACCCCAGCCGCTCATAGAAGCGCCGGACTCGGGGGGCTGCTTCAGGGTGGACCGGATTGGGACAGATGACCACGCGCAGCGGGCGCTCGGCCATGGCCAGGCTGAGCGGGCCAAAAAGCGGATGCGTGCCCACCCACGGCACCTCGGTGCCCAACACCTGCGAGAGCGCCTCCACGGGCTTGACCTTGACGCTGCCCACGTCCAGCACGAGCTGCGACGGCTTCAGGTGCGGCCGCACATCCGCGAGCACGGTGTGCAGCTTCGGCACCGGCACGGCCACCACCACCAGCTCGGCCCCCTCCACCACCTCTGGCAACGAGGTGGCGCGGTAGGCCTCTGGCACGTCCGAGGAGGGATCCAGCGCCCGGTAGCTCATCCCGGACTCCAGCAGCAACGTGCCGAGCGCGCGGCCAAAGCGCCCGTAGCCGATCAGAGCAACCTGCGTCATGCCGGTCTTTGTACACGAGCCGGCCTGACTGGTGGCAGACCGATTCGCTCAGCGCCTCGAAGTGGCCGGCTGGCTGAGCACCTTCATGGTGCCACTCGTCACCCCGAACTGCTCGTGCACGGCCGCGCGCCGGATGGCCTCAGCCGGAGTCAGCCGGCCCGCGAGCAGCTCCTGGTAGGCAGCCAACACCCGGGCAGCCTCTTCCTGGGACTCACGCACGAACTCGACCCGGAAGCGGCGCACTCCGCGCTCGAGAAACCGGGGCACCAGCGAGGCCGCGCTCTGGGCCTGGGCATTGAACACGGTGTTGCGGCAGCCCACGTCGACGATGACCGGATGGTCCAGCCCCAGGCGATCGCGCAGGGAGATCTGCTGCTTCTCACACGGCCGCCCACAGGTGCGGAAGTCGCGCCCGTTGGACAGGGTGTGCGAGTACACACAGTGCTCGGTGTGGAACGTGGCGATGTGGTGGTGCAGCGTCACGGTGAAGCGGTGGGCAGGCGAGTTCTCCAACAGCGCGGACACCTGGACCGCGTCCAGATCGTGCGAGCACGTGAGCGTGTCCAGCCCCAGCCCGAGCAGGTACGAAGCGGTGAGCGAGTTGGTGACGTTGAGCGAGAAGTCCCCGTGCAGCACGGGGCGCGGCTGGCCCGCGGGGCGCTCGAGGAAGTGCATCATCGCGCCCCAGTGGCGCACCAGCACGGCATCCGGCCGCAGCCGGTCGATGCGCTGGTCGTAGCCTTCCTCGCCCGGCTTCTGCACCCGCACCGTGGCGATCGTCACCCGTAGCCCCGCCGCGCGGGCCCGCTCCACCGCGCGCTGCAGGCCCACCATCTCCATCCAGTCCAGCTCCACCTCGGGCAGGCCCGCGGCGATGACGGCCTCGAGCTGCGCGTCGTGGCGGCACAGCGGGATCAGGCGGGGGGTGTCCTCGGCGGGCGCCACCGGCACCCGCTGGGTGAGCGAGGCCCGCGTCTGATCGAGCACCGGAGTCTCCACCACCGTGCGCCGGTAGCCCTTCTCCACCGCCGTGGTGAGCTCCACCGCCAGTTGGCGCCGCAGCGCCTTGAGTTCGGACACCGGAAGGTGCAGGCCCGGCGGCAGCCCCGAGACATCCAGGCTCTCCAGGCAGAACACCGTGCCTCCGAAGGCGCCCAGCTTGTCCCGCAGCAGCGCCTCGTCCATGCCACCACCGCGAGACGGAGCGAGCAGCACCTGACTGGAGGCTACGGCCTCATGGCCCCAGGCACTGGCCTCGGCGCGCAGCGGAGCCCCGTCCGCCCCCGAGACCTTCAGCCTCAGGGGGATGCGGCCCTCGGGCTCGCCCTCCGCCACCAGTCCCTCGATGCGGCGCGCGAGCGACGGATCGCTGTTGAGCCACACCCGCTGGCCCGGCGCCACGCGGCCCAGATCCGGGCCGGGGTGGCCAAAGCCCAGCACCCAGCCCTCGCCCCGGCGCTCCACACGGAAGATGGGGCCTCCGGGCTCGTTCTTGTCCTCGGGCCGGTCCGCGTCGAAGACGACGCCCATGCCCGGGCGGGGATCGATGGTCTCGGGAGTCGGATCTCCCTTCAGCGGCGAGGACACCTGCCCGGACGGCTCTGGCGGCCGCTGCTCACCCAGGCCGAGGGCTCCCGTCCACGGGCGCCCATCCGGGACGACCAGCACCTCCTTGCCGGAGATGGACCGGACGCGGCCCAGGTACAGCCCCCGGTGCTTGGGGAAGCGGCCCTCGACAAGCGTCTGATGATCCGAGCCCGCCAGGAAGCCATGGGAGAACCCACGGCTGTACGAGAGCGCCATGTCAGCCAGGTCTCGCTTGAGCCGCGCCTCGTCCGGCTTACCCGCGACGATGCCCTCCACCCAACGCCGGTAGCCCTGCACCGTGGAAGAGACGTATGCGGGCCCCTTGAGCCGGCCCTCGATCTTCAGACCGTGGACCCCGATGCCCACCAGGTCCGGCACGGCGTACACCCCAGCGAGATCCTTGGGGCTGAGCAGGTACTTCACGTCCCCCAGCTCGCGCGTCTGCCCATCGACCACGAGATCGTACGGCAGCCTGCACGACTGGGCGCACTGGCCCCGGTTGGCCGAGCGGCCGCCCCAGGCCTCGCTCGTCAGGCACTGCCCGCTCCAGGACATGCACAGCGCGCCGTGGATGAAGACCTCCAGTTCGACGTCCGTCTGCCCGGCCAGTTTGCGGATCTCCGTCACCGACAGCTCTCGCGGAACGACGACCCGGCAGATGCCCAGCCCCTGGGCGAAGCGAATGCCCTCCGCGCTGGAGATCGTCATCTGCGTGGACGCATGCAGCTCGAGCTGGGGACAGAGCGCCCGCGCCAGCAGTGCCACGGCCGGATCCTGAACGATCAGGGCGTCGATCCCCGCGGCGGCCGCTCCCCGGATGAGGTGCTCGGCGATGGACAGCTCTGGCTCGAACACCAGCGTGTTGAGCGTGAGGTAGGCGCGAGCCCCGGCCCGGTGGATCAGAGCCACCGTCTCGGGCAGCCGCTCGAGCGAGAAGTTCTCCGCACGCGCCCGGGCATTGAAGCCCTCGTCGAGCCCGAAATAGACGGCGTCCGCTCCGCTGGTGAGCGCGGCCTGAAGGGACTCGAGATCCCCCGCAGGGGCAAGGATTTCCGGGCGACGGGAAGGCATGGTCCCTCCTTAACACGCGAGCACGCCCCACCCCTCCACGGAGAGTAGGGGAGGCTCCGCTACCTGTGAGCCACGGGAGCCACGTCAACCGAGAATCCCGTGCGCCCCTCCTATATATAGTTTCGGAATGCGGCACCTCCTCGCGGTCTCGCGCCCGGGAACGTGCAGGAGACCTGCATTTTGGCCCCGGTAAGTCCTCTCCTTCGATTCCTGATGTACCCCTCACAAGGAAGGATGCGGGAACACGTGCAGGCGGAGTTCTTCGCCAAGGCGCTCTCGCAGCGGATTGGAAAACCGGTGCTGGTGGACATCGCCCACACCTACCAGCAGGTAGCGGACGAGCTGGCCGCGAACACCGTGGACATGGCCTGGGCCACCGCCGAGCAGTGCGACCACTTCGCCCCCACGGCCCGTGCGGTGCTGCGCGCGGTGCGCAGCGGACGCTGGTACTACTCGGCCGCCCTGCTCTGCCGCGTGGAGGAGCCCCTCACCCTGGAGCGGCTGCACGGCAAGCGCGCGGCCTGGGTGGATCCGCTCTCCAGCGGCGGGTACCTGCAGGCGGTACAGCACCTGCGGCAGCACGGGCTGAACCCGGCGGACGTCTTCTCCGAGCAGCGCTTCCATGGCAGCTACCGGGAGGCACTGCTGGCGGTGGCACGCGGCAAGGCGGACGTCACCTCGACCTACACCCCCCACGCCGATGCGCACACGGTGCACGCCGCGCTGGCCGAAAAGCTGGGGCTCGAGGGGCGCAGGCTCACGCCCTTCGCCTTCACCGAGCCCCGCCTGGCCGATGGGCTCATCCTCACCTCCCGAATGCCCGAAGAGGACGCCACCGCGCTGGTGTCCACCCTCACGAAGCTGAGCCAGGAAGGGGGCGACACCGAGCCCCTGCTGGGCCTCTTCTATATCGACGGATTCACCCTCGCCTCTTCGCTGCAACCCGAGACGGCGCCCCAGGCCGTCCTGTCCCAGCGCACCGAGTACCTCGCGGTGGATCTGGACGAGCAGGAGCGTTGCCGCCGGCTGTGGAGCTCCACCGGCATGGCCTTCGGGTGGAAGCTTCCAGCGGAAGGAGGCCACACCCTGGCGGAGGTGCTGCCCCCCGAGGCAGCCGTGCCGCTGGAGGTGCTGGTGCACACGGCGCGGCAGAGCGGCATGGGTGGCCGCGCGGAGCTGGGCCTGGAGGTGAATGGCGCGGCACGGGTGTATGCCGCCGAAGTCGTCCTGCGCCCCTCGGCCGAGGCAGAAGAGCCGGGACTGGCCCTGCTGGTGCGCGACATCACCGGGCAACAGGCGCTGGAGGCGGAGCTGTACCGGCTGGCGTCCTTTCCCCAGCTGCACCCGGAGCCGATGATGGAGTTGGAGGTGGAGGGGGCGCCGCGCTACGCCAACCCGGCGGCGCACATCGCCTTCCCGGATCTGCTGTGGCGCGGGGTGAGCCACCCGGTGGTGGAAGCGGCGCTGAAGGCCACCTGGCAGCGCGCGCCCAGCGAGGGGCCCCCCCACGTGCATGTGGGCGGCCGTGACTGGGAGCTGAACGTCTCGCACCTGCAGGACATTGGCGTCATCCGGGTGTTCGCCAAGGATGCGACGGCGCGCAAGAAACTGGAGGCCAGCATGCTGCACGCGGACCGCATGTCCGCTCTGGGCAAGCTGGCCGCGGGCGTCGGCCACCAGATGAACAACCCGCTGGCGTTCCTGATGGCCAACCTCTCCTTCGCCCGCGAGGAACTCGTCCGGCTGCGCGCGATGCTGCGCACGGGCACCGAGCGCGTGGCGCCTCAGGAAATCGATGATGTCGTCGACGCCCTGAGCGAGTCGCTGGAGGGCGCCGATCGGCTGAAGGCCATCGTCGAGGATCTCCGCTTACTGGCGCGCGAGCCTCCCCGGCACAAGACTAAGGTGAATGTGCACCCGGTTCTGGAGGACACCCTGAAGCTGGTCCGCAACGAGCTGCGCCACCGCGCCCGGCTGGAGAAGGACTTTCAGCCCGTCCCCCCCGTGGAGGCGGATGAAGCCCGGCTGGGACAGGTGTTCCTCAACCTGATGCTCAACGCAGTGCAGGCCATGTCCGATGAGGAGGCGGCGCGCAACGTGCTGACGGTGGCTACGCGCACGAGCCCCGCCGGGGAGGTGCTGGTGGAGGTGAGCGACACCGGCGCGGGGATGACGCCCGAGGTGCTCTCGCGGCTGTTCGAGCCCTTCTTCACCACGCGCTCCAAGAGCGTGGGCATGGGGCTGTCGGTGAGCCACGCCATCGTGACGAGCCTGGGCGGCACACTGCGCGCGGAGAGCCAGCCCGGCGTGGGCACCCGCTTCACCATCACCCTTCCGGCGGCCTGAGATGCTGCGCCGGCTCCTCCCCACCCTGGTGGCACTGGGCTGCGGCCTCCTGGCGCTCGGCTGGGGGCTGGTGACGCTGCAGCGCATCTTCGCCCAGGAGACCCGGGACGCGCGCCAGCAGCTCCATGCCCGCCGGGACGAGCTGGAGCGGCAGGCCTCGGAGGCCCTGCGCCAGAAGCTCAAGCAGCGCCTGGCCGACAGCCACTCCTCCATTCAGAAGGCCGTGGAGGATCCGCTGGCCCAGGCCGATGGGCTCTACCTGTTCTTCCGCGGGTACCAGTTCCTGCCGCGCCTGCCCCGCCCCCGGCCCGGTGCGCAGACTCCCGCCAAGCTGATGTACGGCGAGTTCGGCCAGCTCCTCTCGGCCTCCTCCGTGCAGGGGCCCTGGCAGCAGCGGCTGGACCTGCTGCGCGCGGCGGAGGCAGCACTCACCGGGAACAACCCCCAGCTCGCCGAGGGGCACCTGGAGACGCTGCTGCGCTACCGGGCCGAGAACCCGCTGCGCGCCACCGAGGAGATTCCGTTCACCCTGCTCGTGGCTGAGCGGCTCCAGCGCGGCGCGGCCTGGATGCCCCTGGTGCGCGAGCTCGTCAGCGGCGGGTTGCCGGATGAGTTCGGCGGAGCCGCCTCGGGGGCCGGGCTGCAGCGCGATCTGCTGCGCGAATGCCAGCGCTTCACTCAGCCCGACTTCGACTTCCTGTACGAGCGCATCCTCCGGCTCAGTCAGGAGCTGGGCGTGTCCACGGACGACTTCAAGGCCCGCGTCCAGGAGCTGGGAGCCGGGGCGCTGGTGATTCCGGCGACGTTCACCGAGCCCGCCCTGGTGGGCGAGCGCTGGTACATGGAGGCGGACAAGGAGATCGTCCGTGGCATCGCCGTCGACCTTGACGAGGTCCTGCGGACGATCACCCTGGAGCTGCGGGAGAAGAAGCTCTTCGATCCGGAGGACGAAGTGCGCCCGGGCCCCACGCAGGCGGTGCAGCCGGTGTCCACCGTGCAGTTGGAGATGGTGATGCCCCGCTGGGCCGCCACGGAGAAGGACATCTCCGAGCGCTACGGGCTCAAGACGCTGCTGGTGGCCGCCTGTGGCGCGCTCGCGGTGGCCATCGTGCTGGTGGCGGTGCTGGCGCAGCACCGCAAGTACCGCTTCCTGGAGCTCAAGAGCGACTTCGTGGCTACCGTGTCCCACGAGCTGCGCACGCCCCTTGCGTCCATCCGGCTGCTGGCCGAGACGCTGGAGCGCAAGGCCCGGAACACCCCCGAGGTGCGCGACTACCCCGGCCGCATCATCCAGGCCGCCGACGGGCTGCACTTCCTCGTCGAGAACATCCTGTCCTTCAACCGTATCGACAAGGGCCGCTGGGCCGCCCAGTTCACCCAGGTGCGGCTGGAGGAACTCGTGGGCTCCCTGCGCACCGATGTGGACGGTGCCACCAACGTCCCGGTGCAGGTGACCTCTGACGTGGGAGAGATCGAGCTGAAGGCGGACCCCACACTGCTGCGGCTGCTGTTCTCCAACCTGGGGCGCAACGCGTGCGCCTACAACCGCCGCAACCCGGTGGAGCTCTCCGTGCGCGCCCACGCCGTGCCGGGACATGGGTGCACGGTGCTCTTCGGAGACAACGGCATCGGCATTCCCAGGAATGAGTGGGAGAGCGTCTTCCAGGACTTCTACCGGCTGACACAACAGGGGCCCGAGGTGCACGGAAGTGGGCTGGGGCTGGCGCTCTGCCGCAGAATCATGCACCTGCATGGAGGTACGATGCGCATCGCCTCCTCTGGCCCCGAGGGCACCACCTTCGCGCTGATGTTCCCCGAGCCGCGCCGATGACGACTCAGAGCCCTACCCCCTCTTCCAAGCCCGCCATCCTCATCGTCGAGGACGACCCGAACCTGCGCATCGGCCTGCAGGACAACCTCCAGGACGAGGGCTACGAGGTGGCCGCCGCCGCCAGCGCCGCCGAGGCGGACACCCTGCTGCGCTCGCGTACCTTCGATCTGCTCATTCTTGATGTCATGTTGCCTGGCGAGGACGGCTACTCGTTGTGCCGCAGGCTGCGTGCCGGAGGCTTGCGGAGCATGGTGATGATGCTCACCGCCCGCACGCTGGAGGACGACATCGTCAAAGGCTTCGAGGCGGGCGCGCAGGACTACCTGACCAAGCCCTACCGGCTGCGCGAATTGCTCGCCCGGGTGGGAGCGCTCGTGCGGCGGGCGGGCACCGCGCCTCCGCAGCAGGTGATGACGTTCGCCAGCTTCTCGCTGGACCTGGGCAAGCGCATCCTCTCGCGCGCCGACGGGGGCCCCATCGAGCTGACGCGCACCGAGTTCGACCTGCTCGTGTACCTGGTGCGCCACCGCGAGCGCGCCCTCACCCGCCAGGAGATCCTCGATGCCGTGTGGGGCCAGGACGTCGTGGTGGACCCGCGCACCGTCGACAACTTCGTCTCCAACATCAAGAAGAAGCTCGGATGGACGAGCACCTCGGGCTTCACCATCCACACCATCCGCGGCGTGGGGTACCGCATGGAGATCGACTCCATGACGAAATCATGACGGAAAGATGGACCTCCCACGGCCATCGCTCTCGCGTGATTCCTTAGGTTGAGCCTTGTGAGGACGGGCGATGCGCGCCCGTCTCGGGAGGCCAACATGTTCCAGTCAGTGATCGAGCAGAAGGGGTGGCGCGCAGGTCGTTTTGGCACGGGCGCCGGAGTGTCCGTGCTGGTGCACGCGGGCATCGTCGCCGCGTTGCTCTTCGTCTCGGCGGGCGTCACCATGGAGGAGCCCGAGGTGAAGGTGCCGCCGGTGGTTGTCTTCCAGCCGCCCCAGCCGCCCCGAGGCAACCCGAACCCCGCCAAGGCCAAGCCGGCGGCGCAGCCTAAGCCGAAGCCCAAGCCCAAGAAGCTGGTGCAGCCCGCCGTCATCCCGCCCACGCCTCCGCCCGAGGTGGAGCCTCCCACCACGCCGGACGAGCCCGAGGACGAGCTGCCCTACATCCCCGGCAGCCACGAGGACGGGGTGGATGAGGGCGGCGTGCCAGGCGCTCCCGCGGTGGCCGGTCTGGAGCAGACGCTCACCTCGCTGGAGCCCACGGGCGAGGAGGTGGTCGCCTTTGGCGGGGGCATGAAGGCGCCCAAGCGGATCTCCGGCGCTCCCATCCAGTACACCCGTGAGGCGCTCGAGGCCCGCGTCAAGGGCATGCTCGTGGCCAAGTGTGTCATCACCCGTGAGGGCGAGGTGGAGACCTGCAAGCTCATCAAGGGCCTGCCCCACATGGACGTGGCCGTGCTCTCTGCTCTCGAGACGTGGCGCTACACCCCGGTGACGTGGCAGGGCAAGCCCATCAGCGTCTCGTACATCTTCAACATCAAGCTGGAGATGCCTTACTGAGCCAGCTGGGTCGCCGTGGGTGACCCGTCATGTTCTGGGAACCCTGGGGCGGGTGGAGTTGTCTCTCCCGGCATGCTCCGCCTGCTCTGTGTTCTGGCTCTCGTTCTGCCCCGGGTCGTCCTCGCGAAGTGCGCGATGGAGTCTCTCTCCGTCTGGCCCTCACCCAGCCAACCCCTGCCGGCCAACGGACAGATCGTGCTGGAGGGATTTGGACGGCTTCAGGAGTCCGTGGCCTCCCTCGCCAGGAGTGCTCCCCGGCTGGTGGCCGAGCAGGACGAGGTTCCCCTGCGGGTCCTCGCCGTTTACCCGGGCCAGCGGCAGGTGACGCAGGCCGTCCTGCGGCCGGAACGCCCGCTGCGGCCCGGGCTGCGCTACACGCTGCGCCTCACTCCGCCCGGGGACTCGAAGCTCCGGCCGCTCCCCGCCGAGGCCTGGTCGGGTGAACAGTACGTGCCCATCGCCTGGACGGTGGGCTCCGAGGACGTGAGCCCTCCTCGCTGGCGGCAGGCGCCAGGCTGGCTCAGCGAGAGTGTGGAGAGAATGGGGTGCGGTCCCGAAATCTTCGTCCACGTGTCGGCTGGCGTGGAGGACGAAGGCTCCCAGGTGCAGGTGCTCGCCGAGCTGCGAAATGTCTCGGGTGGCGAGCCCGTGCGCTTCCGCGTCACTCCCCGGGAGGGGCAGGTGGCTCTCGGCCGCGACATGTGCGGCGGTCCTTTCCAGTTCGAGGAAGGCCAGCGCTACACCGCGCGGCTGATCGCCGTGGACATGGCGGGCAACGAGACTCCCGCTCCAGGAGACGCGGTGCCGTTCGAGGGTCCCAAAGGGGCTCGAGGGCTCCCTCCCGCGCCTCCAGAGAGAGTCCTCGAGACAATCAAGTCCATGCTGAAACCGAACCCGTAGGCTGCAGGTGGCTCACGGTGCGGACAGGATGTTGAGGACGAAGGGACCGCACTCCGTGTCATAGCCATCGACGGTGATGAAGACCGTCTGTCCGGCGGACAGGCTCACCGTCACCGCGGACTGGAGCGAGTCCCCCGTGTCGTCGTTGCATCCGAGTGAGGCCTCGGTCCCCGGATTCGACACCTCCAGGCTCGTGTCATAGCTGGACCCCTCCGTGGTGAAAGTGAAGGTGCCCGCGGAGGGCGCGGTCCAGGAGAACGAGGAGTCTGGCGCCAGGGCGTTGGCGGTGCAGCTCGGGGTGATTTGAGCCAACGCGGCGCAGGTATTCCCCTGGATGACCGCAGCGCCGAGCGCTGAGCCAAGCGCCTTGGGGAAGAAGAGGAACCGCGGCTCACGGCCCCGCGCGGTATCCCCCGCCATGAAGAAGAGCCGGTCTCCCATCCGGGCGAAGGAGCCCGGCTCGGACGAGCCAGCACCCGCCACCAAGTCCACCAGCCGGACCGTGCCCGCCGCCGTGCCGTCCGTCCGCCACAGCTCCGCCCCCCCCGTCTCGGTCACGCCGGTGAAGAGCGCCAGGCCGCGATCCTCCATCCCCAGCATCTCGACAATCGAGTCCTCGGGATACACGGGACGCACGCCACTGCGCACGCCGGGCCAGACATCCTTGAGCAGGACCGTGCCCGCCTGCGTGCCGTCCGTCCGCCACAGCTCCGAGCCCTGGGTCTCCGCGTAGGCGGTGAACACCACCCCAGTGCTGACGGGGGTGACCGCATGCGCGCCCGAAGAGCCCGCCCCCGGCTGGATGTCCTTGAGCAGGTACGTCCCGCCCTGCGTCCCGTCGCTCCGCCATAGCTCGTAGCCGTGGGCGCTGTCGCTCGCGCTCAAGTAGAGCAGTCCCTGGGACGGCACCGGGTAGATCAGCTCCACGTAATCGAACCCGTCTTTGACGAGCACCGTGTCGGCCGCCCCGCCGTTGCTCTTCCAGAGCTGCACCAGGCCGTATCCGTCGCTGGCGGCGAAGAACAGCGTGCCATTCATCTCCGTGAGTGCCCAGAGCGAGACGTACTCGCCGGCCAGAGGGGCCTTCACCAGGCTTGTCCCGCTCGCCGTGCCATCGCTCTTCCACAGCGCGGTGCCCGAGGTCCCATCATCCCCCGCGAAGTACATCAGGCCCTGCATCGCGGTGAGCTCTTCGAGGTATCCGCTGGAACTCTCCGAGCCCATGGCCTTGACGAGCTCGGTGGTGACTCCATCGCTCCGCCTGAGTGACATCCCGTGGACCTGGTCATAAGCGGTGAAGAACAGCGACCCATTCAGCTCGGTGAGTTCCCTGGGGTAGGAGGAGGCGGAGCCCGGGCTCAAGTCTTCAACCAGGACCGTGCCCAGGGCGGAGCCATCGCTCTTCCACAGCTCGAGGCCATGGACCCCTTCATCCGCCGCGAAGAAGAGCGTGTCGCCCACGCCCGTGGCCGCGGAGCGGTGGAGCCAGGAGAAGTTGTCATCCTCCGGGGCCAGCGCGACAAAGGTCCCGAGCGCGATCGTCCCGGCCTCGGTCCCATCCGTCCGCCAGAGCATCTCCCCCGGGCTGCCGTCCGAGGCTGCGAAGAAGGTCAGCCGGCCCACGGTGCCCAACGTGAAGTAGCGGCTCTGCGAGCCGCGGGTGCCCGTCCACAAGCTTGCCATCGCGCGGGTCGTCTTGGCCGTGCCTGTCGTCCTCCAGGTGGTCCACACCTCCCCCGAGGCAGACT
>DASVVJ010000804.1:0-16366 GCA_036389955.1 Myxococcaceae bacterium
CGCTCGCCTCGTCCTCGCCATCGAGCAGGTGGCTGAAGCGCTGGAACTCATCGAGGATGACGAGGTCCGGCTCCAGGGTGGCCACGCAGCTGGAGGCCAACGCGGCGCGCAGCTCTCCCACCAGCTGTGAGCGCAGCCGCGACGTCGCGGCGTCCGGGTTGCTCCTGGAGGTCGGATAGGCCTGGCAGAGCTCCTCGAAGCGTGCTCGCAGGTCCGGCTCGCCCCGGGCCCTGGCGGCCGCGGCGCGCCTGGCAAGCTCCGCCGCGAAGAACCGCGTGCTCTCACCGGACGGGTCGAACTCCGAGAGGTCGCGTGTCCTGGCTTTGGCACGGAAGCGCTCGCTGTCCACGTGGCCTTGGAGCACGTTCATCGCCGGAGCACTGTTACCGAAGCTCCAGAGATCGCTCAGCATGGTGTGTAGCAGGAGCCGCTCCTCCACATGGCCCAGGCCCCCGTTGAGATCGAAGGAGGTCGCGGGCGTGAAGGAGATGAAGTTGATGCGGGACGGAGAGTCCTTGAGCCGCTGGGACTCCCTGGGCAGCAGCGTCAGGCGGGAGGCCAACGTGACGTGCTCTCCCTCCAGCTTGAGACGGCTGACATTCTGGCGGGCGATGTCTGTGTTGGAGCAGATGTAGACGACGTCCAGCCGGTCCACCCGGTCGCGCAAGTGCTCGATGGTTCGCGCGATGACGCCCTTGGCGATCATCGTCTTGCCCAGGCCGACTTCGTCGGCCACCAGGAAGCGTCCCGAGGCGCCCGGCATGAAAAGCTGATCGAAGACGTATTCGACCGTCTCACGCTGGAAGTCCTTCAGGCCTCGCAAGGCCTGTGCGGCACTGGCCAGGATCGCGGCATCTCCCGTGCGGCTCATGCTGCCACCTCCCCTGTGAGGGACTTCCGTGCGGCCCAGATAGGCTCCCACGCCTTGAGGAACCCTTCCGGCAACAGCTGCCGGCCCTCGTCAGTCGCGAGGAGGTCCTGCACCACCTGATGGATGGCGTCCAGGCGAGAGGGGTCACGATCCAGCGCTTTGATCATCGCCTCGAGGAGCGGAACCTCCGCTCCTGTGCTCGCGCCCTTCGTGCCCGGCTCGGCTTCGGGCTTGTCGAAGCCGGCCATTCCTTCCAGCAGCTCAAGCGGATCGGTGGCCAGGAGCATCCGCAGGAAGCGAAGCACTTTGGCCGGATCGTCGAGCATCGACTGCAGGATGCGCGCAGCCCGGTTGGCTGGTGCGTTCAGAAGGGTCGCGGTGATGACGAAGACCACCTCCGCCTTCTCCGGCCCCGACGTAGCGGTCAGAGAGAATGCGAAGAACCCCGTCAGGGCCTCGAAGCTCCTGGCCGCGAAGTCCACATCCGCGTGTCCGGCCCGGGTCTCGAGCCCGCGAGCATAGGTCTCCCGTGGCAAGGAGATGGGCCACACGCTCACCGCGATGTCTTCAGGCACGCTCACCGGATCCTCGGAGCGCAAGCGCGTGGAGAATCCGTCCGGTCCTTCATGGACCTCCGCGACCCACCGCACCCTCCCGAGCTGAGCGCGGGCCATCCGCAGACGCTCTTCCAGGGCCTTGGCGATAGAGTCCTCCGTGGGCGGCTCCTCTGGCAGTGACCAGGCCGCGACCAGGGCGCGTAGCCCTGGCTCACCCTGCCGGCCGTCCAGGAGCGCGTCGATGCCGACCTGGCTCTTCTTCCCGGTGAGCTGGACGAGGAACTCCACGTTCTGGTGAAGCGCCGCGCTCGTGGCGTTGGCGGAGCCCGTCCAGACGTGTGCGTTCCAGCCTTCGTCCTGGACGATGAGCTTGGCGTGCAACCCCGAGGGCGGCGGCGAGTTCTCCCCGCCGTGTGCCTGGGGGGCATCCGTGTCTGCGAGCTCGAGCATCTCCGCGCCGTCATGCAGCACGCACACCTCGAACGGCTTCAGGCTCTCGCGGGGAAGCTTCGCCAGCTCGTCCACGCGAGATACGAGGACACCACCATCCGTTAGCTCCTCCAGGGCCGGCGCGGTGACGAACGGAGACACGATGAGCGCTCGAGAGGTCCGCTGGAAGCGCAGGCGCTTGTAGCCCTCCAGCCCGAGAGGATGGAACTGGAGGTTCTCGAAGGGGGACGGGAGTTCGAAGCGCACCCTTCCCAGCTCGTCCGCGATGAGCTCAACGTCGTCCATGACGCGCCGGGGTGGGGGGCGCACCGCCAACGAGGGGAGGGCGCGGAAGAAGTCCACCAGGGGCCGGTTCGCCGAGAAGGACCGCTCCCTGTCCGCCAGCTTCCCCTCCAGGACCAGCATCGTGTCCCACGATGGGTCGAACGTGAGGTTGCGAGACAGGCATAGGACCCTGTACTCAACCTGTTCCTCGTCGCCGACAAGGCGCAGCGCCCACATCTTTGGATGGAACACACCGGCCGGGTTGGGAGCGTTCACTTCAACGACCGAGTCCTCCACGTAGGCGAGGAGGCGCTGGTACCTGGCCGGGGTGGAGATCCGCGTGCTCTGACAGAAGACGGTCGTCCGCTCCGCGTAGGAGCGCACGGCCTTGAGGAGCGCGAACGGGTTCATCTGCTCGCCGGCCTCGGCACTGCTCGCGGCGTCCTCCTTCGTACCGATGCTGTCGAAGAGCGAGAAGGCGAGCGGCGCGGTAAGCAGGGCCAGCAGGTCGAGGGTGTACGTGGTCGCGATGGCGCGGTCGATGCGGAAGCCCTCGGGGGGCCTGAGCGCCTCGAGCAGGACCCTTCGTGTGTCAGGCGCGAGCATGGTGGCCTCCGAGCCCCGCGTAGATGTCTTCCAGGATGCGTACGGCGCTTGGCCACCGGTAAGCGAGCCGGTCCACACCGGACGCCCCATTCCAGAGCTCGAGCGCCCGGGGATTTCCGAGCCGGGCCCGGGCACGTTTCAGCTGCCGCTCGCGCTCGCGCACCAGGTTGCGGAGCGTCGCGTCGTCCGTGGCCCGGGGGATGCTCGCCCACGGCTCGAGCTTCAACCAGCGCTCCACGAACTGGTAGGTCATCGTGCTGACACGGGTGCGTTGTTGCACCAGCGTCCAGAAGCCGCTGCGATCCCACTGCGCCAGGGCCGCGCGGCGGGGCTCCAGCTCCGTGCACCAGGCCGCGAGGGCCTCGCGGAAGCTCTCGCTGCGCTCGTCTCTGTTTGGACCCGCGGGCAGCTCCTCCGCGAGCATCAGGTTGTACAGCAGCGCCGCACCGTGCATCGACTCGGCGAGCAGCTGGCCGTGGTGGAGGATTTCCTGGATGTGAGAGGGAAACTCGGCGAGCTGAGGGTGCGTCCAGGGATAGTCGGCCGCGACGCTCTTGCCGTCCTCCACCAGAAAAGCCAGGAGTGAGCGCGGGGAGGAGATCTTGATGCGTTCAGCGAGATAGCGCGCCTCGTCGGCACGCAGCTCGAAGTCCGCTTCCTCGGGGAAATCTGGCGGGGCGGGCGGAAGGTGGGGGTGCCAGGGCACTCTCAAGCCCTCAAGCGGCTCACCGTCGTCGTCGCGCCCCCCCTCGTCCGCACCGTGAAGACGTTCGAAGTACCGGTGGTACTCCTGCTGCGAGCCCGAGTAGAGGCGAATCTTCCAGGCACCGAGGCCCTGCCAGTAAACGTTGCTCGGCAGGCGCTTGAGGGCCGCTCCGGCGACCTTGCCGAGCACGCCCGTCGTGTCCTCGGCCTTGAGCAGCGCGTCACGCAGCTGAATCTCCTCCTTGCGTGCGCGGGCTCCCACCTTATCGGCGCTGACGCGCTTCTCGTGGAGCTGGCGGTACATCCATGGCACGAAGAGGAAGTAGCGCGCGCGTGTCTGGATGGTGCTCGTACCGGGGAAGAGCAGGTTCGCGAAGGTGTCGCGGATGGAACCCAGGCCCAACTCGTCCCGGGTGTCGGTCTCCTTGAAGCGGTCAACCGCCTCGAGCACCCGCCGCCGGTCGTGCTCGGAATGATCCAGCCACGTGAACGTCGAACCCATCTACCCCCCCAGGGATGAGAGGGCGTGGACAATACTGCATTCCCAGCACGGGCGGAGGTGACCCTGCGGACAGCCCTCCGTATCCACTCATGCAACGCATCGATGGCATGAAGTGGCCACGCACTCTCCGTGTGGGAGCCGCGCCGGGTCCCTCACGTTCCTCGGCCGCGCTCGAGCGAATTGGATCGCGCTCGCCAGAAGTTCCCAGCGGCGGGTTCGATTGCCGCCGCTTGAAGGGGTAGGCCATTCGTGGCCAACTCAGTCATCGGGCCTCAAGGGCCGCTCCGTGGAGGTTGCCCACGGGTACAGCCCTCGCCTTTGGCAGGTTGGTTGATTGTGGGAACACCGCTATGCGCTTGCTCCTTCTCTTTCTGATGGTTGCCGGTTGCGCTGCGCCAGGACGCGAGTTGCACCGCGGCACCACCGTCGCGCCTCCCCCTGCTCCGCCCGCTCGCCCTGGCCACGGCGCTCCCGTGGTGGGCCAGCCGGGCTCGTTCACACAGCCGCCGCCACGCTCGCCGCACCAGCGCGAGCTTCCTCCCTCGCTGGAGCCAGGCCTCTGGGCGGGGGACGAGCCGCGTGCGAGCCGGAAGCGGGGGCCTGAACTGCCGGTTCTCCTCGGCGTGGAGTTGCCCGGACTTTACGTGTCGGCCACCGAGGAGGATGTGGGGCCGTCGCGTGGCTGCGTTGCCCTCTGGAACGAGGCGCTTCCTGGCACGGGGCTCGCCGAGAAGGTGAACGCACTCCCGCCCAAGGCGAAGCGCTGCATGGTGGCCCATATGTTCAACCACTGCGTCCGCGTCATCGAGCAGTGGGAGGAAAATTCAAGGGCGGAAGGGGTGATCATCCTCCTGGCTCGGCAAAAGCGGAATGCTCTCAGGCGGGCCGCCAATACCTTCTTCGAGGCGGAATGCGAAGGGGTGCGCCTCACGCAGGCCCAGGAGCGGCTGCGAGCGAGCCTGACGGCCAGCCTTGAAGAGAGCCTCCACGAGTGAGCCTTGCAAGGAACCGAGAATGAGCCCCACTGACAACGACGAAGACGTCCCCGAGTTGCCACCACCTTCCGAGGAGGAAAAGCGGCTGTTGCAGACCGTGGCCAATCTTCCACCGGAGAAAAAGCGCCGACTGATGGAGCGGCTGCTGCAGGTGGAGATCATCCCCCGCAGCCCGATGAAGCCGCCCGAGGGTGGAGAGGCGGAGTAGAGGTAGGCTCCCACGGAGCGCCGCCAAGCCCGCTCTGGAAGTGCCGTGCCAGGAAGTCCTACGGGAACTGCGCTCGACCAGGTCGGAGCGCTCTCGCCAGGAGCTCCGAACGGCGGGTTCGATTGCCGCCGCTTCCAATTTCAAGCCGGGCCGTAGAGGGCCATCAAGTCCTCGGCCATCTCCCGAAGCCGGGAGCGCAGGGCTTCAGGGGCGAGCACTTCGACCGTGCGCCCCAGGGTGCAAAGCTGTGACAGGGCGATGGTCTCCCGCTCGAAGTCGAGGGTGACCTGCTTCGTGCCGTTCCGAGCGGGCCGGGCCTCGGCCATGCGCGCCTGATCCGCCGGAGACCGGATGGGCCGGAGCGCCTCCTCACCCGCCGGGGTGATGCGCAGGGTGACTTCGTACTGGGCCCGGCGCTCGGCGAACCGCACGCACCACTCTTTCCAGAACGCCGCCAGCTCGAAGCGGGCGGGACGCTCGAACGTCGTGCTCAGCAGCCGGGCGCCTTCGATGCGTGCCCCACGGAAGGTGCTGGGCCCCCGCTCGGTGCCCGCGACGAGGTACCAGCGGTCGGCCTTGATGACGAGCCCGTATGGCTCCACGTCTCGCCGGGTGCGGCGCCCGTCGAAGTCGCGGTAGGCCAGCCGGACCCGGCGGTTCTGCCACACGGCATCTCTCAGCACGGACAGGTGCGGCACGCTCTCCCGCCCGGAGGAGAACCAGGGCGATGGGTCCACATGGAGCCGCTGGCGCGCATACTCGATGACGGACTGCTGCAGCGAGGGCAGCGACGCCGCGAGCTTCACGAGCCCGCTGCGCAGCGGAGCGGACAGGCCCAGGTCCTCGAGCGCGCCCGGGGCGCCCACGGCGGCCAGCGCATGAACCTCCGTCCGTGTAAGCCCGGTGAGCTGCGTGCGCCAGCCTTCCAGGAGCGCCACGCCTCCACTCGGCCCCCGCGTGGCAACGACCGGCACGCCGGTGCCCGAGAGCGCATCGAGGTCGCGGTAGATGGTGCGCTCGGAGACCTGCAGACGCCGTGCGAGCTCCCCCGCCGTCCACTGGGGCCGGCTCTGCAACAGCATGATGAGGCTGACGAGTCGATCCGCACGCATGACGTCCAGAGCCTGGCCTGGCAATCCTGACACAAGCTGTCAGGTATAGGCACGTACGGTGCTCGAAACGGCTGGCACAGGGGACGGACACAGACCCGGCCGTGGAGGAGAGCCATGAAGCCATTGGAAGGACAGGTCGCGCTGGTCGCGGGAGCCACACGGGGGGCCGGGCGGGCCATCGCGATGAGCCTGGGAGAGGCGGGCGCCACGGTGTACTGCACCGGGCGCAGCGTCCGGGGACGGCCCGCGACGGGCACGCGGCCCGAGACGATCGAGGAGACGGCCGAGCTCGTCGGCAAGCGGGGAGGCCGCGGCATCGCGGTACGGGTGGACCACACCGTCGAGTCCGAAGTGGTGGCGCTGTGCGAGCAGATCCGCCGCGAGCAGGGCCGGCTCGACGTGCTCGTCAACGATGTCTGGGGAGGGGACGAGCTGACGGAGTTCGGCCAGCCCTTCTGGAAGCTCGCGCAGGACAAGGGCCGGATGCTGATGGAGCGCGGCATCTTCTCGCACATCCTCACCAGCCGCTACGCGGTGCCGCTCATGCTCGAGAGAAAGCGGGGACTCATCGTCGAAGTGACCGACGGAGACACCTTCGCCTACCGGGGCAACCTCTTCTACGACCTGGTGAAGAACGCGGTCATCCGGCTGGCGTTCGCGATGAATTGGGAGCTCAAGCGCCGCTCGAACATCACCGCGCTCGCGGTGACGCCGGGGTTTCTTCGCTCCGAGGCGATGCTCGAACACTTCGGCGTCACGGAGGCCAATTGGCGCGACGCCGTGGCCAGGGATCGGCACTTTATCGCCTCGGAGACGCCGTTCTACGTGGGCCGGGCGGTCGCCGCGCTGGCGGCTGATCCGAACGTGGCATCCAAGTCCGGCCGCGTCTTCAGCTCCTGGGAGCTCGCCAAGGAGTACGGCTTCAAGGACGAGGACGGGCGGCAGCCTGACTGGGGCCGCTACTTCCAGGAGACCTTCGGCCAGCCCTACCCGAGGGCGGACGAGGCCGCGTACGCGTCGTGGAACCACGGGCTGATGGAGGTCGCCTACCCCGACTGGCTGAAGGAGTAAGCGGGTCTCCCGTCTCGACCGGCCGCTTCGTGAGAGGGCCGCCGGCGCCTCTGCCGACGGCTGCTAACGGCCCCGGGGAGGGCCACTGGGCCCGGGCGGCCCTCCGCTCCCGGGAGGCGGTGGCGGAGGAGGTGCCGGCACAGGCCCTGGGACCGGGGAGCACTTGGTGGCCTCCGGCTTCGGCGGCGTCCACAGCTTCCAGCACTTCTGGAAGATGAACTTCGCTCCGGCTTCGAACTTGGGGGAGGGAGAAGCCAAAGTGGTGCCAAAAAACCCATCTGCGCTGCCATAAAGCCCCCCTTTGGAGTTCCACCCCGCGTTGATGGGGCCGTAGCTGAAATCGAGGGCGGCGCTGGTCTCTGGCGGGCTGTCCGAGGTGCCGAAGCTCACGCCCCCTCCAAAGCCCGCGCCGACCTCGATGCACCCGGTGAGGCCGCCCGGGCCATTCGACAGGGTGCCGCCTCCGCCTCCGCCATAGTAGTAGCTCGCGGAGATGGCCTCCTCCCGGCGGCCCTCTGGATCCCGGGCGCTCACCGGGTTGTTTCCCACGAAGGCGTAGAGGTTGAGCTGCGCGCCCTCGAACAGGGAAGGATCCCGGGCCATCCAACGGCCCGACGACGGCTCATAATCGCGAGCCCCGAAGCGAACCAGTCCGGTGAGCGGGTCCGCCAGGCCGCCCTGAAATCCGAACGGGAACGCGAACCCGGGCGCGCTGTCGGAGAGCAGCACGCCAAAGCTGTCGTACTCCAGCGTCTTCATTACGGCGCCAGTGGCATCGGCGATCAACCGCGGAGAGCCAACGCCGTCAGTGGCGACGTAGTAGCGGCTGCCCGCCCGCTCGAACGCGAACAGGAGCCCCGCCTCGTCGTAGTAGTAGCTGGACAGGACACCCGCGCCATCTCGTACGTGGGTGACCTCGAAGGGCCGATCCGGGTTGCCGTAGAAGTAGCGCTCCGTCCCCTGGGGGGAGATGCGCGCCACCCGGCGCCCGTGGCCGTCGTAGGCATAGGTGACGGTGACGCCTCCCACGGTGGCCGAGAGCAGTTCGCCACGCGCGCTGTAGGAGAACGCGTCCACTCCGCGCGCCGTGAGGAAGCCGTCGGCGTTGAACCCGTAGACCGTGCCTCCCCGGTCCAGCAGCCGGTCGAGCGTGTCGTAATGAGCGTCCTCGGCGACGTTCGAGCCGATGAGGCGGCTCAGGCGGTTGCCCTCGTCGTCGTAGGTGAAGTGCTCCACCTGAACCCCATCGCGCTTGACCGCCGTGAGCTGCCCGTCCGCATCGGTCACGTAGTCGAAGGTCACCGCCGCCCCGTTGATCGTCTCCACCTTGCGCGCCACCCGCCCCGCGCCGTCGAAGGTGTACGCCACCTGGTACAGCACCTGGCCCGCCACCTTGTGCGACCTTCCGGAGATACGGCCCTGGTCATTGAAGCTGAAGCCCAGGTCGAGCGCGGCGTCGCGGATCTGGCTGGCGGACCGCTCCGGCGTCTGGCGATCGTAGGTGAATGGACCGAAGGTGATCATCTTTCCATCACGGTCCCGCGTCGTCACCACGCTCTGAGTGTCGCCGCCGCTCGTGAAGGTGCGCCCCGAGAAGAGCAGGTCGTTCCCATAGGCGTACTGGTACGTTCCGGGAGCGGAGCCTATGGAGGTCACGCTCAAGAGCAGCGAGCCGTCATAGGTGTAGGTGAGGCGCTCGACAGCCCCGCCTCCGGACGCGGTGCGTGAGATGCTGGCCAGCCGCGGGGTGTTCCCGGCATAGCTGTAGTCGATCGTCGCCTCGGCGTACTGGGTCCGTGAGAGTCTCCCACCCGGATCAAGCGTGTGCTCCTCTTCCTGGCCGCTCGGGATGCCGAAGGTGTCGATCAACCCATCCGGGTCGCGGCTCCAGAGGTAGGGGCCCGCCGCGCTGGGCAGCGTGTGTGACTGGAACAGGTCTTCGTCATTGAAGCCGAACTGGTGCTGGCGGCCCGTGGGAGTCCCGAGCCGGGTGCGGTTGCCGCTCGCGTCGTACTGGAACGTGAGCGTGCGCCCGCTGGGCGCGGTCGCGGTGAGCACGCGCCCCGCATCGTCGTAGGTGTACAGCCGATGCACATCGGACTCGTCCACCACCTCGATGGGGCGCCCGCGCGCGTCCCGGGTGTACTCGCGGAACCGCGTCCCCCGCTCTTCGCGCATCAGCTCTCCATAGGAGTTGTAGGTGAGCCGTGCCTCGCTCAGCCCGGGGGCGGAGATCGCGGTGAGGCGGCCGCCCGCATCGAGCGTCAGCGTCGTCCGCTGGCCCTCCGCGCTGACCTCGGTGACGGTGCGAGTGGCGCGATGGAAGGTCCGCGTATGGGGGTGGCCGTTGATCGTCTGGGTGTCCGTCTGGGTCTGGACGCTGAGCAGGTTGAGCGGGTCGGCCAGCGTGACGGTGCGAGTCATCGTGGTGACGAGCTTGCGGCCCTGCGGCGTGGTCAGGGTGGAAGCGGCGACATACGGAGCCAGCATTCCCCAGCGCGGATCAGGCGCCGAGGAGAAGGTGGCAATGTTGCCGTCCGGGTACACGGTCACGTTCGTCCCATCCGGCTGGGTGCGATAGAGCGTCACGCCCCCCGAGGCGTCCGTGATGGTCCGATCGAGCACCCCGTTGGAGTGGCGCCGCGTGGTGTAGGTGTTCGTCCGGCCCAGCGTCGTGGAGACCTGGACGGTGAAGCCGTCGGGACGCACGGTCCTCGTCAGCGTGCGCACGGTGCCGGCCGGAGCCTCGTCCTTGATCAGCCTTCCGTCCGCGTCATAGGTGTACCGGTGCACCTTGCCGCGAGGATCCGTGAGGGTCTGCAGCAGCCCGTCCGGCGTATAGGTGAACTGGGTGGTCTCCTGCGCCGGGTTGGTAAAGGTGGCCAGGTTGCCATCCGCGTCGAGGGTAAGGGTGGTGATGTGCCCGCGCGGCGAGACGATCGCGGTGGGGTTGCCCTGCGTGTCTCGCTGGATCTGGGTCACCTTGCCGTCCGCGTCGGTGACGCCGATGAGCCGGTTGGCGCTGTCGTACGTGAAGGAGAAGACGGTGTCGCCGGTCAGCGAGTCGAGCGTGCGCAGGTGTCTCCCCTGGGGTGAGAACACGTAGACCTCGCTGCCATCGCTGGAGGGCACGAACAGATCACCCACGGCGATCGGGAGCGGTGAGGCGACCCGGCGGATGGTCGAGGGACTGTTGAGGTACAGGCTCTTGCCATCCGGGCTGACCGCGAGGTTGTACGCGGTGTTCAGGAACGCGCCGACCGCGGGCCCCCTGTCGCCGGTGGGCGGATTGCTGGCCCCATCATCCTGCCCCGCCACCAGGGTGAGGATCCCATCGGTGCCCACCATGCGCACCCGGCCACCATGGTCCTCGGCGATGAAGACCCGGCCGTCGTCCGCCACGGCCACGGAGATCGGCCACTGGAAGGTGGCGGAGAGGGCGGGGCCTCCATTGCCGGTGCCACCCCCGTTCCCATTGCCGGCAAAGGTGCGGATGATTCCATCCGGCCCGACGCGGCGGACCCGGAGGTTGTTGAAGTCCGCGATGTACACGCTGCCATCGGGCCCGGTCGCCACGCCGAGCGGGCGGTTGAACTGTGCCGAGAGGGCGGGCCCCCCATCTCCGCCGAAGCCGGCCACGCCCGTCCCCGCGAAGCGGTGGATGGTGCCATCCGGGGCGATGCGGCGGACGACGTGGTAGATGCCGTCGCCGAAGTACACGCTTCCGTCCGGGCCCACCGCCACGCTCCAGGGCGTACCAATCGATGCCTCGGTGGCCGGGCCACCATCGCCAGTGTTTCCGGTGACGTGATTGCCAGCGAACCGGGTCAACACCCCATCCGGACTCACCCGGACGATCCGGCTGTCGTCGGGCTCGGAGATGTAGAGCGAGCCGTCCTGCGCGAGGGCGAGCCCCATGGGGAAGTAGAGCTGCGCGGCGGTGGCGGGGCCGCCTTCGCCCGCGTTGCCGGCGTTCCCATTGCCCGCGATCGTGTGGATGATTCCATCCGGGTCCACCTTGCGGACCCGGTGGTTCATGCGGTCCGCGATGTAGAGGCTGCCGTCCGGGCCCACCGCGATTCCGCGCGGCCGCCTCAGGTAGGCCCCCGAGGTAGCGGGATTGCCGTCCCCGCAGCAGCCTTCGATGCCCAGCGTTCCGGCGACCGAGTTGATGACGTTGACCTGGGCCTCCGCGCTGCGCTGGGTGCCGTCACCCATGAAGAGCACCTTGCTCACCGGATCCCAACCATGGTGCACGTTCAGGTTCCAGCCGCCCAGCCCCGCCTGCCGGCGCACGTCCCACGGCCCGAGCCCGGCGAACCGGTCGCTCCAGATGGTGACCTCGTCACGCGCTGGACTGCCGGACAGCACGCCGGAGAAGGTGCCGAACGCCTTCTGCACCTCCGAGGGCTGCTGGTAGACGGCGCCATAGACGAAGCCCACGCGCGCATGGGCGGGCTGGCGTCCCTGCAGCTTCCGGCCGAAGGCGTCCTTGCCGTCCCACACGAAGGTCGTGCTCTGCCCAGGCGCGGCGGGGAAGCTCTGTTGCACAAACTGGCCGGCGACACGGACCTCGAGATCAATCCGCTTCAGCGAGGACGGGATGGTGGGCCCGCTGAGGACGATGGGGAACGCATACAGCTCCTTGCGTCCGGCGCTCCGATCGCTCTGGTAGCGCAGGCTCAGCGAGGTGCCGGGCACCGCGAGTTCCTCGCCCAGGGTCTGCTCCTCGCAGCCGATGATGGAGCCACTGGCGGTGCAGGGTTTGGGAGGAGGCGGCGGCGGTGGGGGTGGCGCCGGTGGACCGCTGGCTCCCGGTGGCGGGCCCTTCGGCCAGTTGAAGTCCCACGGAGAGAAGTGGGGAATCGGCACGCGCCACAGGGTCTGGCCGGCCGGGTAGAGCGTTGCCAGACGGGTGCGCTCGGCCTCGGTGATGCCCAGCGCCTCCAGCGCACTCACGCTTTCGGCATTGCCATCACCATTGAGGTCCACCTCCGCCAGGCCGCCACTCTGGCCGACAATCGCGATCACCTTTCCATTGTCCGAGGCCACCCAGATGCCGCGGGTGCGATCGTAATAGCCGGACGGGACGACCTGGCCCACGGGGAAGCCAATGAAGTTCTGGACGTAGGAGATTACCGGGGGGTTGAAGCTCACCTCCGCGCCCTGCGCCTCGTCCACCGTGAACTCGACGGCATAGGTGTAGCCGCTCTGAGGCGGGAGCGTGCCGGGCATCGCCGCGGGGCCGTTGGGGCCCACGGTGTACTCGGTGGCGCGGACCGTGAGCGAGGAGAGGGGAGCGCTCCCGCCATTGGGCAGCGCCACGGTCACCTCGGTCCCTGGCGAGAACAGGAGCGTCTGCTGGCGCGAGCCGTCCGCATCCGTCACCGGGCTGGCCTGGGCCACCTGAACCGTCGTGGCCTGCGCGAGCACGGTGGTGTGCGCGGTGTCCTGAGGAATCATCACCACCGTGGGCACCCGGGCGTAGTCCTGCCACGGAGCGACGACCGTGCGCTGCACGGGGAGGAAGTCGCTCTTCTGGTAGTCGAGCACGAGCGGGCCGCCGCCGTTCACCACCAGCTCGAACATTCCATCGGCGCGTGAGACGGTCGTGCCGAACTCGGGGTGGCCGGAGATCCGGATGGTGACGCCGGGCAGCGGCGCGTCGTCACGGGTACGGACCTGGCCGCGCAGCACCGAGACGCGGCGAGGCTCGATGGTTCCCGGCGCCACCCCCCGCTGAGGCGGATCGTTCCCGGTGTAGAGAAACGCGGTGGCATCGGCCAGGGTGGTGGCCACGGTCCCGTCCACGGGCGGAGCGATGATCGTGGGATTCGGAGGCACCACGTTGGCCTCGAGCGCGGGGCCGTCCGAGGAGAAGTTGCCCGCCAGGTCTCCCGCCTCCACCTTGAAGTGGTGTTGGCTCCCCGCCGCGAGGCCGGTGACGCGCTGCTGGCGAGTGCTGGCCGGCAGCTCGGCGAGCTGCGTGCCGTTCTGGAAGAGGCGGTACATCGTGACGCCGACGTTGTCGCTCGCGGAGGACCAGCTCAGCAGGAGCGAAGTGGGGCTGGTGGCCTCGGCGCTCAGGGCGCTCCCGGTGCCCCACGTCGGGGCGAGCGTGTCGGCCACGGGGCCGGCATCGCCGCTCCCGCCATCGCTGGTGGGCGTCGTGCCGCCGTCGGTGACTCCGGCATCGTGCGGCTCGGTGCCCGCATCGGTGACTCCGGCATCGTGTGGCTCGGCACCACCATCGCTACCGCCTGCGTCGGGGAGCGTGGCGCCGCCATCACTGGCCCCTGCGTCGGAGGGCAAAGCTCCGGAGTCTGGCGTGTCACCGTCCGGCTCTTGATCATCCGGACAGCCCGCGAGGAGCCCCGCGAGAAGACCCAACATCAGAACGACGCGCTTGCTCTGCAACACAGGCTCCCCCGGTGAAATGGTGGCAGAGCGTCATTTTGCGAATTTGCCGGTGCTGAACTCAAGAAAGACGTAACAGGTGCCTCGTCACCGGGGCAGCGGCAGCAGGAGCGTGGCCGTGGCCCCCTTGCCGGGGCCGTCGCTCTCAAGCTGGAGGCGGCCTCCCATCACCTGCGCCGCCAGCGCGCTCGAGTGCAGGCCAAAGCCATGGCCCTCCTTGCGCGTGGTGAAGCCGTGCGTGAACAGCTGTCTGCTGATCTCCTGGGCGAAGCCCTTGCCGCTGTCCACCACCTGGATCCGGGCCACATTCCCCTGGGCTGTGAGCCGCACGCACAGGTGGCGCTGTCCCTCGGGGACGTCGTCCATCGCGTACTTGGCGTTGCTGATGAGGTTGATGAGGATCTGCAACACCTTGTGTTTGTCCACCCGCACCTTGGGCACCGGGTCGAACTCGCGCTTCACGCAGATGCCGTGACGCTGCAGCGCGGCCATCTGGAAACGCAGGCTGTCTTCGATGAGCTGGGTAAGGTCCCACTCGTCGATCAACAGTGACGTCTTCGCGTAGTCCTGCTGCACCCGGACGATGGCGCGGATGTGCTCGATGTGCAGGCCCATCTCACTGAGGTTCTCCTGGAGCTGGGTCCGCTCGTGGCGCAGCTCCTCGGTGAGGGCCATGAGGTAGTCCGGCAGCACGTGGCCTCGCGGGTCGTGCGTCAGGAACTCCGCCAGGTTCGCCCGGTGCTCCTTGAGCATGGCGGCGAGCTGATCCGCCCGGTCGAGGCGCGAGGCCGCGACGGCATCGCGCATCTGCTCCACGTTGATGCCGGCGCTGGTGAGCACGTTGCCGACGTTGTGCAGCACGTTGGAGGCAATCTCGGCCATGCCCGCCGCGCGCGCCGTGTCCACCAGCTGGGCCTGCGCCTGCTTGAGTTCGCGCGTGCGCTCCTCCACCCGCCGCTCCAGCTCGTCGTTGGCGCTGCGCAGGGCGGCCTCGGTGCGCTGGAGCTCGGCGTACAGCCGCGCGTTCTCGATCGAGATGGCGGCCTGCGAGGCGAGCTGCCCCAGCAGCGTGATGCGGACCGGTGTGAACGCTCCGGAGGCGAGCCTGTTCTCCAGGTACATCACTCCCGACAGCGAGTCCTGGCGCAGCAGCGGCAGGCAGAGCACGGACCTGGCGCCGCTGTGCTCGAAGTAGGGCTCGGACGAGAACGGGTGAGACACCGCCGCGTCGCCAATGAGCACATGCTCGTGCGTGCGCCGGACGTAGGAGATGATCGTCCAGGGCAGCGTGGCCTCCGCCTCCTCGTGCCGCGGGCCCTGCGCGCCGCCCGCGGCGCTGTCCGTGTCCGCCATCACCACCAGCTTGTCACCGCGCGGCAGCAGCAGGGCTCCACGCTGGGCTCCCGCATTCTCGGTGGCCACCCGCATGAGCGTGGACACCAGCCGCTCGAGGACAATCTCGCTGGAGACGGCCTGCTGCGCCTTGACCACGGCGAGCGCGTCGAGCTCCCGGGACTCCGAGGTGGTGGTGGTGCTGGTGCCCGAGGGCACCGGCGAAATCACCAGGCCCGGCCACAGGGCGTCCAACTGCTTGACCTTGCCGTGGGCCCCCCACTGCTCGTACGCCTCGCGGGCCTGGCGCGCATAGGCCTCCGCGATGAAGGGCGCCTGCCGCTGGCGGTAGAAGCTCGCCGCCAGCTCGCAGACCAGGGCCAGGTGCTGGATGAAGCCGTTCTCGCGGGCCGCTCGCAGGGCCTCCTCGTACGCGAGGAGCGCTTCGTCCACGCGGCCCCGCACGCGGGCCAGCTCCGCGGAGACCAGCCGTTCCAGCGCGCCGAAGGTCTCAGGGCAGTTGTCCGCCCACTCCTTGAGCTGTTGCCGGTGGGCCTCGGCGTCCTCGAGGTACCGCTGCCGCTGTGGCTCGTCTGCTCCCTCGCAGCATGCGACCAGGGTCAGGGCGCGGAAGAGGTGGAAGTCCAGCAGCGGAATGATGCCGATGAAGGACCAGATGAACGCCGCGGCCTGGTCTCCCGCTTCACGCGCCTCCGCGTAAGCGCCGCACATGAAGCGCGCCTGCAGCTTGGCGAGCCAGTACTGGCACACCATGCTGCTCATGTGGGCCGGGCCGAACTCGGCCTCGAGGGTCTTCTCGTCGAAGCCCTCCCCGTCCAGCGTGCCGAACTCGGGCGAGCGGCCTCGCAGCGTCTGCATGTAGCGCAGGACGATGAGGGTGGTCTCCACTACCCCCACGAAGCCCGTCTTCCGCATGAAGTCCATCCGGGCGACGCTGTCCTGGTAGACGTCGTCCAGCGAGTGCCCCATGGCCATCCGGTTCCACACGATGTGGCCGACGATGTAGCAGGCGAACAGGTAGTTGTTGGTCTGGACCGCGTTCTGGAAGGCGCTCAGGGCCAGCTCATGCGCGGCCGCCAGCGGCCGGCACCAGTAGCTGATCATCTCCAAATTGAAGAGCGCCCGGACCCGCTCGTTGGACAGGTTGTACCGGTCCACGAGCGTGCAGGCGAGCACGCCATAGGCATAGCCCTCCTGGTAGCTCTTGAAGAACTTCCCGAGCAGCACGCCGAGCGAGCTGTACCCGATGACCGAC
>DASVVJ010000805.1:0-4553 GCA_036389955.1 Myxococcaceae bacterium
GTGCAGCTCACCCTCGGCGCGGGGAGCACCTCGGCTCAGGTCACCGGCCTCACCGCCGGCACCGCCTATACCTTCACCGTCCAGGCCCTCAACGCCGTGGGCCCCTCGCTGCCGTCCAGTCCCTCCAACGCCGTCACCCCCGTGCAGCGGGTGCAGGTCACCATCAACTTCGACAACCTGGCGGATGGCGTCGGCGTCACCAATCAGTATCCGGAGGTCACTCTGTCCTCGGCCACCGGGCAAGCCAACGTCACGAGAAACCAGGCCTCCCTCTTCAAGACCTCCGTGCCGAACATCCTCTGCGCCCAGGATTTCATGTCCGACACGTACATCGACTTCACCCGGTCTGCCCGGGACGTGAAGATCAACGCCGTGGGCGTCAATGAGACCGGCAAGGCTTTCGCCGTCCGCGTCCACCGTCCCGGCCAGCCTATCACCCGCATCGAGTACACCGGCCAGGGGCAGGGGTTCGTTCCCTTCCCGGTAGACCTGTCGGCCCTGGGGGAGATCACCCGCGTCGAGCTGGTGGAGATTACCGACAGCTTCGGCGTGTGCTGGGACGATTTGAGCTTCTCCACGACGGTGGGTGCTCAGCCCTAACTCGCCGCTGGAAGTCACCTGGCACCCTGTTCTAAGGGACAGTCCTCAGAGGCTGAGCGGTGGAGCGAGTCTTCGGGGAGCCCTGTGCACCTGCTGACCTCAGGAACGCGAGTCGGAGCATGGCGGGTGAAGGCCTGGCAGGGCCAGGGCGCCTACGGTGCCGTCTACCTTGCTGAGCGCAGGGGCTGGAGGCGCTCGGAGCTCGGCGCGTTCAAGGTGTCCCTGGGCGTGTGGAATTGGCGCATGGAGCGCGAGGTGGAGCTGCTGTCGCGACTGAGCCACCCCAGCATTCCGCGCCTGCTGGACCGGGGCGGGAAGCGGAATCCCTCGCGAGACGAGTACCCGTTCTTCGTCATGGAGTGGGTCGAGGGACCGCCCCTGTATGCCTGGGCCGAGCAGCACTCACCCTCACGTCAGCACCTGTGCCGGGTGCTGGCGCAGTTGGCGCGGGCGCTTCAGGCCCTTCATGCCGCGGGAGCGGTGCACCGGGACGTGAAGGGAGCCAACGTCCTGGTCAGGTTGTCGGACAGGCGCGCGGTGCTCATCGACTTCGGCTCGTGCCACTTTCAGGGGGCACAGCGGCTGACGTGGCAGTCGCTGCCGCCGGTGACTCTGGAGTATCTCTCCCCGCAGGCGAGGCTGTTCTACCTCCGCGCTCTCCACGAGCCAGACGGGTATTACCCTCCGTCGCCAGCGGATGACTTGTACGCGCTGGGAGTGACGGCCTATCGCCTGGTGATGGGCGAGTACCCTCCGGGTATCGACGCGCGGCGGGATGAGCAAGGCACCTGGCAGGCGATGGGCCCGGACATCCGGCGGCTATTGGAGAGCAATCCCCGGGTGGCGCCGCCGCTGCGGGAGGTCATCGTCCGCCTGTTGTCGAACGCTCCGGAGGCGAGAGGAACGGCAGCGCAGGTGGCCGAGGCGCTGGAGGCCGGGGCAGGTGGAGCGGAGGGCCCCGAGTTCTCCTTGCCTCCTGTGCGGACACGGGCCTGGAAGCCCTGGCTGGCGCTGGCGGCTGCGGGAGTGTGCGCGGTGGTGCTCTGGAACTCAAAGTGGGTGCCCTGGGCTTCAATCGCCCAGGCCCCGGACGCGGGCACCGTGGCGGTAGGAGACAGCTCACCCACCGAGCCTCAGTCCGCCACTCAGTCCCCAGAAGAGAGCAGGCCCTTCGCAAAGCAGCCGCCTCCCGAGCCTCTTTCATGGCAGCAGGCCCGGCCCGATGAGAAAGGCCGGTGTCCGAGCCCTGAGCAGGTGCCCATCAACGGAGGCTGCTGGGCGGAACAGCCCCCGAGGAGCGCCGAGGAATGCGCGGAGAGCGGCTACGTGCCCCTTAAGGGAAAGTGCTACCTGCCTGTTCCCGTGCCCCCCAAGAAGCCTGTGCCCACTTCGGGCCCTGGGGAAGCGCGCTGAGCCATCCGTCATCCGGCTTCACGTCGTGAAAGGCGCCGACTCCGTGTGGAGGCGGCGGGAATCGGACCCACGGCCTTCCGCCATTATCTCTCCCATGTGGGGGACACCCTACACACTGAGCCTCAAGCTCGACTCAGCCGCCCATGGAGAGAAATCCGTCGTCCAGGGATCAGCTCTGCGCAAGCGGCTGAGCGCGCGGGCTGACCTTGCGCAGTTCATGGAAGTGGTCGGACACGACGCGAGAGGCATTCACCAGTGCGTCCACTGGCCCGACGCCGACCACGCACAGGACCTCCGGGGTCCTATGCTCGATGCGCAGCGGGCAGTACCAGTCCCCATTCGGGTCTTTCGGGATAGGGACGGGTCGGCCGATCGTGACACGCGCCACATGAAGGGTGCCGTCATCGTTCTCATAGGACCAGAGGTCGTCAGCGATGGGATCGTCGATGGAAGTGAGCTGAGGAAGCCAGTTTCCCATGGAACCTCTCACTCCTTTCGCTCGGGACAGTCGGTAGAGGTGGCGCAAGTGTGGAGCCGATGGCACATGTTGCGGCAGGCAACCTTCGACCCCTGCACGACGGACCAACACAGCCGCCGCTGCCAGTGCTCCTGAAGGCCTCTGCAGTAACTTTCGAGCACCGCTCCGCCGGCCTCACATGCCTCGAGGCATGCGTCCAGGTTGAAGGGAGTTGGCTGTGTAGGCACGGCAGGTGCTGCGGGTGGGACGGGTGGACAGCCTTCGGGGTTCAGCGCGCAGAAGCTACCAGGGTCACGGGGGTAGTCCTGTTGCACCACGTGGCGGTTGGCACGGGGAGAGTCCTGTCGCAACACGTGGCTGGTGTTGCTGGCGTGGTGCGCTACACAGGACAGCAACACCGTGGCGGCACTGATGAGCACGGTGAGTTGAACGGGTTGCCTCCTCCAGAATCCCCATGCCATGGCTGCCTCCGGAGAGAGACTTCTTGCAGCACAAGAGGTTAGCTCTTGACGAGGAGGGGACGGAGCGCCTGCAGCTCGAAATGCAGACCCCATGACATTGCCGCCTGAGGCCAGCCTGCGGCAAGGCGGAAGCAAATTGGCAGAGGGCTGCACCACCCTTGGCTTCAGCGCCGAAGCGCCAGGCCAGGAGTCTGGGGGTTACCCTTCTTCTGACTGACGGGTCAGAGGCAGCTCGGTGGAGGCGGCGGGAATCGAACCCGCCGCCGGGCGGTGCGAAACCTCCGGCAGAATTGCACCTTTAGACGTTCGCTCTCCCCCGTAGTGATGGGGCGTCCACTACTCATAAGTCGCCAGATAGCCCCCACCAGCACGGTACTCGAGGACCAGGTCGGGGTTGCCCTGTGGGTGCTCAGCCATCCTCACCCGGCTCGCGGGGCTTGTCGGCCAGCTGGCGCTGAATGGCCTCGTAGCGCTCGGCCAGCTCGCGCTCGAAGCCGTTGGTGGTGGGCTTGTAGAAGCGCCGGGCCTTGAGCGCCTCGGGCAGGTAGGCCTCGGGCACGTAGTTGCCCTCGAAGTTGTGGGGGTACTTGTACCCGCCGCCGTAGCCCATGGACTTCATGAGCTTCGTGGGCGCGTTGCGCAGGTGCATGGGCACCGGCAGCGCGCCCTCCTGGGTGACGGCGGCCCGCGCCTCACCGTAGGAGGTGAGCACCGCGTTCGACTTGGGTGCCAGCGCCAGGTACGTCACCGCCTGGGTGAGGGGTAGCACGCCCTCGGGCATGCCCACCAACTGGAAGGCTTGCAGCGCGTCCACCGCCACGCCCAGCGCCCGCGGGTCCGCGTTCCCAATGTCCTCCGAGGCGAAGATGACCATGCGCCGGAACACGAACACCGGGTCCTCTCCGGCCTCCAGCATGCGCGTCATCCAGTAGAGCGCCGCGTCCACGTCCGAGCCACGCATGGATTTGATGAAGGCGCTGACGACGTTGTAGTGCTCCTCGCCGCCCTTGTCGTACAGCAGCATCTTCTGCTGGAGCGCCTCCTCGGCGGCCTTCTTGTCCACCCGGGTGCCCCCGTAGGCTGCCGCCACCTCCAGCGCGGTGAGCGCCTTGCGCGCGTCGCCTCCGGCCGCCTGGGCGATGAACTCGAGCGCGTCGTCCTCCACCTGCACCTTGCCACCCAGGCCCTTGGGGGACTCGATCGCCCGGCGCATCACGGAGATGAGTTCCTCCTCCTCCAGCCCGCGCAGGGTGATGACGCGGCTGCGGGACAGGAGCGCCGCGTTCACCTCGAAGGAGGGGTTCTCCGTGGTGGCGCCAATCAGCGTCACCGTGCCCTTCTCCACGTGGGGCAGCAGCGCGTCCTGCTGGCTCTTGTTGAAGCGGTGAATCTCATCAATGAAGAGCAGGGTGCGCTGGCGGTTCATCTTCCAGCGGTCCTGGGCCCGCGCCACCGTCTCGCGGATGTCCTTCACTCCCGAGAGCACGGCGGACAGCGACTCGAAGGCCGCCCCGGTGGACTGGGCGATGACGCGCGCCAGTGTCGTCTTGCCCGTGCCCGGCGGGCCCCAGAGGATGAGCGAGGGCACCTGGTCCTGCTCG
>DASVVJ010000806.1:0-18812 GCA_036389955.1 Myxococcaceae bacterium
GCTCCGGCTGCTCCGGGAGGCCACCCGCCAGCGCCAGCTCACGGTGGTGATGGTCACCCATGACCCCCGGGCGGCGGCGGTGGGAGACCGGATCGTCCGGCTGGCGGATGGGCTCATCGCCGGGGACGAGCCGGTGCACGAGCAGGCAGCTTGACACCCGTCCCAGACAGGTAGACTTGGCCCCGGGCCATTGGGCCACAGTTGTTGTCCTTGGGAGGTCACCGCGCGTGGCCGTCGAGATTGAAGCCGATGTAGGCAAGAACCGGATCTTCATCCGGATCGCGGGCCAGCTCGACGACGCGGACGCGCCCGCTGTGGGCGACGCGGTCATCCGGGCGATGGACCGCATGCGGCCTGGCTTCGCGCTGATCTCGGACCTGACCCAGGCGGAGCCGATGGGGCCGCTGGGCGTGGAGCAACTCAAGCGCGTCATCACCGCCTCGCGCGAGCGCAAGGTGGGGCAGACCATTCGTATCGTGGGCCGGGCGGCGCAGGCGGCGCTGCAGTTCGCGCGCACCAGCAAGGAGTACCGGCACGAGCCGTACCTGGCCTTCTCCCGCGAGGAGGCGGAGCGGCTGCTGGACGGGCTACTGCCTTGAGCGGCTGAGCCTTTTCTAACCCCAGACCTCGGTGAACAGCCTGGCGAAGTTGCCGCCCAGGATCTTCTCGATGCGGGTCTGAGTCCATCCACGCCGCGAGAGATCGTTCGCCAGCGTCTCCAGCCGGCGGGGCGTGTTGTACTCGAGGACGATGTTGAACACGTCCGCCGCCTCTCCCGGCGCGGCGATGCCCTGGGCCTTGCGGTGCTCGTAGAACTTCCGCTGGTTCTCGCGGGCCCTGTCGTCGATGACGAAGGTGGGCAGCCCCCCATCGGTGCCAATGCCGACGTGGTCCTCGCCGCAGACCTTCACGGCGTGCTCCAGATGGCGGAGCACGTCCTCGGAGTTGGCCATGCCGGACTCCCGCAGGAAGGGCATGAAGTAGATGCCCACCACGCCGCCCTTGTCGGCCAGGGCCCGCAATTCGCGGTCGTACACGTTGCGGGGATTGTCCACCAGGTCGCGGCAGCCGGAGTGGGTGATGGCGGGAGGCGCCTTGGCTGCGGCGATGGCCTCCGCGATGGTCTTCTGACCGCCGTGGCTGAGGTTGAGCAGCACCTTGTGCTTCTCGAGCTCGGCGATGACCTGGCGGCCGAAGTCACTGATGCCGGCGTTCGCGGGCTCGAGCGCGCCGTCGCCGCACAGGTTGCGCTTGTTGTAGGTGAGCTGAATGATGCGCACGCCCGCCAGCCACAGTGTGTTCACGCGCTTGAGGTCGGTCTCGAGCGCGGTGGTGTCCTGCAGGTTGTAGATGATCCCCATCCTCTTGTTGCGCTTGGCCAGGCTCAGGTCCTGCCCGCGCAGCACGGTCATGAAGAGGTCGGGATTATTGGCGATGACGTTGCTGACGAGCGCCAGGTCCTCGAGCGTCTCGAGATACACGTTGGGCACGTTTCCAACCGGGCCCATCGTCATGCTGGCGACCGTCACGCCCGAGCCGCGCACCGTGTCGACCATCATCTTCGAGGGCGGCCCACCCGGCTTGGCGTTCGGGTCCGGATCGTAGACGCCGCTCTGCGTGTCGATGACGATGGCGCGGTCGTAGACGGAGGACCGGGCTGGCTTCGAAGGGGCCGCGGCTTGCGCGGTCCCGTAAGCCGCGGCGCCGCCCAGCAAGGTCAACAGTGAGCGGCGGTCCAACTTGAGCGATTCCATGGGGCTCCGTTGAGACCAGAAGTACAGCGGGAACAAGGACCAGAGCAACAGAGTCGCATGTCAGAGGGGCAGCGGGGCTCAGCTTCGGCCCGTGAGGCGCGAGAGCAGCCCGCGCTTGGGCTCTTTACGGCTGTTGGGAGCATTCGCCGCAAGGCCCATCACCTTCGACAGGTTCTGTGGATAGACGGGGTTCCGTGGATCCAGCTCCACGGCGCGCTTGAGCAGCTCCGCGGCCTGAGTGAAGTCCTTGCGCTGGTCCACCAGGATGAGCGCCAGCTTGTTGTAGAGCGGCGCGGGCGCCGAGGTCTTGGCCAGCCCGCGCTTGAGCAGCTCGATGGCCCGGTCCACCTGGCCCTCGCGCTCGAAGCGCACCACGCGCTGGAGCAGGTCCTCGAGCCGCTCGGGCGCCGAAGATGCGGAGGAGTGGGCAGGTGAGGCCACCGCACCCGCTCGGGACGCAGGCTTCGAAGGCGGAGGGGGCGCGACAGGAGCAACGACGGGCACCGGGGCGGGAACCGTTCTGGAAGCCGTGGGCCGGGAGGTGGGTGAAGCGGGAGGCACGGGGATGGGAATGCGAGGTGCGCGGGGCTTGGAGTGGAGCGCTTCGGGAGGCGGCGGAAGCGGCTCGGGGGCCTGTGTCCCGGCGGCGATCGGAGGCTCCTCAACGAGAAACTCGGCGCCCTCGAGCAGCGGCAGCTCATCCTCGGGGGGACGCGTCGCGGGCCGTTCGTGCAGCTCCACCAGGCCTCGCTCCATGAGCGCCTTGAGCACCACCTTGATCTCGATCTCGGGCAGCTTGGAGGCTTTGGCCAGGGCCGACACGCTCTGCGTCCCATCGATGAAGGACGCCACATAGGCCTCGAAGGGGCGCAGGGGCCGCAGCGCGATGTTGATGTCGGCAGTCAGGTAGGGCACCTCGTGTTTCTCGATGGGAATCGAGAAGCGCACCGTATCCAATTCATGGATGTTCAACTCCTCGCCAGCGGCGGGAATCTCCCGGGAGGAGGTCCGCATCGGTGGGGAGATGAGCGCCCGGACAATCGAGGGCTCGCTGATGACGTACTCACCAGAGGCCAGCTGCGGGTTGAGCAGCAGTTGGCAGTTTTCGCACAGGAAGTCGTCAGGGGCGACGGGCGCGCGGCACTCGGGACATTCGAGGTTTTCAGACATTGCCTGGTTATTCTAGCCTCAAATAAGCGGTTAAGGTGAGAAGGCGTGTTCCTCCCTCTGCTGCGGCTCGTCTCTCTCCGGCACCTCTTCCAGACCCCGCTCCGTACGGCACTGACCCTGGTGGGGGTGGCGGTGGGGGTGGCGACGATGGTGGGGGTAACGGCGATCAACCGTACGGTGCTGGACGCCTTCCGCTCCACGGTGGACACCATCGCGGGGAAGGCGGACCTCACGGTCGCGGGCGCGCAGGTGGGCTTCGAGGAGGCGGTCCTCGAGCAGGTGCGCGCGGTACCGGGAGTGACGCACGCCTCGGGAGGACTCAGCCTGGTGGTGCCGGTGCAGGGCTCGCCCGGCGAGTCGCTCTATGTGATGGGCGTGGATCTGCTCGATGACGGGCACTTCCGCACCTACGAGGGCGTGGATCAGGACATCGGCTCGCTGACGGATGACCTGGAGTTCCTCAACTCCACGGACCGGATGCTCCTCTCCGAACGCTTCGCGCGGGAGCACGGGCTGAAGGTGGGAGACACCTTCGGCCTGGCCACTCCCGCTGGCGCGCAGGACTTCATCGTGCACGCGCTCATCCGCGAGTCCGGGCCGGTGAAGGCGTTCGGCGGGTGGGTGGGGGTGATGGACGTGGCCTCGGCGCAGGTGGCCTTTGGCCGGGAGCGGATGCTCAACCGCATCGACGTGGCGGTGGATCCCCAGGTGGGGGTGGAGGCGATGCAGCAACGCCTCAAGGCGGCATTGGGACCGGCCTTCGAGGTGGAGCGTCCGTCACGCCGGGGCGGCTCGGTGGAGACCATGGTCCGCAGCTTCCAGATGGGGCTCAACCTGGGCTCGGGCGTGGCGCTGCTGGTGGGAGTGTTCCTCGTCTACAACACCATCTCCATCAGCGTGGTGCAGCGGCGGCGGGAGATCGGCACGCTGCGCGCCCTGGGAGCCTCGCGCCTGCGCATCCGCGCCCTGTTCACCCTGGAGGCGATGACGCTCGGAGCGCTGGGCACGGCGATGGGCGTGCCACTGGGCGTGCTGCTGAGCCGGGGGGCCATCGGGTTCGTCTCCGACTCCATCTCCAAGATGTACGTGAAGGTGAATGCGCGGGACGTGGAGCTGACAGCGCTGGAGCTGGTGCTGGGCATTGCGTTGGGGGTGCTCGGCAGCGCGTTCGCGGCGCTGCGGCCCGCGCTGCATGCCTCGCGTGTCCAACCGGTGGAGGCCCTGCGCCGGGACGCGGCGGCGGGTGCCCAGGTGGGCATGCCGAGGAGGCGCGCCGTGGGACTGGGCCTGGCCTGTTTCGCGCTGGTGGTCCCACTGCTCCAGCTGCCTCCGCCGGTGGAGAACCTGCCGGTGGGGGGCTACGTGGCCATCTTCCTCATCCTGGCGGGGACCACGCTGCTGACGCCGGTGATGCTCGAGGGGCTGTGGCACGTCTATCGAGGGCCGGGACAGTGGCTGCTGGGCATCAGCGGGAGGCTGGCGGCGGACAACTTCGTGCGGGCCCCGGGGCGTACGGCGGTGCCCGTGTCGGCGCTCGCCATTGGCGTGGCGATGGCGGTGTGCATCTCGGGCTTCGTGGGCTCGTTCCAGCGCTCGTCGCAGAAGTGGATCAACCAGTCGGTGCCGGCGGATCTCTTCGTCACCTCGTCGTCGCGGATGGCGGGAGTGCAGAACCAGCCGATGAGGCCGGACCTGGCCCAGGACATCGAGCGGCTGCCCGGGGTGGGGCAGGTGGATCGGGTGCGCATTCTGCCGCACGAGGTACTGGGGCTGCGCGCCTACGTCGTCTCGGTCCTCCCCGAGGTCTACGAGCAGCACGCCCAGCCCACCTTTCTCGAGGGCCGTCTGCCCACCCACGAGGAGTGGCGCGCTGGGCGTGTCGTCATCTCCGAGAACCTCTCGCGCCGCCGCAATCTGCATACGGGAGACACCCTCGAGGTGGCCACGCCCACGGGGCTGCGCACGTACCCGGTGGGCGCGGTGGTGGTGGACTACACCTCGGACCAGGGCACGGTGGTGATGTCTCGCGAGGTGTACATGGCGCACTTCCTGGACGATCAGGTGGACATCTTCGAGGTGTACCTGTCGGACCTGAGCAAGGTGGAAGAGGTGCGCCGTGCCATCACGGAAGCCCACGGCCGCCAGTACGACTTGTACGTGCTGACCAACAATGAGCTGCGCCAGGAAGCCACGGCGCTGGTCGATGACGCCTTCGCCGTCACCTACGCCATGGAGGCCGTGGCGGTGCTGCTGGCGCTGCTCGGCGTCATCAACACGCTGTTGGCGGCGGTGCTGGACCGGACCCGGGAGATCGGCCTGCTGCGCGCGGTGGGAGCCGCCCGGGGGCATGTGCTTCGCCTCTTCGTGGGGGAGGCCACCTTCATCGGCTTGTCGGGAGGGCTCATCGGCGTAGTGGCCGGCACCCTGATGGGGCTCATCGTGACCCTCGCGGTGGGCGAGCAATCCACCGGGTGGAGCTTTGCGTATGTATTCCCCGCGGGGGTGGCGCTGCAGATGTCGGCGGCAGCCACAGTGTGTGCGGCAGTCGCAGGTGTATACCCCGCCCGTCGCGCGGCGTCGCTGGACGTCGTCGAGGCGCTGGCCTACGAGTAGGTCCTCTCTGGAATAGCTTCCTGTCCTGAACCTATGGCTGCTGAACCCGTCGAGCCTTTCCGCATTCTTCTCGTCGAGGACGAGCCCATCATCCGTGAGCTGGTCAGCTCGATGTTGAGCGATGGCGCGGTGGACGTGGTGTGCGCGGCGGATGGTCTGGAAGGGCTGAAGCTGGCCAAGAGCCGCGCGTTCCACCTCATCTTGATGGACGTGGTGCTGCCGCAGATGGATGGCGTGACGCTGTGCCGCATCCTCAAGAAGGATCCGGCGACGGCGCGGGTGCCGCTCTACATGCTGACGGGGAAGGGGAAGCGGGCGGATATGGAGACCGCCACGCTGGCGGGCGCGGACGGCTACATCCACAAGCCCTTCCGGGGCACGGAGCTGATGGCGCTGGTGGACCGGCTGCGCGCCGCTCCCGCGAGCTGAGCCCGCGGCGGCTCAGGGCAGGCGGGGGTGGAGGTAGCGGGCCAGGGCGAGGAAGTCGTCCCAGTCCAGCGTGCCGAACTCCAGCGCCACGCCGTTCGTGTCGCGCCGGCGGATGGCGCAGGTGGTGACGAGCTCCCGGTCTCCCGGCAGGGGAATGGCGAGGGTGAGCTCTTGAAGAGTGTCCGCCGGCTGCGCGTGCAGGAAGAGGCCGGCCATGGACAGGTCGCGCGCCCGGGCCACCACGGTCCGGCCCGGCAGGAGGACCTTCACCGTCAGGTTCGCCTCCACGCGGGGGTGGAAGCGCTCAGCCGCTCGGGTTCCGGTGACAATCGTCATCTTGGGGGTCGCTCCTCTCGTGCAACAGGTGGCGACAAGTCTGAGGCAGGAACCCGGTGGCGCAACTTTTCGGGCGGCGCGGGGAAGTCCACGCGGATGGATTCTGTCTCTGTCCGCGGACGCTGCCCCCGGCGGGAGCACGCCTCCGCGAGGCTTGGGGCACGGCTAACCCTGCGACCTTTCAAGAGTTCAGCGCTGGCACGGCGGATGAAAAGGCATCCCGGCGGATTCCAACCAGGAGACTGCCGTGGAGAACAACAACCGTATTGCCTCGCTGTCGATGACCCCCACCGTGGCGCGCCAGACGCCGAACAATGAGTTCGGCACGGTGCTGGCGCGCACGGCGCAGGAGATCGTGGCGAGGGGCGTGGGAGTGGTGGGGAGCGTGTTGCCCGGAGCACCGGTGATGAGCGCGGCGGTGTCGAGCACGCGCTCGGTGGTGTCGTCGGTGGCGTCGTCGGTGGCGGCGACGCCCAGCGCCACGGTGCCGGGAGCGGGAAGCGTGGGCGTGCCGGGCGCGACGACGGGCAAGGGCGACGCGTGGGACATGCTGGAGGCGCAGAAGCTGATGGCGGCCGAGGGCCAGAAGTTCAACATGGCCTACCTGCAGATGCAGAACGAGATGCAGCGCGAGAGCCGTGAGCACAACGCGGTCTCCAACATCATGAAGGTCCGCCACGACTCCGCGAAGGCGGCCATCAACAACATCCGCTAGGGGCTCGGGCGCCATGGCCATCGACAAGGTCGGTTCGGTCGGCGGCGCGGGAGCCAGTCCCGCGCTGGAGACCGGCAAGGAGCAGTTCGGCAAGGTGCTGCAGGCAGTGCAGGGCACGGGGAGCGGGCCGAAGGTCCCCGTCGCGACGGAGGGCGCGCCGCGTCCAGTGGCCTCTGAGGCGGTGCGAGGCACGGACCAGGCGCGCACGGTGGACCGGGCCCAGGCGGGCAGGGTGGAGGCGGCGGTGCCTGGGACGAGGGTGGACGCGGTGCAGTCGGCGCGGGGGCAGCAGGCCGCGCAGATGCTGGACCGGGTGGATCAGGCGCAGAAGCGGCTGGACCACATCCTCAAGCTGGCGGAGTCGGGCAAGTCGTTCAGCCCGGCGGAGCTGCTGGCGATCCAGGCCCACGTGTACCGCGCCAGCCAGGAGCTCGATCTGGCGGGGAAGGTTGTCGAGAAGGCGACCAGCGGCGTCAAGCAGGTGCTTCAGACCCAGATTTGAGGAGTCACTTCCATGTTCGTTTCACTTCGACGCTGCCTGGCGTTGCTGCTGCTGGTGTGTACGGCGGCCTGCCGGGAGCGGATTCAACATGGCCTGGATGAGCGTCAGGCCAATGAGCTGCAGACGGTCCTCGTGGAGCGGGGGCTGGACGCGCGCAAGGTGCCGGAGGCGGGCAAGAAGCCCACCTGGGCCATCGAGGTGTCCGAGGAGCAGGCCTCGGACGCGGTGCGCATCCTGGCGGAGCTGGGGTTGCCCAGGCCGGCGACGGAGACAGGCTGTGACGTGTTCGGCGGGGGGCTCATCCGCTCGCCCGTCGAGGAGCAGCTGTGCCGCGTCCGGGTGTTGGAGCGGGGAATGGAGCGGACGCTCCAGAGCGTCGAAGGGGTGCTCATCGCACGGGTGCACCTGATGGTGCCCCCGCCGCCAAGGCCGGGGCAGGCTGCCACACCGGCGAAGGCCTCGGCGATGCTGCGGGCGGTGCCGGGGCAGGCGGCCCGGCTCAGGAAGTCGCAGGAAACGCTCCGGGCGTTGATTGCGGGCGGAGTGGAGGGACTGTCGCCGGACGCAGTGTCTCTGCTGGTGGACGAAGTCACGACGCGAGTGGAGGTGACCACCACCCAGGGCTCTCCGCTGCTGCGGCTGCGCATGCTGCTGGCGGTGATGGGAGTGCTGCTCACCGGGCTCGCGGTGGCGCTGGTGTTCGTGTCGCTGCGGCTGAGGCGGTCGCAGGAGGTCGCCTCAGTGCCACCGGTAGCGCCGCCCATGCCCGCCCGGCCCGTGGTGGCCAACGCCGCTCGCAAGGTGGCGTGAGAAGCCCGGGAGCCAATGATGGAAGCCACACGTATCACCCGGAGGCCCGGCGCGGTGAAGAAGGCCGCGCCGGTGAGCACCTCCGAGGAAGTCACCCGCATCGTCCGGCAGCCGAGTTTTCCCTCAACGGAGCCGGCCGCGAAGGCGCCGGTCACCACGACGCCTCCCGCGATGCTACCGCTGGCACGGTTCGCGCTGGTGGCCCTCGTATTTGGCAGGGAACGGGCCCCGGAGCTGCTCGAGGGGCTGGGAGCGCGTGAGGCGGAGCGGGCGAAGGAGCACCTGGCGCACCTCATGGTGCTCTCCTCGGCGCAGCGGCAGGCGAAGGTGGCGGTGGAGTTCGGGATGCGGAAGGACCCGTCGGACCCGCTGCGTGAGTTGATGGCGGAGGCTCCCGAGCCGCTGAGGCGGGAACTCTTCCGCCGACTACCGCCCTACCTTCGCACCCTCTTTCCGGGGCGTGTCCTGGAGCCTCCCGATGCTTCGGCGACCCCCGCGCTCTGTGCCCTCGCGGACCGGTTGATCCGCGAAGCCACCCGTTGAGTCCGTTGTTCCGTTGAACCCGCAGCTCAGGAGTACCTCCATGCTTACCCAGTCGGGTGGTTTCAAGCCTCAGCGTTCGCAGGCCTCCAGGTTGAACCGGCTCGGCACGCGCCGACTCGCTCGAGCACATGTCACGCTGAAGGACCGTCCCCAGGTCGCGCGGCTGGGCCAGGAGTTGCTCCAGGCCATCTGTGAAGTCATGGGACGTGAGCTCAGCACCTCCGTCACCGGGACGGCCCGGTTGGTCGATGCGATCGTGACTCCGGCGTCGGGACTTTCCCGTGCGGCGGCTTTCGTGCTCCTGGACCTGTCAGAGACAGGGGGCACGGCGGTGCTGGAGCTGGACCAGCCGGTCCTCTTCTCCGCGCTGGAGCGCCTCTCGGGCAGCGCTCAGAAGCCGAGCCCCGTCATGAGGCTGACTCGCTTGGAGGAGGCGGCGTTCGCCTACCTGGTGCTGTCGGCGCTCGCGGTGCTTCGAGGCCGCTCGGAGTTTCACCGCCGGCTGGGTCCTCGGCTCGCGGGAGTGACGATGAATCGGACCGAAGCCCTGGCAAGGATGGAGGGGCGTCGTCCCCACCTGGGCGTGGAGCTGTCACTGACCGTAGGACAGGTGACGGCTGGCGGGCGCCTGGTGCTTCCGGCCGTGCTCCTCGAGGCGGCGTGCAAGGACATGCCCGTGGAACGGGAGTCCACCCTGCCGCCAGCGGTCCTCTCGGCGTCCGTGGGAGCCCGGTGCTTTCTCGGGCGCACCCGGCTGACGTCCACTTCGTTGGACGCGTTGTCTGCGGGCGATGTCGTCGTCTTCGAGGATGCCCGTCATGGCGATGAGCACCTGCTTGGCCGTGGGCGTCTGGTGACGCGCGGCTTCGAGTTGACGGGTGAGTTCACGCCCCAAGGATTTTCGCTGACCCGCGCGCGCAAGCGCGCCCTTCCCCTGGAGTCGAACATGGCAAACGTGATGGAGCAGAGCGAGGGCATGCCCGCGCTCCCCGTGGATGTGGAGATTGAGCTGACGCGGCTGATGCTGCCGCTCTCGGAGCTGGCGGCCTTGAAGCCGGGGCAGCTGCTTCCACTGCGCATCAACGCCAGTGAGCCGGTGCTGCTGCGCGTGGGCGATCGGGCAGTGGCCCGTGCCGAGCTGGTCGACATCGAGGGCGAGGTCGGCGCCCGCATTCTCTCCCTGCTGCCGTGACTCCCAGGAGATTCCTCATGCTCGCCTCTCTCTCCGTCCGGCACCGGTTGCTGCTCGCCAGCGGGCTCATCCTCGTGTTGGCCACACTGGCCTCCTGGAGTGGATGGTCCACTTCAGGGAGCGCCCGCTGGCTGCTGGGCGCGGTCATGCTCGTGGGCCTGGGGTGGTGGTGGTCACACCGTGGCGCTCGTGGTTCGCGCTTTGTCCTCCCCGAGCGCCTGCAGGTCATCTCTCGCGCGGGGCTCTCTCAACGCTGTGGCATCGCACTGGTGGAGGCGGACGGCCGCAGCTTCCTGGTGGCCTACGGTGACTCGTTCGCCGAGATCCGGACCGCTCCGGGAAGCGGGCGCATGCCCACCCAGACGCGCCGGACGGCTCTCCGGCGCCGGGGCTCGGCTCACTCGAAAGGAACCATTCAATGAAGCGCGGATTCCTCATGGGGCTCCTGCTGGGGCCGGCCTGGGCCTTCGCTGGCCAGGAGCCGCTCTCCCAGGCGTCCTACGCGGGCAGCCCGCTGGCGATGATGTCGATGCTCGCGGTGATGTCGCTGCTGCCCTTCGCGGTGCTGATGCTGACGAGCTTCTCGAAGATCGCGGTGGTTCTCTCCCTGGCTCGCTCGGCGATGGGGACTCAGCAGGCGCCGCCGACCATCGTGCTGACAGGGCTGGCGGCGGTGCTCTCGGCGCACATCATGTCGCCGGTGATGGAGCGCATGTACGATGCGGGAAGGATCGCGTATCAGGAGGTGGAGTCCGGTGCGCAGGTCCTCTCCGCGGCGCAGCGGGCAGCGGAGCCTCTGCGAGCTTTCCTGGTGAAGCACGGCAGCCCCGAGGAGCGGGCGCGCTTCGTCGACCTTGGGCGCGAGCTGCGGCCTCCCGAGGAGTCGGACCAGGTTCAGGAGTTGGACCTCTTCGTCATCATTCCGGCGTTCGTCATCACCGAGCTGAAGGAGGCCTTCCAGATTGGCTTTCTCATCTTCCTGCCCTTCCTGGTGCTGGACATGGTGATCGCCAACGTCCTGCTGGCGCTGGGCATGCAGACGCTGTCTCCGAGCCAGGTGAGCCTGCCTTTCAAGATCCTCCTCTTCGTCGCCGTGGATGGCTGGTCGTTGCTCGCGCGCGGGCTCATCCTCGGTTACCGGTGACGCCATGACCCAGGATGTGTTGCTCGCACTGGGGCGTGAGGCGCTGCTGCTGATGGTCCTCGCTTCCCTGCCGCCCGTTGTGGCGAGCCTGGTGGTGGGCTTCCTCATGAGCCTGTTTCAGGCCACTACACAGCTCCAGGAGAACACGCTGTCGGTGGTGCCCAAGCTGTGCGCGGCGGTGCTGGCGCTCGTGCTCGCGGGGCCGTGGATAGCCGGGCAGCTCACCCGCTTCACCCATCAGATGCTTCTGGTCATCGCCGAGGTAGGAGCATGAGCCTCGACTTGCTGCGCGCCCAGTTCGAGCTGCTGGGACCGGACATTGTCGCCGTCTCGCTGTGTTCCGCCCGGCTTCTGCCCATTGCGTTTCTCTGTCCGTTGCTGGGAGGGCAGGCCACGCCGACCACCGTCAAGCTTGCCCTGGTGCTGAGCCTCGCGCTCTTTCTTCACCAGGTCGCGGGGGTGGAGCTGCCGGACCCCGTGGAGTCGCCGGTGATGGTGGTGGGGCTGGTGCTCAAGGAGCTGGCCTACGGGACTTCGATCGGGCTCATCGCGGCGCTTCCGTTCGACGCGGCGCGGATGGGAGGACGCTTCATCGATCTCTTCCGGGGAACGTCCGCCGAGGCCAGTCTTCCCGTGGCAGGCAGCCGTGAGTCGGCCGCAGGAGATGGGCTGTACCAGCTTTTGCTCGGGCTGGTGGTGACGGGGGCACTGTTCCCCGTGGTGCTCTCTGGGCTGCTGCGCGGCTTTGGTGTGGTGGGACTGGGCGCCTTCGTTCCTTCCGAGGCCGCGGCGCGCTACGTCGTGACGCTGGCGGGAGCAGCGATGGCCACGGGGTTGGCGGTGGGGGCTCCTGTTGCCGCGGCCGTGTTGGCGGTGGACTGCCTCATGGGCATGGCCTCCCGTGCGGCGCCTCAGATGAATCTTCAGGACCTGGGAGCCCCGCTGCGCATCCTGGGAGGAGGGGCGCTCTTGTGGCTCGGGGTGGGCGTGCTCTGCGAGCGGCTGCTCGCCGGAGTGGCTCATCTGGACGAGGCGCTGGTGCTGCTCGGCGAGGTGGCGCGATGAGCGAGAAGACGGAGCAACCCTCGGCGAAGCGCCTGCGCGAGGCTCGCCGGAAGGGACAGATTCCACGCAGCCGGCTGCTGTCCTCCAGTGCGGTGACGTTGGGCGGGTTGCTTGGCTTTGGCGCGTTCGCGCCCGAAGGCTTCGAGCGGCTGAAGGAGTGGACCGCCCGGCTGTTCCTGGAGGCCGAGCCTGCTGGCGTGTGGGAGGAGGGACTGTGGCTCATGGCGCGTCTGGCAGGGCCCGCGCTGGGAGGGGCGTTGTTGGCAGCGCTCGTTGTCTCCGCGGCCATGGTGGGCCTCGAGTTCAACACGGAGCACGTGATGCCCAAGCTGGAGCGTGTCAGTCCCGCCGCCGGGCTGAAGCGGCTCTTCAGTGTGCGTCCGGTGATCGAAACGGCAAAGGCCCTGGTGGTGACGGCCATCATCGCGGTGATGGTCTGGAGCGAGGTGAAGGAGGCGGGCCCGGAGGCTCTGGGCGCGGTGTGGCTCGAGGGAACAGCGGGACTGAGCCACCTCGTGGGGAGGATCGCCGAGCTGGCGACCCGGATCGCCTGGGTGATGGTGGTGCTGGGCGTCGCGGACTACGGGCTGGCGCGGGCGCGGCACATCAAGGATTTGATGATGACCCGCGAGGAGGTGAAGCGGGAGTACAAGGAGAGCGAGGGCGATCCGCACCACAAGGCCCAGCGGAAGGCGCTCCACCGCCAGTTCGCGCAAGGAGGCCCGGCACGCGGAGTGCAGAAGGCCACGGCCGTGGTCGTCAACCCTACGCACATCGCGGTCGCGCTCCGCTACGACAGTCAGGAGTGTGAGGCGCCCTACCTCGTCGCCAAGGGGCGCGAGGGGGACGCGCTTGCGCTCCGGCGTGAGGCACAACGCTGTGGAATCTCGGTGGTCCGGGACGTTCCGCTGGCGCGCAGCCTCATTCACTACGACGTCGGGGAGCAGATCCCCGAGGAGCTCTACCAGGCGGCGGCGATCGTGCTGCGGGTGGCGATGGAGTCTCGCGGTACGGACAGCAGTCCACGGAGTCGGACGTCATGAACCAGCTCGTGAAACTTCTCTTGAAGGCGCGGAAGTCGTCGGAAGTCGTCCTCGCGGTCGCCATGGCGGCTGTGCTCGGTGCCTTGATTGTTCCTCTGCCCCCATGGCTTCTGGACCTGGGGCTCGCGGTGAACCTGGCGGCCGCGGTGGCGCTGCTGGTCGCCGCGCTCCAGGCCCAGGATGCGCTCAAGGTGACGGCCTTTCCCACGCTGCTCCTCTTCACCACGCTTTTCCGGCTCGCGCTCAACGTGTCCTCGACACGGCTCGCGCTGGCCGATGGCCACGCGGGAGAGGTGATTCAGGCATTCGGCGAGTTCGTGGTGCGTGGGGACTATGTCGTGGGAGCCGTGCTGTTCGCGATCCTCACGCTCGTTCAGTTCCTCGTGGTGGCCAAGGGCGCCGAGCGGGTGGCGGAGGTCTCCGCCCGCTTCACGTTGGATGCGATGCCCGGCAAGCAGATGTCCATCGACGCGGACCTGCGCGCGGGCGCCATCGACCAGGCTCAGGCCCGCCAGCGCCGGCGCAACCTCGAGCGCGAGTCCCAGATGTTTGGCGCGATGGACGGCGCGATGAAGTTCGTGAAGGGCGACGTCATCGCGGGGCTCGTCATCGTGGCGGTGAACCTGCTGGGGGGCACAGCCATCGGGGTGCTGCAGCAGGGGATGACGTTCTCCGAGGCCGCCGCGACGTTCGCGCTCATCGCCATTGGTGACGGGCTCGTCTCCCAGATTCCGTCGCTGTGCATCGCGGTGGCGGCGGGACTCGTCGTCACCCGGGTGGCCTCGGAGAAGGAGGATGACTCTCTGGGCTCGGAGATTGGTTCCCAGTTCTTCGGCCAGGCCCAGGCGCTCTGGATCGTGGCTGGACTGTGTGCGTCGCTGGCCTTGATGCCCGGAATGCCGCTGCTGACGTTCCTCGGCCTGGGAGCACTGCTCGGAGGGCTCGCGTATACGCTGGGACACTTGAAGAAGGCGGAGGCGGAAAAGGAAGCGGAAGCCGCGGAGAAGTCAAAGGCCTCAGCCGAGGCCGCGGGGGCAGCAACCCCAGGCGCTGTTCCGGCGAGCACGACCGCACCAGTGGGAGTGTCTCCGCTGACCTTGGATCTCGCGCCAGACCTGACGCCGATCGCGCAGGAGCAGGGGGGCGCCTTCGTCCACAACCAGCTCAATCAGCTCCGGGACGAGATCTTCTACGAGCTGGGAGTCCGCGTTCCCGGCATCCGGGTACGGACCCATGCGGGCTATCTGCCCGCGGGTGGGTACGCGGTGCTCGTGGAGGAAGTGCCCGCGGGCATGGGGCAGGTGACGCCTGGGACGCTCTATGCGCTCTCGCCGCCCGATGAGCTGTCGTTTCTCGATCTTCCGCTCGAGCCCGCGGTGGAGCCGGCCACGGGCAGGCCCATCAGCCGCCTGCCTGAGATGGGGCGTGCGCGGCTGGAGCTGGCACAGGTTCCCATGCGACGCCCGGCGGAGCTGATCGTTGACCACTTCCGCGGCATTCTGCGTGCGCGTGCCGCGAGCCTGCTGGGAGTCCAGGAGGTGCAGGGGCTTCTGGAAGGCCTCGAAGCCCAGGCGCCGATGCTGGTGAAAGAGGCGCTTCAGAAAGTGCCGTTGCCGCTGCTTACCGAGGTGCTGCGCAAGCTCGTCCAAGAGCAGGTGAGCATCCGGAACATCCGCGCCATTCTCGAGGCGCTCGTCTCACCCACCACGGAGGGAGATGCCTCGACGCTGGCCGAGCGTTGCCGGCAGGCCCTGCACCGCTACCTGAGCCACCGGTTTGCCCCTTCGGGCCCACTGTTCGCCTACCTCGTCGACCCACAGGTGGAAGAGGTGCTACGGGCCACGGGGCCTCGGGGGCCCGCGCCAGACCCTGAGCGGGTGGCGGAGATTCTGGAGGGCGTTCGCCGCATCGCCACGGGAGGCAAGGCCGTGCTCCTGACGGCGCCAGATGTGCGCAGGACACTCCGCCGGCTCATCGAGGGAGCCTTCCCCGAGGTGGCGGTGCTGACATACGGAGAGCTGGATGCGGACCTGCAGATCCGGCCTCTCGGGCGGCTGGCGCCCGTGCCGGTCACTGCCTGAGGAAAATCAACGGGTTCAGGTACCCGTGCTGCCCTTGGTGGGGTCGACCATGTCCGGCTGAGCGCTCTGCGGGGCCGGGCGGTTGACCCGGTCTCGCAGCTCCTTGCCAGTGCGGAACAGCAGGCCCCGCTTGGGCTTCACCGGGATGACCTGGCCCGTCTTCGGGTTACGGCCTTGATATCCCTGGTAATTTTTCACGTGAAAGGCGCCCAGCCCGCGGATCTCGATGTTCTCGCCGCGGCAGAGGGCTTCCTTCATGGACTCGAAGATGGTCTCGACGGTGGCTTCAGCCTGCTTCTGAGTCACGCCTCGTTTGGCAACGAGGATGTTGATCAGGTCGGACTTGAGCATCGGACGCTCCCGCAAACCGCGTGACCCCTCGGAAAGAGGGCGCTTTGGCCCGTGTTCGAGTTCGGAAAACATAACAGAACGTAAGGCCGTTGCAAGCAGCCAGGATGGCGAACCTCTTGGAAACCTTACGGATTTCAGCCACCGGCCGCGGTGGACGCAGCGGCGGGGGTCGCTGAGGCCGCCAGCCCAGGGCGCAGGGGAGCGATCAGGTCAATCCAGCGTGTCTTCCGCAGCACGTCCGCGTTGGCACAGTCGGCCGCCTGGAAGAGGGTCTCTACCTGCTCGAAGCCCGGGGCCCGGGGGCCTGACCACGTCTCCGGGCCGCCGGTAATGGTCACCTGGTGGATGGCGAAGGCCACGTCCGCCAGCGTCATGTCCGCCGGGTCCTTCGCTGGCCGGATGCCCCCCTTGCGGACGCGCTCCAGCAGCTTGGCGTTCACCAGCCGTTCGATGGCGTCGTGGACGAAGGACTCAGGCACCCGCAGGCGGATGGCGAGCTCGCGGGGCAGGGGAGGAGGCTGCCCATCCACCCAGGCCAGGGTGGTCTCCACGGCAATACGGGCGCCTACCAGCTCCAGCGCACGGGGGTGGGTACCGAAGGCCCAGAGTGAGTCGCGGAAGGCGGCATGTTCCACCGCGTAGGACAAGCGCGCACCACAGAGCACGATGAGCCAGCTCATGTAGATCCACGCCAGGAACAGCGGCATGGCGCTCAGCGAGCCCCAGAGCTTGTCGTAGCGGAAGGTCTGCTCGGCGAACTGCTGGTAGAGCTCCTTGGCCAGCACCCACCCCAGCCCCGCGGTGATGCTGCCCGCGAGCGCCGAGCGCACGGCCACCTTGGCGTACGGCGTCGAGTAGTAGAGCAGCGTGAGGCACGTCACCGCGAGCCCAGCCGTGGTGAGCGTGACGATCTGCGGGGCGATGGAGTAGCCCGCGTTCACGATGAGCGCGCGCACCGCGCCCGAGCCCGCGAAGCTGGCCGCGAGGAACACCGGGCCGAGGATGAGCAGCCCCAGGTAGACGCCCGCGCGCACGAGGATGGGCCGCTGGCGGCGAATGCCCCACACCTCGTTGACCGAGCCGTCGATGTGGCGCAGCAGCGAGCCGGCGGAGAACAGCAGCGCCAGGAAGCCCACGCTGCCGATGGCCATGGAGTTGGCCGGGCTGAGGAAGCGATCGAGGAACGCGGAGGACTCGTCCTGAATCCCGGGAGCGAGCGCCACCTGGATGGCGGTGCGCATCCTCCGCTGGAACTCCTCCTGGTTCAGCGTCTTCAGCAGCACCAGGCCCACCGTGACGAGCGGCACCAGGGAGAAGACGCTGATGTAGGTGAGGGCTGCCGCCCGGAGGCTGATGTTCTCGCCCTGGAAGTCCCGGACGACGGCGCGCCCGGCCAGATAGATGTCCGTGGCGAAGCGCCCCATGGACGTCTTCGCCACCGGCTCCCAGGACTTCTCGGCCCACCCGAGCAGTCGTGTGTAGAGCTTCTGCAGGAAGGGAGGCAGGTCGGTCATGCGAGCGCGGACGCAAGGCTAGTCAAACCTGCGTCCGTTCGGCCAGTCTCCCTCGGTGGTGCTTACCTGGAGGGCAGCCTGCCGTGCATGACAGCGGACAGGTCGCCCTCCATTCAGCCCTGGCCCTTCTCAGGAGGTGCTGCCCCCGTTTGAACCCCCGCCCTCACCGCCCGAAGAGGACGGAGGAGGGGGCGGGGCCGAAGGGGCCGTGCTTCCACCCGAGGAAGGCTCGGTGTTCCCCGAGGCCTGAGGCTGCCGCTGGGACTGGTCGCCCCGGCGCTCCTCGTTGCGACGGTCGTCCCGGCGGTCTCCACCCCGGTTCCGGTCACCCCGGTTCTGCTCCCGGTCCGAACGCCGCCCCTCACGCCGGTCGCCGCGGTCACCGCTGCGCTCGCGGTCGCCACCGCGCTCCCGGTCACCACCGCGCTCGCGGTCACCACCACGCTCCCGGTCACCACCGCGCTCCCGGTCACCACCGCGCTCGCGGTCGCCACCCCGGTCGCCACCCCGGTCGCGGTCCCCGCCACGGTCACGGTCCCCGCCACGGTCACGGTCCCTGCCGCCCCGCCGGCCCTGGTCCTGGCGGTAGCGGTCCCCGGGGCCCGTACTCTCTGGGCGCCGCTGCAGTGACAGCCCACCATCCCCGGAGCCCGGAGACGAGGCCACCATGTGCTCGGGGCCCACGCCGGAGCGGCCGTAAATGTCGTACTGCTCGCGGTGGTAGTTCTGCTGCGCCTTGACCTGAATGGACTTGTTGTAGCGGTCCATCAGGTGGCGAAGCTCCTGGCGCTCCTCGCCCTGGAGCAGCCGCGCCACCTCCGCGCTGCAGTTGATGACGAGCGTGGAGTCCTTGTAGCCGGGCGCCTCGCGGCGGATCTCCCGGAAGATCTCGTAGCACACCGTGGTGGCCGTTTTGACGAAGCCCTTGCCGTCGCAGTACGGGCAGTCCTCGTGGAGCACCCGGCCGATGGACTCGCGCACGCGCTTGCGCGTCATCTCCACCAGGCCCAGCTCGGAGATGCGCAGCACGTTGGTCTTCGCCTTGTCGCGGCCCAGCGCTTCCTGCAGCGACTTGAAGACCTTGTCGCGGTTCTGCGCCTTCTCCATGTCGATGAAGTCGCAGATGATGATGCCGCCGATGTTGCGCAGCCGGAGCTGGTAGACAATCTCCTTGGCCGCCTCGACGTTGATCTTGGTGATCGTCTCCTCGAGGCTCTTCTTGCCCACGTAGCGGCCCGAGTTGACGTCGATGGCGGTGAGTGCCTCGGCCTGATCGATGATCAGGTAGCCGCCGCTCTTGAGCCACACCTTGCGCTGGGTGGCGCGGTGCATCTCCTGCTCGATGCCGTACGCGTCGAACACGGGCTCGTCACCGTCGTGCAGCACCACCCGGTCCTTGAGCGCCGGGTCCTGCGCGGTGACGAAGGCGAGGATGCGCTCGTACTCCTCGCGGTCGTCCACGACGAGCTTCTCCACATCGTGGGCGAACAAGTCACGCGTGGCGCGCAGGATGAGGTCCAGGTCCGGGTGGAGCAGGCCAGGGCCGCCGC
>DASVVJ010000807.1:0-14519 GCA_036389955.1 Myxococcaceae bacterium
AAGGCGTCTGGCCAACCCCCGTGCTCGCCGATGATCTGTTCGGTCCGCTGGATGAGCCGATGGAGTTCTCGGATGGCGGCGACGATCAGGGCCAGGCACTGGATGTCGGCGGGTGTCAGCACGCTGCCCCGGCGGGTGACAGCGCGGCCACCGGAGAGCCAGCGTTCGAGGGCACGATAGTCCCCGACGCGAAACTCCCACTCGGACCGGGTGATGGGAGCCAGGTGCTGCGTGTCGTTGATCCACACGCAGGCTCTGGCTTCGTCGAACTCGGCGCGTTCGAGTTCTCCGCGGCCCGCTCCGACGAGCCGTAGGACGAGGCCCGCCGGCTTCTTGAGCCGCAGGTCATAACAGTCCGCAAGACGGCTTCCAGTCCGCGCGAGTTCAGAGACGAGTTCGCGGTTTCTCGGGACGGGAATCCGGGGGAAGCCACTACCGAGCAGCGCCGCGTACCGCTCGAGATAGCCACGCGAGTGAAGAATGGCGGCGATGTAGTGGAAGACGTCGGTGGGCGAGAGCGGCTCTTCTCCCTCACCGCACAGGGCTTCCATGAACGCGGGGTTCAGATTGGGAACCTTCGAGCGCGAGGGCCTGCGCGACGGTGGGCCCGCGAGCAGGCCCCGGGAGCGGAGCACCTGTTCCTTTGCGGCTGGATAGAGCCACAGCGGGAAGCAGTTTCCGTTCACCGAGGTCTTGCTCGAGAGACAGATGGCCTCGGACATGTGCCGGGTGACCATCACGTGCTGAAACGCGCCCCCCTTCACGGTCCGGGGGACGAGAATGGCCACGTTGTCACCCGCCGCCATGTGCCACGAGGTGGAGGGCATCGTCTGGATGACAGCGGGGTGGTAGTAGAGCTGGACCACGTCGAAGGGGCGGTAGAGGCAGCGGAACACCCAGTCCTCCCGGGCCTTCACCGACGCGCGCAGCGCCGAGCGTGCGGCCGCGACATCCCAGCCCTTCTTGAGGCTCACCTCGAAGGCCTTGCAGACATTCCCGTGGGGGCCGCGCCGGGTCGCGAACTGCTCCATCCGCGCCGAGAGGGCTTCCTTGTCAAAGTCGATGACCAGGGCATCGCGCGCGGTGACGATGCCGTTTGAGTACTCCTGGGCGATGCGGTCCATGGCCCAGAAGCGGGCGTACTCGTCCCTCACGTCGGAGGCGAGTTCGTTGAGCAGGTAGTTCGCAGCTCGCGGGCGGGCCTCTTTCCAGGCCACATCGTTCGCGGTTCGGGTGGCCAGGTAGTTCAGCTTGTGCTCCCGGGAGCCCCAGAGATCCGAGTAGTAGACCGTGCAGCCGTTCGCGCGGGTGTTCCTGCTCAGGCGCACGCCCAGCGTGACGGCGACACCGGCATCCTTGATGGGAAAGACGTTCTCGTCCTTTCCACCATCCGGGGGCACTGCTCCCCGGTTGACGTTGCCGTGCAGGTTCAGGACTTTCAGAACGGAGAAGTCCTGGAGCAGGGCATGGCGAAGTCCGCTCAACGTGGGGCCGTCGATGAACCCATGGTTGGTGACGAAGCACCAGACACAGCGGTCCAGGGGTTGGACGAGCGCCTGACTCAGGGAGATGAACTTGATGTAGTCGTCCTGAAGATTGCGCTCGAGCTGGAGCGCGCCCTTCTCCTTGATCTTCTCCCCGGCGATATAGCGGTACCGATCGACCAGGCGCTTCGAGTCGTCGGAGAGATTGGCCGACTGCCCCGAGTAGGGCGGATTGCCCAGCACGACGAGCACAGGCCCCCGTGCACCCGCCGAGTCGCGGAGGCTGTTCGTCAGCCGGACATTCAATGAAGGCAGCAGCCCCCGGAAGCCCGTCTGACGCAGCGTCAGCGCGAGCTTCAGGTGGCAGATGGCATACGGCGTCGCCATCACCTCGAGCCCGTGGATGCGCGGGGCGAGCTGGTGCACGACATAGTCGTTCCACAGCTTCTTGAGCTGGCGAGGGCTTCTGCCCTGGGTGCGCCAGTGCCCGATCATCGTGCGATGAATCTCCAGGATGACGCGCTTCAAGAACGCTCCTGTCCCGGCAGCCGGGTCCAGGATCGATACCTGGGAGTCCGCCAGGCCCAGGGGAAGGTCCAGCTCCTCGCGGAGCGCCTGGTCCACGGATCGCACCATGAACGACACGACGGCATCCGGCGTGTAGAAGACCCCGCGAGCCTGTCGCACCTCCGGGGCGTACTCGCTCAGGAATTGCTCGTAGAAGTGGAGGACAGGGTCCGGCGAGTCGCCGAAGACAAGTCCCAGATGAACTCGGTCGAGCAGGTCTACGAGGCCATCGAGAAGCCCAGCCAGTTCGGGCTCTCGCGGTGCCTTGAGTGCCGTCTTGAAGAACTTCTTCAAGACGGCACTTGTCGTTGGCAGGTGACGGAGTGCGCTGGCCCTCGTGAACCGCTCACCCGTGGCAAAATGATCCTCACAAGAAACCCAACGAGCGCAGAGAAGTCCGTAGGCTAGTGTCTGCGCGTAGGTGTCCGCGAAGTCGGTCTCGCTGATGTCCTTGGCGAGCGCCTCGCCGAATGCTTCGAAGAGGCTCCGCAGGTGCTTACTTGAGGGGCCCACTCGGAGCTGCTTGGCGGCGAGCATCCGCAGAGCCCGGGCGCAAAGGGCAAGCTCCCGGGCGAGCCCGGTGGGGCTCCAGGTCGGAGGGACTCTTGGCGTGCTCATCGCCCGGCTCCTGTGTGCCCGCTGGCGTGGTCATGATGTGCTTCCCCGGAGTGCGAGTCACTCCAGCCGCCGCCCAATGGGCGTGGCCGCATAGCGTCCGAAACAATGGAAGCACCTGCCTTCAATGCCGTAAGACTCAAGCGTCGCCGTCCGAGTAAACCCCGCCCAGGACAACCACCGAAGATGTACCTCGTTTCTGGCGTCCGCAGTGCACCACAGAAAGGGGTACTGCTGATGGAGTCTCGGCACCCACTCGTGGGTCAGGCGCGCGATCTCCCGAGGGTTTTTTGTGAACTCGTCCGTTCCGAGTAGCCATGCTTCCCCTGAGTGGGTATCGCTTGGCACAGCGCCAAACATTCCCACAATCACATTCCCCTTGCCGAGCAACGCGAGGCAAGGGGCTGATTGACAGAGGAGGCGGTCCAGCGCTGCCTCTGGCGTCTCGGCGGTGGTCGCTTGAAGCTCGCGCAGGTCAGCGATGCGCAAGTACTCAGCCAGCGGCCGGATGTGGGAAGGACTCGCAGGTACTACAATCATGGTAGCCCACACGAAGGTTCGTTCATGCAGACCTGTCTGAGGAACAGCAATTCATTGCCGCGCATCGGCAGCCGAGCAGCCATCCTCAGGAGGTTGAGCCAGTTGCTCTTGAATCATCTCGAGGGGCACGTTCGCTCCTGGCCGTACTCCTTCGAGCTTGGCTCGGAGCCGCACCTTCTCGGTTTCTTTCCATCCATCGCCCTGGCTGAGAGTGGAGACGAAGAACTCAAACTCCATCGGTGACACCCAGCGGCCATGGCCATAGTGAGGTTCAGGCAGTTCACCCGAGTAACGCAGCGTAGCGAGTGGTGGGCTTTGGCCTGTCAGATAGGCTCGCAGGGCCGTCAACTCAACCACGTCGTACCCTGTCGAATTGCTTCGCAACAGGGCGACATAGCGACACCCTGGCGAGAAGATGTTGCAACTCCAGTCGCCAGGAGATGGCGCTGCCTCTGGACGGAAACCCAACTCTTCCCCGCCAGCGAACTGAAAGCGAAGCGATTGAAAACCATGCACAGGTGAAAAGTCTTTCGGGACTGGCGAGCCTCTCCATGAGGCGACGATGCGCTCGGTCGAATCGGGCATCGTGCAACCCAAGGTCGCAAGAGGAACATCCGCCATGGGTTCCGTGGTCGTAGTCACCGTGTCAGAGGGCGAGCCAGGCAGGTTCCCTGCGGCCTCCAGCGGATTGCTCTCCTCTCGGGCAAAGCGCCATAGCCCGTAGCCTCCGCCGAGAAGCACGAGGCCCAACAGCAAGTATGCACCTTTGTGATTCATCCCCACGCCTTGTTGAAGTCTGCTCGCGGCGCGACGATGGCTCCGGAGCCCCATTTTCCTAAGCCTCCCCACTCCTCGAGGGACTTAAACTCCATCAGCTCCCGGCTATCGCTCTTTTTGTCCCAATGAACCTCGTACACCAGGCCAAACACAATGAGGCACATGTGAAGGCCTCCATGAGCCGAAAAAACACCGAAGGGGAGTTTCTTCAGTCGCTCCAACTCCCGCGTGTCCTTGGGTATCTTGCTGTCATGTTCCGGAGCATAGTTGACGACAAGTTTGTCGATAGTAACTCCTGGATAACCAACAATAGGGTTATTTTTATAGTAGGTCTTTTGCGTTTTGGCAATAGTGTACGCGTAGCTCTGCTCGTCTGGCTTGAGCTTGTACCAGCTGTAGCCCGGATAGGTGGGATCAGGAGCCCAGTATAAGCCAGCCCACCCCTGCATCTTCTGCAGCGCTGCCTGGAGATCGAGCCCTGAAAGTTTGTCCCGTCCCGCGAGTTTCGTGTTCGCTCGCATCTGTTTTTCGACGGCAGCCCAGTCCTCAGCCCGATTTTGCTGCTTGAATGTATCTTCGAGCACCTCGAGGACGTAGATAGTGCAATCAGTCGCCTTGACTGCGGCGCCGTCGCCGGACTTGTTGCCCTTGTACAGCCCCATGCCCTTCTCGCGGACTGCCAGATCATGGGCGACGTCTTTCAGCCTGGTGAAGGCCGCAGCCACCTCCCCCATGCTCTTCCCGGAGTCCTTCGCGACAATGCCTTCCAGGAAGGTCTTTTGAGATTTAAGCGAAGAAATCTCTGCCTTTCTCGGGTCGGTGCAGCCGGCGATGCACATGTGCCTGCTCTTTCTGTTTATCGGCTCTATTTAGGGAACTAGACATGATGGGCAGACGAAAGGCTGTGCTACTTTGGAGGAATGGGTCTGGAAACCCGGACGGACACGTTCGCCTGCCGGTCCCGGCCCTCGCCTGGCCCCCCGCGACAACAGGGCGGCAAATTTCTTGACCCGATCGCGGTTCGTGGGACTGTGGCGGTGCTACAGGCCTGTCGCGCCTACAGGAGAGCGAGAAGCAGCCATGAATTCCGCCGCGGTGAACTGGCAGACCCTGGAGAACGTCGAAGTGGAGTGCACGCACTGCGGCGTTCGGATGACCCTACACGAGGGCACCGGGCGGCGGGTGAAGTACTTCCGCTGTGGCTCCTGCCACCGCTGGGTCTCCAGCACCTATACGGAGATCTTCCGCTCGGACGCCAAGGTGCGCACCCACCCCGTCAAGGACACCACCGCTCTGGACGCCCATTTCGGCGAGGTGAAGGACCGGCTGGAGCGCTGGCTGTCCGCCCTGGAGGAGCAGGATCCGTACCGGGTGCTCGGCGTGTCGCCGCTGGACTCGGCCGACGCCGTGCGCACGCGCTACCGCGAGCTGGCCATGGAGCGGCACCCGGACCGTGGCGGCTCCGCCGAGAAGATGCGCGAACTCAATGACGCCTACGAGCGCATCCTCCGCCACCGTCAGCGCAAGCGCGAGGAGGCCCTGGCCCAGCGCAAGCTCGTCGAGGACTCGTCCGCCGCCCTGCCGGCCCGCAGCAGGTAGAGCCAGAACAGCCCTCCCAGCGTCAGCCCCAGCGTCACCTTCACCCAGGTGGGAAACAGGTCGCCTGGGGAGATGAAGCCCTCCACCACGCCAATGCCCGCCAGGAAGGGGGCACAGCCCAGCACCAGCTTCACCGCCGCCGTGCCGCGCGCCGTGAGCGCCTGCGCACGGGGCAGCTCACCCGGATCGATCAGCGCCTGGCCCAGCATCAGCCCCGCGCCTCCGGCGATGACGATGATGGACAACTCCACCGGCCCGTGGGCCGAGACGAAGTCCAGCATCCGCATCCCCAGGCCCTCGCGCACGCACAGCGCGAAGATGGCGCCAATCATCACCCCGTTGTTCACCAGGGTGAACACCGTGCCCAGCCCGAAGAGAATTCCCGAGGCGAACACGAAGATCATCACCGAGAGGTTGTTGGTGGCGATGCCCGACGCCACCGCATTGGGCGGTGCCACCGACAGGATGTCATCGGTCCACATGCGTCCCTCGGCCACGTAGCTGCGCACGGCCTGAGGCACCAACAGCTCCGCGCCGCGCGGCTCGAGCAGCACCACCAGCGCCCCCAGCAGCAGCCCGAGGATGAAGAAGCCCGCGCTCACCGCGACGAAGCGCCCCTCCGCGCGCAGGGTGGCGGGGAAGTCCCGCCGGAAGAAGTCCCGCACGGCGATCCAGCGCTCCCGCGGAGGCTGGTAGATGGTGGCGTAAGCCTGGCCGCAGAGCTGGTTGAGGAAGCGGTGCACGTCCGTGCCCGGGTAGAACGTCTGCGCGTGCGCCAGATCCGCCGAGGCGCGGCGGTAGAGCGTGTCCAGCGTGCGCAGATCGTCCAGCCGCAGGGTGCCCGCGCGCTGGCGTCCGAGCAGCGCCTGGAGCGACTCCCAGTCGGGCCGCCGCCGGGCGACGAAAGCGGGCAGGGGCGTGGCCACGTCAGTGCACCGCCCGGGCGCGCGAGCGCAGGAAGCCTTCGATGGACTCAGCAGACGCGAGCACCGCGGCCCGCTCCTCCTCCGCCAGCCCTCCGAAGCGCTCCACCAGACGCGTTCCCAGCCGCCGCCGCGCCTCGGGCTCCAACCAGGGCGCGCGCTCCAGGAAGACGAGGATGAACTCCACGTCCTCGGAGCTCAGGCGCATCGGAGCCCCAGCGGCCCCCGCGGACGCCGGTCCAGCCGGGACAGCGGCCGGCACCGGGGCGGTGTACTTGTCCAGGTTGAAGCGCTCCTCTCGGACCAGCAGGGTGCCCGCCACCAGGTCCCCCAGCCGGCGGTGTTGCGCATTGAAGAGCATGGTGATGCAGCCGATGGCGTAGATGCCGGGCAGGAAGTCCACGGCGCGCAGCAGGTTGCGCACGGCGCTCTCGTACAGCCCCACCGGCGAGCCGTCCGAGCGCACCACCCGGATGCCCATCATCCGCTTGCCCGGCGTCTGCCCGTTGAAGAACACCTCGTTGACCGTCCAGTACAGCCACTGCGTGGCGAAGGCTCCCACCACCACCAGCGTCTGGGCGAAGCCGGACAGCCCCTTGTACGCGCCCCACGCGTCCGAGACAGCCAGCGTCAGGACGAAGTAGGCGCTGAGCCAGAAGAGGAACAGGATCGCGATGTCGATGAGCCAGGCGAGGCACCGGTAGCCGATGCCCGCCACGGGCAGGGAGAGGGCCACCCGCTCGGGGGTGGCGACATCCAGACTGGGAGACGGGGCGGAAGCCATTCCGCCGCCCAGCATACGCTGTCCCCGCCCCGGTGGAACGCGCGCTCAGCGCGGCAGCAGCCGCCGGTACAGCACCTCGTGCTGGGCGAGCATCCGGGAGACATGGAGCTCCCTCGCCACGAAGAGCCGGGCCCGGGCTCCCCGCAGGGACGCGCGCTGGGGATCCTCGAGGATCTGCATCAGCGCCTGGGCCAGCGCCTCCGGGCGCTCGGGAGGCACCAGCCACCCGCGCTCTCCCTGGGCAAGCAGCTCGGGAATGCTCCCCACCGCGGTGGCCACCAGCGGTATCCCCGCCGCCATGCCCTCGAGCAGCGAGAGCGAGCGGCCCGCCTCCTTGCAGCAGTGCACCGCCACCTTCGCCCGGGCGAGCACTGCCGGCGTGTCCTCCCGGTCGCCCAGGAAGTGCACCACCGTGGAGAGCCCCAGCTTCCGGGCCTGCTGCTCCAGCGCGGCCCGGCGGGGCCCGTCTCCCATGAGGAAGGCCTGGAGGGCCGGGAACCTCCGGCGTACCTGGACGAGCGCGAGCAGGAGATCCTCCTCTCGGCTGGAGCGGTCCATCCTGCTGCCCATGTGGACGAGGATGGGCGCTGTTCCCGCCAGAGGCAGGGGCTGCTGGAGCCCCGCCTCCATCGCCACATCGAAGCGCGCCAGATCGAACCCGGGAGCAATGACGCTGATGCGGTCGGCGGCCAGCCCTTCGTCCGAGAGGAGCTGGCGGCGCGTGGCCTCCGTGTCCGCCACCACATGGCGTGCGTGCCGGGTGAGCCAGCGCAGCGCCGCGCGCCGGGGGCGATCCTCGTCCCCGGCCGGTGCGGGCGTCATCCGGTCGAGGATCACCTGGCACCCCAGCCGGATCGCCACCGGCATGGCCACCAGCGCCGACGCCACGTCATGGACATGCAGCACATCCACCGGTGAGGCGCGCAGCCACGCCTCGAAGGAGCCCACCGGCGGCAGGCCCTTGGCGCTCCGGGGGCTGGTCTGCTGGAACTCCAGGGGCACCACGCCCATGCGCGAGAGGGTGTCTCGCAGGGGCCCTTCGTTCTCGAGCACGGCCAGGAATTGCCGGTGGTGCGAGGGCAGCCCTCTCAGCAGCGCTACCACCTGTTCGCCCACTTCGTTGGACCACAGGCCCTGAGCGAAGTGAAGAATGCGCAGCGGCTGCAAGCGATGGGCGCGGTTGAGCCCTCGCATCCGCATCCAGGCGCCGTCAGGTGACAGCGCCTGAACAGAGTTCTGAGTCGACATCCGTGCCCCCCGGGAACGCAGCGGACCGGCAAGGTAGGCACCGGGCTCCTGGCAAAAAGCTGCCCCGGAAGAACATCCCCGTGTCCTTCAGCCAACAGGGGTTTAGCCTATTTGTCGGGGAGCACTGGACTTCGGGGCAATTCGTAGCCATTTGACATACTGGCTCGACCCGACTCGCGCGCTGCGCACCAACAGTGGTATTTTTCTTCCAAGCTGGCCGGTCGAGACCAGTGGCTTAGAAAAAAAACCGTCGTACGCCATGAAAGCTGGGGGGCTAGACATGGCAACAAACCAGATCGCTGTACGTGTGTCTATTCTCGAGGGCCCGTGGTCCACATGGAACGGGCTGGTTGATGGGCTGCGCGGAGACGGACTGCAGATCACCTCCGTCACGCGTGATGTGAGACTGCTGCTGGACAGCCTGGGGACGGATCCTCCGCAGGTGGCCATTCTGGACGTGGAAGCGGACGGAGAGGCCACGGTGGGGTGCCCTGTCTCGGAGGGGCTGAACCTGCTGCGCGAGGCGCGCAAGCGCCGGCTGGAAGTGCGGATGCTGATGTTGTCCGCGGTCAGCTCGCCCGAGGTCATTTCCCAGTGCTTCGACGAGGGCGCCTCGGGCTACCTCTTCCGCGCGGGACTGGGAATCAACTCGGTGGTGTCCGCGGTGCAGGGACTGGTGCGCGGTGAGCGCCTGTTCCCCGTGCAGCTGCTGCGCAACGATCTCGAGGCTTCGCCCACCAAGGTTCAGCCTTCCAGCGTGCTGCAGTCGCTGACGCAGCGCGAGCGCGAGGTGCTGACGTATGTGGCGGGAGGCGCGGACAACCTGAAGATCGCCGCGCACCTGCAGATCGCCGAGCGCACGGTGAAGTCCCACGTGACACAGCTCTACCGCAAGCTGGGCGCGGAGAACCGCACGCAGCTAGCGCTGCGCGCCTGTCACCTGGGCGTCCGCCCGCCGCCAGACCTTTAGATCGGTCTGCTCCGGCCCGCGTCATGACTCGTACCTCTCCGGAGGTACGAGTGCGTGACCGGTGTGCCCACGGACGGCTCAAGGCACATATGCTCGTGGCTCCTCTCACCTGCGAGGCGCCACGCCTTGATTCGTCTGCTCTTCGTCGCGGGTTGTCTGGTTGCAAGCGCCTGTGTCTCGGCTCCCAAGCCGGTTCCCACGCCCGTGGAGCCGGCCTCCACACCTGAGCGTCCCGTGGCGGCCGAGCGAAAGGGCTCTGCCGCGAGGCCCTCGTACCGCTCTCCCGCCGAGATCATGAAGTGGCTGGAGGACTCGAAGGTCCAGTACCGCGTCGAGCCGCAGGACTCACCGCCCAGAGGCTGGGCGGAGCAACTGTGGCCTGTGCGGGTTCCACCGCTGGCCGCGCCTCGCGTGGTGGTGGAGGGCGGGGAGCGTGTCCTCCGGGAGTGGCCACGCAGTCCCCAGGCGGAGGCGCTGATCAGCCAGGCCGAGGTGCACTACCAGGCCCGGCGCTACGCCGAGGCGTCGAAGCTCTACGAGCGGGCGCTGGCGGTCTGCCCGGAGTGTTACCTGGCGCGGGCGTACCTGGGGGATGCCGCGCTGTTCGGGGGAGACCCCGCCGGGGCGCTGGTGCACTACCAGAAGGCCATCGAACTCAACCCCCACGACTACCGGCTCTACTACTTCCAGGGCAGCGCGCTGGCGCGGCTGGGCCGGATGAACGAGGCGGTCGAGGCGTGGGTCTGGTCCCTGGTCCTCAGCCCGCGCAATCCCGTCATCCGCGAGTTCTTCAAGCAGCACCGGGAGCTGGGAGTGCTGATCCTCGATGACGTGCTGGCGCCGCGCGGCTTCGCGCACAAACGGGGCGAGGAGGTGATCATCGAGTTCGATCCCCACTACGGCTCCGCCTGGCTCGCGTTCGCCAACTGCAAGGCGCTGTGGCTGGGCGAACCCGCGCACCGCGAGGAGATGACGGGCACCACCGAGCACCACTTCTCGTCCCTCGAGGAGACCGAGTGCCTGGCCTCGGCCGCGGTGGTGCATGAAAACCAGAAGGAGCAGGGGGGCGAGGTGGCAACGGATGAGTCCCTGGACCGGCTGATGGGCGTCATCGAAGACGGGATGGTCACCGAACTGGTGCTTTTCGAACTGGCCGCGCGCATTCACCCCCAGTACACCCTCACGCTCGGTGACGAGGAGCGCCAGCGACTCCGGCGGTACGTGCTCCGTCATGTGCTCCTGCCCGTGGGAGGCCTGTGAGTGAAGTGCGGAGCCCAGGTATGGGAAACTGGCTCCATGCCAAGACTTCTGTTGAGGGCCAGTGCCCTCCTGAGCGTGCTCCTCCTGTCGGCGTGCGGTGACTCGTCGGAGCCGCTCCCGCCTCCTCAGCCCGCCAGCTACCACCGCGATGTGGCACCGCTGCTGCGCGAGAAGTGCGCGAGCTGCCACGTGGAGGGAGGCATCGCGCCCTTCACCCTGGGGAGCTACGCGGAAGTGTTCGAGATGAGGACCGCGATCAAGGCGGCCGTCACCATGCGCATGATGCCGCCGTGGCTCGCGTCGCAGGACTGCACCGAGTACAAGCACGACCGCTCCCTGTCGGATGAGCAGATCGCGCTGATCTCCCGCTGGGTGGATGAGGGCGCCGTGGAGGGAAATCCCGCGGATGCGCCCGCCGCCGCCAACCCTTCCCAGGGTGGGCTCTCGCGCGTGGACCTGAAGCTGACGATGCCGGTGGACTACTCACCACAGCAGCGCCCGGACGATTACCGCTGCTTCATCCTCGACTGGCCGGAGACGGCGGTGCGCTACGTCACCGGGTTCGGCGCCGCCCCGGGCCGCGCCTCGATCGTGCACCACGTCATCGCGTTCGTCGCCAAGCCGGAGGAGGTGGCCGGCTACCAGGCCCTGGACGACAGGGAGGCGGGGCCGGGCTACACCTGCTTCGGGGGTCCGGGTGGGAACTCGGGGCGCGTGGCCTGGCTGGGGTCCTGGGCTCCTGGCGGCGAGGGCTCGGACTATCCCGCGGGCACGGGCATCCGGGTGGATCCGGGCTCCAAGATCATCCTGCAGGTCCACTACAACCTGAGCAGCGCGGTGTCGGCGGCGGACCGCTCGTCGGTCTCCTTGAGCGTGGCGCAGTCGGTGCAGAAGGAGGCCTTCATGCTGCCGTGGGCCAACCCGGCGTGGCTCAATGGCGGAATGTCCATTCCCGCGGGGCAGAGCGATGTGCGCTACCGCTTCGGGTTTGATCTGATCCCGTATCTGTCGCGGATCACCGGTGGCGTGTTCCGGGACAACGAGCCCATCACCGTGCACGCGGCGGGGCTGCACATGCACACGCTGGGCAAGTGGGCGCTGGCGGAGATCGAGCGGAAGACGGGCGAGCGCGACTGCATGCTCCACATTCCGCGCTGGGACTTCCACTGGCAGAACGGCTACGAGCTGGCGCAGTCCAAGGTGCTGCGAGCGGGAGACCGGCTGGCGGTCGAGTGCCACTGGGACAACAGCCTGCCGGGAGCCCAGAACGTGAGCTGGGGAGAGGGCACCAGCGACGAGATGTGCCTGGGCATCTTCTATCTGACCCAGTAGGACGCTCAGCACATCGGCGCGTAGATCGGCCAGATGAGCAGCACGCCGTACTCATCGGTGAGGGGCACCCAGCCCACTGGGATGAGGTCCTCGTTGAGATCGATCAACTCGCCCACCTGCACGAAGTTCCCGTGCGTCTTGATGATGCGCAGGTCGCCTACCACCTCGCCCTGCCTGCGCGGCGGGCGGGACGGGGAGAGCGGATGCCAGCGCGCCTCGGTCCTGGGCGCGCCGTACAGGCGCGTCTCCGCGCGCGGAGTCAGGTCGTAGAGCTCGATGCCCGACCAGGACCATTCCGGCGAGGAGAACGCCGTGAAGGCCACCCGGGGCTCCTTGCCCTCGTTCTGGGACACACGGAGCCAGGCGCGCTCGTTCGTCGGGGCGTCGATGACGACGTGGATGTACTCGCCCCGCTGCTCGATGGCAGGGAACTTCCGGAGCGACTCGAAGGCGTAGTCCCAGCCGCTGATCGGACGCAGCGCATGGAGGGAGAGGGTGCCATCGGGGACGAAGCCGTCGTCGCTCGGGATGAAGACGGGAAGCTGCCCCTCAAAGCCGCGCACGGGGACAGGCTGCCCATGGAGCATCTGCTCTGGGCCAGTGAACACCGAGACGAAGGCGATGCCGATGACTCCCCGCAGGGACTCGTCCGGGATCTCCGCGCGGGTCAGGTACATCGACTCGTGGGGGAGGTCCGCTCGGGCCGAGGACGTGGTGATCAGCAGGAGGACGGGCAGGATGGACAGGAGGGCGTGGCGCAGTGGGCTCATGCCCCGTGCTCATTGCAGCCCGTGGACCAGCGCCGGAGGGCCGTGTAACCGCCCGGGATTCTTCAGGCTTCGGTAGGAGTGTGGCCCGAGGGCCGCACCTCAGAGGCGGGCCCTCAGCGCTCCCAGCACCGATTGAGACACGGCGCTGGCCTGGGGCAGCAGCTCATCAGGCATCCAGTAGTAGAGCGCGCGGCCCTCGGTCTCGACCTTGGAGCGGGTGAAGCTCATGCCGCCCTTTTCCGCGCGCTCGGGGCTCTGCGGCAGGCAGCGCTTGCACAGGCAGGGTAGCGGAGACTCGGCATCGTGAGCCGTGAGGTTGATGGGCCCTGTTGCGGCGGGTGGGCTGTCGGTTCCGGTAGCCGCGTTGGCTGGAAGCAGCTGCTGAACATCCTCAAGGGACAGGGCACGCGGAGTCTGCAGCGACATGCCCAGTGCGCCCTTGGCCGCGGTGATGCCCTTGCCCGATTCGAAGCGCAGCGTGGGAATGAGCGCGGTGATGTCGGTGATGGGGGTGTTGTTGGGGCGGGCCGTCCACTCTTCTCCGTCGAACTTCAGCCCGTCGAGCACCGCGACCAGCCAGAGCGACTCGGAGGGGGGACGCACGGTGACGAGGAAGAGCCGTCCTCCGGACTTGAGCGGCTCCAGGTGGCGGCTGGCGCTGCGGTAGCGGTCGAGCGGGAGCACATCGCCCACCTTGCGGCCGGCTGCTTCCTTCTCGAACACGGCCTTGCTGATGATGGCCAGCATGTCGGGCATGCGCGCGATTCTATCAGGGCGCGTAGAGTTTGCGGGTGATGACCCCTTGGGATCCGGCCACCGTGCGGCTGCTCGATGAGGCCGCTGAGGTGCGGCGAGAGGCCGTGGAGGCCGTGGAGACAACGGCGCTCCCGGGCCGGTATGCGCTGCGGCAGGCGTTGCTGGCCGATGAGGACGCCGAGGTCCGCGCCTCCGCCGCGCGCCGGCTGGGAGAGACGCGGGATCGCCGCTTCACCGCCGCGCTGATGGAGGCACTGTTCGACCCGATGCCCTCTGTCCGGGACCGCGCCTGGCGCGCGCTGGCACGGCTGGGGGCTCGGGAGCTGCTGTCTCCGGCGGAGCGGGCCATCCGGGAGGAGCCGGTGTGGTGGGTGCGGCGTGCCGCCATCCGGGCCTCGGCCTCGGTGGCGGGCAGTGGGGCGCTGGAGTTGCTGCTGCGTGCCCTGGAGGACCCGTTCTGGCGCGTGCGCAACGCGGCGGTGCAGGCGCTGGGGTGGCTGGGAGAGACGGATGCCACGGTGCGACAGCGCGTTCAGCGGGTGGGCGAAGGAGTGGGGCCCGGGCCGGTCAAGGCGGCGGTCTCGTATCTAGAAGGGGTGTGGGGGAACTCGGGCTCCGGGCCGGGTGGGGCGGTTCTGCAGGCGCCCGCCCGGACCGCCGCTCGCGAGGAGCCGCTGGAGGATGAAGATCCCGCCGTGGTGACGGCGAGGCTCGAGCGGATGCCGGCCTCGGCCGTTCCTGCCGTCAAGCTGGTGGAGTGGCTGGGGGATCCGCACGAGGCGCTGCGGACGTTGGCCCGGCGCCGCCTGATCGAGCGGCGCGATCCCGAGGCGATCCGGCTTGCGATGCGCTGGCTGGATGAGCCTCGCGTGCCCCATGCGGCGGAGGAGGTTC
>DASVVJ010000808.1:0-8205 GCA_036389955.1 Myxococcaceae bacterium
ATTGACTCCGCGCTGAACAGCTACGGCGCCCGCAACTTCAGCCCGAAGCACATGTCCTGGCTGCACGCCGCGTATGCCGCGGGCGCCATGGCGGGCCCCGCGATCATGACGGTGGTGCTCAGTGTCGGTGCCTCGTGGCGGTTCGGCTATGCGGTGGTGGGCGGCACGCTGGCGGCGCTGACGCTGGCCTTCGTCGCCGCGCGCAAGCTCTGGGACGAGGAGCCGTCCAAGCCGCAGGTGGTGATGGATGCCCCCGGTGGTACCGGGCCGGTGCCGTTGGACGAGCCTCCCGTCGGCACGCTGTCCGCCCTGCGCAGTGGCCGGGTGTGGCTGCAGATCGTCATCTTCTTCTTCTACACGGGCATCGAGGTCTCCGCCGGGCAGTGGAGCTACACCCTCCTCACCGAGGAGCGCGGCATGGGCGCCACGGCGGCGGGAACCTGGGTGGCGGCCTATTGGGGGGGGCTGCTGGCGGGCAGGCTCGTGCTGGGCTTCGTCGTCGAGCGGATAGGGCAGGTGACGATGCTCCGGCTGGCGACCCTGGGCGTGCTCCTCTCCTCGGTGCTCTTCGCCATTCCCGGGCTGAAGGTGGGGGCCGCCGCGCTGCCGCTGCTGTCCTTCTCGCTGGCGCCCATCTTCCCGGGGCTCATGTCGGAGACGCCCCGGCGCGTCGGTGAGAAGACCTCACCGCACGCGGTAGGCTTCCAGGTGAGCGCCGCCACCCTCGGCGTGGCGGTGATACCCAGCGTCGCCGGCCTCGTGGGCGAGCGCTTCGGCCTGGGGACCATCGGTTGGGTCATCGCCTTCGGAGCGCTGGTGCTGGCGGGGCTGCACGAGCGGCTCGTCGCCGTCGCGGACCGGACGGCCTGAGCCTGCCGGTCAGAGAGCAGGCCAGCAGACAGGCGCGGCGGCGGCTCTACCCGTAGCTTCCAGGCGCAAAGGCAACCCGTCTCAGGTACCTGGACAGCAGCACGCTCCGTAAAGCCATACTCGCGCCCCCGCTAAACCCTTGCAAAGGTGCTATGGCTTTTCCTTCGCCGCGTCTGCTCTCAATTCTGGTGTGTTTTCTTTTAGCCTGCTCGGAGACGGGACACCGCGCACCCGAATTGGGCAATCCAGCCGTGGAGCCCGATGGGATGGGGCGCGCCACCCAGTCCCTCGGCGCAAGCTGGAGCTCCACAGGGCCGATGATCAATCGGCGGAGTCACCACACCACGACCCTGTTGTCAGATGGCCGGATCCTCGCGGCAGGAGGCTTCAGGGACACCATCGAGAATCCAGGTGTCGAATCCACTGCCCTGGCCGAGGTGTACGATCCGGCTACCGGTCAGTGGACCATGGCGGAGTTGATGATGCAGTACCGCTACGGGCACACCGCCACCCTGCTTCCCAGCGGAAAAGTGCTCGTGGTGGGCGGGTACGCGGGGATGGACCTCCTCAAGTCCGCCGAGGTCTATGACCCGGTCGCTGACACGTGGACCGAGGTCCGCCCCATGAGATATTCCCGTGGGTCCCATACCGCCACGCTCTTGAAGAACGGCAAGGTGCTGGTGGTGGGTGGGCTGAGCCTTGATTTCCTGTCCAGGGCCGAGCTGTACGACCCGGTCACTGACACGTGGACCGATGTCGGCGCGATAGATTGGCCTCGCGCCTTCCACACGGCCTCGCTGCTTCCTGACGGGAAGGTCCTGGTAGCGGGCGGGCTGGAAGTCTCCTACTTCGGAGAGTTTCCGCTCAGTGTGATGTTCGCCGGATGGGCATACCCGATCAATCTCTCCGGGACGTTTTTCAAGTCCGCCGAGCTGTTCAATCCCGAAGACAATTCCTGGACGTCCGCTGGCGCCGACCTGGCGCACGCCCGCGCGGGTCATACCTCCACCGTGCTGTCCGACGGCAAGGTTCTGGTGGTGGGTGGGTATCAACCTCTGCCATCCAGTCCCAGGATCAGCGTGACGATGATCGACATGCGGGCCGAGGGGGTCCAGCCGCTCGCCTCCGTCGAGGCGTACGAGCCGGACACGAAGCAGTGGTCTCCCAGGGCCGGGATGACCACGGGACGCGCCTTTCACACGGCCACGCTGCTGCCCGACGGCAAGCTGCTCGTGACCACTGGAAACAGTCTGGAGCCCGGGACAGGCGGAGGTACCAAGACGCAGACCATCGGATCCACGGAGGTCTACGATCCGGCCTCGCCCCAAGGTGCATGGCTCCCTGCGCCCCATGTGTCCCCAGCCCGCGTCCTCCACACCGCCACCTTGCTGCCAAGTGGCAGGGTGCTGTTGACCGGGGGGTACTCCGAGGAGCCTGGAAAGCTGAGGATGTTCCTCACGGCTTCCCAGTTTCTCGAGACGGTCTCCCGCGACTGGGTTCCCGGCCCAGGCCTGAAAGAGGCTCGCCACCAGCTCACCGCCACCCTTCTGCCCGGCCAGGGAGTTCTTCTGGCGGGTGGCCGCAGTGCGCCAGATGGAGGTGGGCCGCTGAGCTCCAGCGAGGTGTTCGAGTCCACGGCTTCTTCCGGAGCATCCACGCTCGTCGCGATGACGCAGGCTCGCTACGCGCACAGCGCCACCCTCCTACCCAATGGACAGGTGCTCGTGGTGGGGGGCTACTCCGAGGCAAAAGCCCTGACGTCCGCTGAGGTATATGACCCGAGGGCTGGAGTCTGGAGCCGTGGCAGCAATTCCCTGAACTTCCCCCGCGGAGGGCATACCGCGACCCTGTTGTCCGACGGGTCGGTTCTCATCGTTGGAGGAAGGGATCTTTCAAGAACTCCTTTCTCTGAAGTGGAGCTGTACGAACCCAGCACGGGGACCTGGTCCGTGCTCACCAAGAGCTTTCTGGGGCGCGTGGGCCATACCGCCACCCGGCTGCTGGACGGCCGTGTCCTCGTGACAGGAGGCAGCACAGGTTCGAGCGGCGGTTCGAACATCACCTCGAATCCCGAGCTGTATGACCCGAGGACCGGCCAGTGGAATTTCTACGGCGAGCGGATGACCGAGCCCCGGATGCTGCACACCGCCACACTGCTGCCGAGCGGAAAGGTGCTCGTGACAGGTGGCAGAGGGGAGGGGAGCGAGAGCCTCGCCTCCGCCGAGCTGTTCGATCCCGCAGATGGGTATGGGAAGTGGCGCGGCACCCGTTCCATGAAGAAGGCGCGCAGAGGCCATACCGCGACCTTGCTGCCGACAGGACAGGTGCTGGTGACGGGCGGGTACGATGAGAGCGGGACCCTGCTCGCTTCGGCCGAGCTCTACGATCCGGGCCTGGACTCGTGGTCGCCCGCCGAGCCGATGAAGCACCCCCGCGCCCACCACGCGGTGGTCTTGCTGCCCGATGGCGGCCTCCTGGTGGCAGGTGGGGACGGCACCAACGGCGAGCCTTCCACCACCGAGCTTTACAGGGCGCTCCACTCGCAGGGACAGCCTCCTGTCCTCACTCAGGTGAATGGCATCAGCATGAGCGGTGCCAACGCGAGCGACCTCCCGCGTGTAGAGCCAGGGGAACTCCTGGCCGTCCGTGGCGAGAGACTCAGGGGGCAGTCCGAGGCCAGCAGTGGGGACAGAGGCTCTTCCGCCGCCAACGTCCCGCTGCTGACCCTGCGCTCGGTGGACAGCGGTCAGTGGGTTCAGCTCAGAACGCACGCCTTCTCAGACGGCTACGCCATGGCGATCCTGCGATCTGTTCATGCTCAACACCAGCTTCACCCTGGGCACTACGTGTTGAGCGTTACTGCCCACGCGTGGACCGCCAGCCAGGTGATTCGCATCACCAATGACACTCAGCCAGAGCTCTCTTTCAGAGAGGTTCCTCTCAAGCTGACTCGAGACACCCGCGCCACCTTCTCGTTCTACTCCTGGGCTGAGGACCTGCAGTCCTTCGAGTGCAGCCTGGATAGAAAATCATTCGAGTCCTGCGATGGCTCCTACGCCGTGGCAAACCTGAGCGATGGCTCCCACTCGGTCCGGGTGCGCGCGCTCGACTGGACTGGCAAGACGTCCCATGCTCCCGCCGAGTACTCGTGGGAAGTGGATACGATCGCGCCTGAATTCAAGCTTGGCTCCACCGTTGCCAAGAAGACCCGGGAGCGGTCCGTCACCTTCTCGTTCACCAGCAACGAGAACCCTGTCGAGTTCGAGTGCAGCCTGGATGGAGCTGACTTCACGCCCTGCCTCCGCAGCCTGGCTTATCAAGATCTGCCGGAGGGTTCGCACACCCTCCAGGTGCGAGCTTACGATCCAGCGGGCAATATGAAGCCAGACAGCTACTCCTGGACGATCATTGGCAGCTACTACGACACGGGCTGCTCGGCCAGTGGTGCCTCGCCTGGGCAATACTGGCCCTGGGCCTTGTTGTTGCTCGGGCTGCGTCGGCGGCCTCGGCTCAGTCGGCCCGGGTGACGGCCGCAAAAGCGCCATGGCTTCTCTTTCTCAGCGGCTGTTGTCTGTTCTGGTCTGCGCTCTGCTGGCCTGCTCGGAGAGTGCCCACCGCACTCCCGAGCTGGGCGGTAACCCCGCGGAGGCCGTGGGGACAGGGCTCGATTCCCTGGCCACCCAGCCCAGCTGGAGCGCGACACAGGGGATGGTGAATCGGCGCAGCCATCACACCACGACCCTGCTCGCGGACGGCCGGATCTTCGTGGCAGGAGGGCTGAGAGATACCTCCGAGAACCCAAGCGTCGTCGAATCCACTCGCTTGGCCGAAGTGTATGAGCCGGCCACCGGCCAGTGGTCCATCACGGCTCTGATGCATCAGTCCCGTTACGGGCACACCGCCACCCTGCTCTCCGACGGAAGAGTGCTCGTGGCGGGCGGGTACGCGGAAAAAGGCGTCCTCAGCTCCGTCGAGATTTATGACCCGGTTGCGGACACATGGACCGAGGGGCAAACCATGTCCTCTCCCCGTGGTTCCCACACGGCCACGCTCTTGAAGAGCGGCGAGGTCCTGGTGGTGGGCGGGGTGTCCTGCGCTCCCGAACACGCTGCCGAGCTCTATGCGCCAGACACGGACACATGGACCACCGTAGGCAGACCAGGCAATGCCCGCGCCTTTCACACCGCCAGCCTGCTGCCTGATGGAAAGGTCCTGGTGGTGGGAGGAGTGGATCTCTCTGGGGGTGGGAGCACCCTGCTCCATGTGACAGTGCCCGCGTGGGGATCCCCCCTCAAGCTGTTCACGACGTTTCTCAAATCCGCCGAGCTGTTCGACCCCGGCAAGGAGACCTGGACGCGCGTTGGAGCCGTCATGAACCACGCCCGGGCGGGTCACACCACCACCGTGTTGTCCGACGGCAAGGTGATCGTGGTGGGTGGGTACGAGCCCCAGCAACTCAGTCACAGCGTCGATATGACGATGATCGACATGCAGGCGGCCGGAGCCGACCCGCTCGCCTCCGCCGAGCTGTACGAGCCAGACAAAGGGGTGTGGTCCTCCAGGGCCCCGATGGCAAGGGGGCGCGCCTTCCACACCGCCACCCTGCTCCCCAGCGGCAAGTTGCTCGTGACGGCCGGAAACACTGCCGAACCCGTGACAGGTGGAGGTACCAAGCTCCGGTCTACTGGCTCCACGGAGCTATACGAGCCGGCACGTGACGGTTGGTCCAGCGCCTCCGTGCTGCCCCAACCCCGCGTTCTCCACACCGCCACCCTGTTGCCGGGTGGCAGGGTGCTCGTGATGGGGGGGTACAACATCGAGGATCCTGGAAAAACGGGCGCATTTCTGACTTCCTCGATGTTTCTCGAGCCCGTGCCGCGCTCCTGGTTCCCCGGCGACAACTTGATAGCGGCCCGTCACCGGCTGACCGCCACCCTGTTGCCTGGGCAGGGAGTGCTCCTGACAGGCGGTAGCAGCTCGAGAAATGGAAGCCAGGCGTTGGCTTCCAGCGAGGTGGCGGTGTACGAAGCTGCCGGGACGTCCTCTTCGCCGATGCATCAGGCCCGTTATGGGCATAGCGCCACGCTCATGCCCAATGGAAAGGTGCTGGTGGCGGGTGGCTATGCCAACGGAAAAGCCGTCGCCTCCTCCGAGGTGTATGACCCGGAGACACGAGTCTGGACCAGAACCCGATCGGCCCTGGAGTTCGCTCGCGGAGGGCACACCGCGACCCTGCTCTCGACTGGGAAGGTTCTTGTCGTAGGAGGAGGCGAACTCTCAACGCCACCGATTCGCGCCATGGAGGTGTACGATCCCAACACAGAGAGCTGGTTGACCGTCGGTAAGACAAGCCTGGCACGCATTGGCCATACTGCCACCCAGTTGCCAAACGGCCGTGTCCTCGTTGCAGGTGGCAGAGGGGGGTCGGATGCAGGAGCGACCATCACCCCGGTTCCTGATCTGTACGACCCGATCAGCAACAACTGGTTCTATCACGGCGAGCGGATGCTCAAGCCTCGGGTCTTCCATACCGCCACACTGCTGGAGGGAGGGAGGGTCCTCGTGGCGGGCGGGGAGGGGGAGAACGGAGAGCTCCTTGATTCCGCCGAGCTGTACGATCCCTCGACCAGGCTCTGGAGCAGTGCTGGCACCATGTCCTCAGCGCGCAGCGCTCACTCGGCCACGTTGCTGCCGACGGGGCAGGTCCTGGTGACGGGCGGATATGGTGCGGATGGGAGCGTGCTCGCTTCCGCTGAGCTGTACGACCCCGCCTCGGGCTCGTGGACCGCTGCTGAGCCGATGAGCCGCCCGCGTGTCCACCACGCGGCGGTCCTGTTGCCCGATGGGAGCCTCCTCGTGGCAGGTGGAGATGACAGCAGCAGCGGTCCCTCTTCCTCCGAGCAGTACAGGGCCCTTGTCTCTCAGGGCCAGAATCCCGCCATCATCCGCGTGAGCCGCAACAACGTGAACGGCCCTTCTCATCTGGAGCCAGGAGATGAGCTGCTCGTCGAGGGCGTGGGGTTCAGGGGGCAGTCCGAGGCCAGCAGCGGAGACAGAGGCTCTTCCGCCGCCAACTTCCCGCTGTTGACGCTGCGCTCCATCGACAGTGGTCAGTGGATCCAGCTCAGGACGAGTAGCTTCTCAGACACCTCCGCCAGGGCGGCCCTGCTGCACGTTCAGCCCAAGCACGCTCTGCCCCCCGGGTACTACGTCTTGACAGTCACCACCCACGGGCAGACCGCTACCAAAGAGATCCTCATCCGCAACTTCTCCAGGCCAGAGCTCACTCTCGACGCTTTTCCCAGCAAGACGACTCGCGACACCCGCGTCTCCTTCTCGTTCTCCCTCAAGGCCGAGGATCTGCAGTTCATCGAGTGCAGTGGGAGTGTGGGTTGGGTGAATCCCTGCAGCAGTCCCATCTCCAGGGACAACCTGCGGGAAGGCCCCAACAGCTTCATGGTGCGAGCGGTCGACTGGGCCGGCAATGAGTCCACCCTCACGTACGCGTGGGAAGTGGATACGAGGGCCCCTGACATCACGCTCGGCTGGTCCACCGCCGCGAAGACCCGGGAGACGAGCGCGTCCTTCACGTTCTTCTCCAAGGCCACGGATCTGGTCGCCTTCGAGTGCAGCCTGGACGGTGCCGCCTTCAAGCCTTGTTCCAGTCCCATGGCGCACGAAGGACTGCTCAGGGGCCGCCATACCTTCCGGGTGCAAGCGCGCGATCAGTTGGGCAACGTGACGCCAGTGCCCGTCAGCTACTCATGGACGATCATGAGCGGCTATTACGACGCGGGCTGCTCGGCCAGTGGTGCCTCACCTGGGCAATACTGGCCCTGGGCCTTGCTGCTGCTCGGGCTGCGCCGGCGGCTGCGGCTCAGTCGAGGAAGTAGTCCGGCAGCAGCTGCTCGCCCTTCACCATGGCGTATTGCTCGAAGTCGGTGATACCGCGCGAGCGCAGCAGCTCCTCGTCGATGAAGAAGTTGCCCGTGCACGTGCGGCTGTCGCTGGTGAGGACCGCGTGCGCCGCGTCCGCCATGATCTCCGGCTTGCGGCTCTGGCGCATCATCTCCTCGCCGCCCACCATGTTGATGGCCGCGGTGGCGATCGTCGTCCGGGGCCACAGCGCGTTCACGCCGATGCCGTCGTCCTTGAACTCGGCCGCCATGCCCAACACGCACATGCTCATGCCGTACTTCGCCATCGTGTACGCCACGTGGTTCTGGAACCACTTGGGATGCATGTTCAGTGGCGGCGACAGGTTGAGGATGTGCGGGTTCTTCGCCTTCTTCAGGTGCGGAAGGCACGCCTGCGACACCGCGTAGGTGCCGCGTG
>DASVVJ010000809.1:0-2749 GCA_036389955.1 Myxococcaceae bacterium
CAGCCCTGGAGCGTTCCGGGGGTGATTCTCTTCTCTCATGGCGATCTCTCGTATGAGGTGGATCTGTCGCGTCCGTTGGTCGAAGAGTTGGCGCAATCCAGGCTTGGGGAAAGGACCGTCCCAGCCTACGAACGCACCGAGAAGAAGCGCCTGCGGGAAGTCATTGTCCGCACCTTGCCGCCTACCTCGTCAGACGATCCCGAAATCCTGGAGAGGATGCGCGCACGGCTCCGGGAAGAGGCGTACCTCGCCACGTACCTGCAACACCCGAGGATCGCCCGCATCCTCGGGCCCTACGAAGTCCAAGGCGTTCTGTACATCGTGTCTGACCGGGTAGAGGGCACATCGATCAACACCCTGATCACCTACTCGCAGATGCGCGAGAGGTTCCTATCCCCGGCGTTCTGCCTCTACGTGGGCGCCGAGGTTGCGGGCGCCCTGCACTACGCGCACACCTGCAAGGACGAGAACGGCGCCCCGCTGGGCATCGTTCATCGGGACTTGAACCCCGCACGCATCTTCCTGGAGCCCGAGGGCGGAGTCATCCTGACGGACTTTGCCCGCGCGCGCTCCCTGCTGCCGGGCCGAGTGGCATCGACGCTGCCGCGCCCTCTTGGCGACGTGTTCTATTGCTCCCCCGAGGCGTTGCTATGCGAGGAGACCGATCCGCGCTCGGATCTGTTCTCGCTGGGGCTGGTGCTGCTGGAACTGGCCACTTGGCGTCACCTCTACAGCACGGCCAACGCGCGGCCCGGCGACTTGGAGGAGGCGCTAACCAAGAAGGTCAAGGCACAGGTTCTAGACGCATCCATAACGGCCATGGAGGCAGAACTACCGGACCATGCGGAAGACTGCATCCTGCGGGCCGCCACCTTCACCCGGGAAGAAGTGGACGAGATCACCGAGCCTCTAGCGCATCCGCTGCGCTCCATTGTCCGCAGGTTGCTCCAGCGCACCTCGGAAGATCGCTACCAGTCGGCGGCTGACGTTGAAGCCGATCTGCGGGCGGGCCTCGCTGCGCTGGGAGCCCCCTACGGAGCCAAGGAAGCACTCTACGAGGTGCAGATCTCGCTGACGGGGGCCAGCATGAGCCGGAGCGTTCTCGGGCCCACAAGCGAGAGCCAGTTGCCGCCCAACATGGTGCAGGAAGAAGACATCATCACCGAGCGGGGCGGGACCCCCTAGCCACCCGCCGCGCCCTCTTTCACACTCCCCGCAGGCCCTGCTTCGGCGTCGTGCCGAGGATGGGATCGGCTTGTCTCCGAGGTGGACGGGAGACAAGCCCCCTGTGCGTGTCTGCCCCCTGACCGTCGTCCGCCGCTGGCCCCTTGGGGCCTTCACCTGTCCGACAGGACACCGCCCGCAGGTTCCGTATGCCAAGAGCCCCCGCGAACACTCCCGCCGTTGCACGCTCCCGGCGCTCCACGGAGCGCAACCGCACGCCCCCCCCACTACCGCGCCACATCCTCATCCGGCAGCACCGATTACCCGCAACGCTGAGCGCGGCGCTGAAGCAGGCGCGCAAGCGAGCGGGCATGACTCAGTCAGAAGCAGCCGAGGGCATCGGCATCGCTCCCGAGGTGTACGGGCGTATGGAGCGGGGGGGGATGCTGCCGAGCGTTCCCACGCTGTTGCGCCTGTGCTTAATCCTCGGTAGCGGGCCCCATGAATTGATGGGGTTTGCCGAGATGGAGCCGGAGCAGCGCGCCCCCGGGACAAACACGGTGCCCCCCGGCCTGAATGATACGCCCGAGAAGCGCCGCCTCTTGCGCCGCCTTGCTCGCTTGGACAGTCCGAGGATCAAGGCTCTGGCTCGCCTAGTCGCCTTACTTCTCCCGAGGCACTGAACGTCAAGGGCTACGGTGCCGTCATCATCGCGGCTTCGACCAAGCAAGCAGGCGAACTTGGGTATGCCCGGGCTCCACCGGTCCAGATTCTAAGACGGAGAGGGGTTGTGCTGAGGAAGAGGTCAAGTGCAGAGGGGAGGAGGACTGCGGAAGGGTGCCGCTCGGGCCGTGCACCGGGCTAGTGGAGAGGCCGCCCAGCCCTTGAGGGACACGCCTGCCCAGGCAGCCCCCCTGAACCATCCCCTCATGAACCATCCCCTCATTTCCAAGGCGCCCTGTGACTTCAGGGGGTTAGCCGTCCCAGGTCGCACAAGAACTCTTTGTGATTACGGGCACTTGCGAACATAAAGGGATGCCTCAGGCCTCTTGCCTGTCTTGAGGTTCAACACCACGCGGCATGGGGTGGCCCTCGCGCAGGGGCCAAGCCGACCTGATTCGCGATGCCCTCGAAAAGGGGCCGCCATCTCATCTATGCTCCGGCACACACTATGGTGGCGAGTCAACCGATAGAACGTGACGTCGGCGTCCAATCCAAAGGCCCTCGCCTTCAGCGTCTGCGCGCATGTGAACTGATTTTGGAAGGCTTCGCGCACGACATAGAGCAGGCTTACAGTGCGGTCGAGGTTTCTGGGGACGTCTTCCTCTCCAAATCCGGGAAAACGTCCACGGACAACTATACAGAAGAGGACAAGAACTACTCCGACACGAACTTCACTTTACTGAGCCAAGAAGTCATTAACTCACTCGTAATCTTTATCGATATCTGGATTCAATGGAGATACTCCGACAAACTTTCCTTTGGATTCTACACAACCGCCAACATCGGGAAAGAACAGCGTAACTCAGCCAAAGCACAGGCTCTCGGAATCACTCTCCCTGCCAAACCGCTACTTGAGCACCTC
>DASVVJ010000810.1:0-3905 GCA_036389955.1 Myxococcaceae bacterium
CTCCTGGCTGGAGCGCACCGACACGCGCCCGCCGTGCGCCTCGACGATTTCCTTCACGATGTAGAGCCCCAGGCCCAGGCCGCCGCGGCGGCGCTTTGCCTGTCCCGGCTGGGCGCCCGCGGCGCGCCGGAACGGCTCGAACAGCGTGGCCAGCAGGGGCCCGGGAATGGGCGCGCCGGGGTTGTGGACCTCCAGCGCCAGCAGGTCCTCGCACGGGTGGCTGCGCACGAACACCGGCACGTCGGCGCCTCCGTGCTCGAGCGCGTTGGCCACCAGGTTGCTCAGCACCTGCGCCAGCCGCTCGGCGTCCCACACGCCCTCGGTGGCGCCCTCCTGCTCGTAGACGATGCTGCGGTTGGGGTACGCGGCGGACAGCTCCTTCACCACCTGCTGGCACACGTCGGACAGGTGCGTGGGCTCGAGCACCAGGGGAATGCCGCCCGAGAGCCGGGCCCGCGTCAGGTCCAGGATGTCGGAGATCATCTTCGTCATGCGCGCCGCGCTCAGCTCGATGCGCTGTCCCAGGTCCTGCTGCACCTGGTTCAGCGCGCCATAGCGGCTCAGGGCGCGGGCCGACAGCGAGATGGCGTTGAGGGGGCTGCGCAGGTCATGCCCCAGAATGCCGATGAAGCGCTCGCGGAACTCGGCCTCCTCCTCCATGCGCTCCTCGCGGGCGCGGGCACGCTCCAGCGCCTCGCGGGCCCGGCGCTCCTCCCGGCGGGCCTGCGTCACGTCCCTGAGCCACAGCGCGAAGCCATCCCCCTGAGGCACCACCGTGGCCTGCCACCACGTCTCCTCCTCACACAGGGGGCAGCACAGCTCGGTCATGTACGGCTCGCCCGTCTCCAGCACGCGCGCGCACGCCAGCAGGTCCAGCCCCTCTTCCACCGCTTCCACCCAGCAGGCCCTGCCGCAACCGGGTGAGTACGCCCGGAAGCACTTCTCCGTGGCTGGGTTCCATGCCACGCACCGGAAGCTGAGCAGATGGCCCGCGTTGTCGCGTGCCGCCTCGAAAACGAGGCACGGCGTCGAACTCTGGGTGTGGCGGTTCCACGCCCGGGTAGCCCCAGGAAGAGCAGACAGCTGCATGACACGACCCCCCAGCGCACCGCGGGCAAGCGAGGAGGTCGGACACAGGAGAGAGCAGCGCGCGAGCTTGAAATCCTGCCAGGTTTCAAGCCAGGTGTAATTGCCCCCGGGTCGGTAAGGCAATGTAATGACGAGCCACCAACAGTCCCATGGCCGGTTGGGGCAAGGCTCAGTAGCGGCCCTTGAGGCCGAGAATCGGCACCACGATGGGCACGCCCGTCTTCTCCTTCTCCAGGGGAATCGCCCCTCCACCGTTGTAGCTGAAGCCCACCACCTCCTGGCTGATCGTCACGTTCAGCATGTCCAGGTACGCCTCGAGCGAGAAGGTGTCGTAGGCCCACGCCTTGGCCAGCCGCACGTCGAAGCGGAAGAAGGGCGGCAGCCGGTCCACCTGGTCCCGGTCCACCGGAACCCACCACGGCTGCCCACTCCGCGTGCCCGGCACGTGCGTCTGCTCGCCCAGCACCGCCGTCTCCGGCCGCCCCGTGTTGAAGTGCAGCACTCCGCCCAGCGTGACGTTGTTGGAGAACTTGTAGCTGATCACCAGGTTCAGGATGTGCGTCTGGTCGAACACGAACGGCAGGTCCTTCACCACCACCTCGCCCGTCGGAATCCCCTCTTCGTCCAGCCGCTCGAAGCGCGTGCGGCGCGTGCTGCGCTGCAGTGTGTAGGACACCCAGCCGAACCAGTTGCCTCCCAGCGGCCGGCGCAGCATCACCTCCAGCCCGTACGCCAGGCCCCGGCTCGAGAAGTCGGGCAGCTCCGGCCGCTCGACGCCTCCGTCGTCCGGCTGATCATCCGTCGGGTCCTCGATGTCGTCGTCCCCCAGCGTCTCGTCCGAGAAGGGCGTCAGCTCCACGGTGCGCGTCATCGGGTTGATGTAGACGTCCACGTTCACGTCCAGCTCCTTCCACCCCCGCCACTCCGCGCCCACCGAGAACTGCAGCGCCTGCTGGAGCCCCAGGTTCAGCCCCGCGATGTCCACCACCGGCAAGCTGATCAATGTGGTGGGCGCCTGGTGGAACAGCCCCGCGCCTCCGCGCAGCGTCAGCGCCTCGCTCAGCTTGTGCCGCGCCGTGAGCCGGGGCTCCACCACGAACCGGTTGATGCCCGGCGACAGGTGGTAGTTGTCCACCCGCAGGCCCGGCAGCACCGTCCACTTCTCGTTGATGTCCCACACCAGCTCGCCCCAGCCGCCCGTGAACAGGCCCAGCGCCACCGGAGCGTCGATGCGGATCTCGTCGCCGTCCTCGTCCTCGCCAATGGCCTGGATCCGCGCGCGCTTGTGGTCCAGGTCCGCGCCGCCCCGCAGCGTCATCTGCTCGGAGAGCTTCTTCTCGTAGCCCGCCCGCAGCGCCCAGGTGGTGTTGTCGATGTGGAACTCGGTCTGGTCCCCCTGCCCCTCCCGGCTCACCAGCGCCAGCCGGTCCAGTCCCCACGTCGCTCCCACCTCCAGGTCTCCGCCGGCCACCGGGTGCCGGTGCCGCAGGTCCACCCGGTGGAAGAGGATTGTCTGCAGCGCCGTGGTGCCCAGCGGGTCCCCCGCCTCCTGACCGAACGTGTCCGAGGAGCCGAACGTGAACAGCCGCAGCCGCCCCTCGCCCAGCTCCTGCTCCACCCGGAGCTGGTAGTCCCAGAAGTCCAGCACGATCTTGTCGTTCTTCCGTCCTGGCGCCGGATCGTCCTGAAAGCTGTTGGCCGCCAGGGCGATGAGCCACGGCGTGTATGAGTAGCGCCCGGCCACCGAGACGTTCGTCCCCGTGGACTCGAACGGGTACTCGACGAAGACGCCCGCGTTGATCAGGTCCGCGTAGGCACTGCCGTGGACGCGGTCCTCCCTCGGACGGCTCAGCCGCCCGTCGATGGCCCCGCCCATCAGCCGCCCGTACTTCGGCGGCGGGTTGCCCGGGTAGAAGTCGATGGTGTCGATGAAGTCCGGGTGCAGCACCGCCGGCCCGAGGAACAGGTGGAACAGGATGGGCACCCGGATGCCGTCCAGGTAGTAGCCCGTGGAGGACGGCTGGCTGCCTCGCACCACCGGGTACGCCACCCCCGAGAGCATGCTGCCCACGCCCGGCAGCAGCATCACCACCCGGAACGGATCTCCCATGGTGCCAGGCACCTCGCGCAGCTCCTGGTCGCGCAGGGTGACGCGGGAGACCTCCGTGCGCTCGCGGTCTCCGCGCACCACCGTCTCGTACGGGTTGATCACCAGCGGCTCCAACCCGTAGACCACCTCCAGGGACTCGTCCGTGCGCAGGCGCTCCAGGAAGGTGGACGGCTTGTGCCCCGGCGCCGTCACCCGGATGCGCTGCCCTCCCGAGGGCCAGCGCGCCTCGAAGCGGCCCTGGGCATCCGTCTCCACCGGCGTGTCCTTCGCCGCGTCCGAGACCAGCACCGCGCCCGGAATGGGCCGGCGGTTGCCCATGGTGCGCACCAGGCCCCTGAGCGTCACCGGGGCCAGCGCCGGGGTGCCTCCGTCACCGCCCTCCGTGCCGGCCACGGTGGGCGCCTCGAAGCGGTACTCGAAGCCGATCCGCACCGGCACCGGCTGGCCGTTCAAGCGCGCGGGGGTGAAGCGCAGCTGGGTCGCGGCGTGCAGCGCGGACTCGTTGAACAGCGGGTGGGCGCCCTCCAGCAAGGTGGCGGACTCCACCTCGCCCGCGTCGTCCACCAGCAGGTCCAGCTTCACCGCGCCGGTTACCCGCTCCGCGGCCAGCTCCGGCGGGTAGGGAGCCGGCGAGTCCGCCAGCAGCGTGGGCGGTTGGAAGGCGGGCCCGGCTCCCGCGTCTGACGGGCCGGTGGCCTCCAGCTCG
>DASVVJ010000811.1:0-1728 GCA_036389955.1 Myxococcaceae bacterium
TTGGCCGCGCCTCCGATGGCGAGCCCGGCTGGCGCACGCTGTGGCGCGGCTGGCTCAAGCTGCTTCAAGCCGAAGTGGGCTATCGGCTCGCTCAACAGCTCTCGCCTTCTGCCCCTTTCAATTCTGGGTAACGATAAGCCCTCCGGGAGAGGGCGGGGGTGAGGGTTCGTCGAGCACTAAGCCGTCTTCGGGCTCATACCGCCGCCCTTGGAAGCAGCCTCGCGGGCCGCGGCGCGCTCATCCAGCCAGATGGTGAGCGGGCTGGCGATGTACACGGTCGAGTAGACGCCCACGATGATGCCCACCAGCATCGCCATGGCGAAGTCCCAGATCTCGCCCACGCCGAAGATGAGCAGGCCCACCAGCGACAGCGCGGTGGTGATCGAGGTGAGCAGCGTGCGGCCGATGGTGTCGTTGATGGCGATGTTGATGACCTCCGCCAGCGGCTTGCCCTTGAACTTGCCCATGTCCTCGCGGATTCGGTCGTAGATGACGATGGTGTCATTGACCGAGTAGCCGATGACCGTCAGCAGCGCGGCGATCGAGGTGAGGTTGAACTCGCGCTGGCTCACCAGATAGAAGCCCGCCACCATCACCACGTCGTGGACCATGGCCAGCAGCGCGCCGGGGCCGAACTTGAAGTCGAACCGGAACGCGACGTAGATGAGAATGGCCACCATGGCGTACAGCAGGGCGGCGATGCCGCGGTTGCGCAGCTGCTTGCCCACCTGCGGGCCCACGTAGTCCACCCGGCGCTGCTCGAAGTCCGGCTGCGCCTGGCCCTGGCTCAGCGCGGCGAACACCTTGTCCGCCATGCCGCTGGCCACCACCTGGTAGTCGAACCCACCGGCCTGCGCCTCACCCAGCTCGCGCACCTCCTGCACGCCCGTGCCGCTGGCCTCCACCGTCTGCTTGATGGTGGCCGTCGGCAGCGCGGTGGCCGAGCGGAAGTTGACGATGCCATTGGCCATGTCCGCGTACACGTTGCGCACATTGCCCAGCCCGTTGATCGCGGCCTTGGCCTTCTCGGCATTCTCCGCGGTGAGCTGCGTCACGCCGCCCAGGCGCACCAGGAAGGAGTTCTCGTCCGCCGCGCCGATGTTCTGCACCGACACCTCGTTCAACCCACCCGCCTCCGCGCGCCTGCGCACCTCCTCGGCCTTGATGGGCTGCTTGAACTTCAGCTCCACCAGGGTGCCGCCCGCGAAGTCCACGCCCAGGTTGAACCCCACCGTCACGATGCCGATGAGGATCGCCAGGTTCACCACGGTGGAGATGAAGATGGCCAGCCTGCGCTTGCCGATGAAGTCGATGTTCGTCTTGTTCTTGATGAGACGCATGGCGGCCCCTATCAGATCGAGAGCGTCTGGGCGTTACGGCCCTGGACGAGATAGGTGGTGAGGATACGCGTCACCACGATGGACGTGAAAAGCGACGCCAGCAACCCGATGATGAGCGTCGTCGCGAAGCCGCGGATGGGCCCGGTGCCCGTGGCGAAGAGAATGACAGCGGCGAGCAGCGCGGTGACGTGTGAGTCGAAGATGGTCCAGAAGACGCGGTCATAACCCTGCTCCACCGCCTGCCGCACCGTCTTCCCGTGATCCAGCTCCTCGCGGATGCGCTCGTTGATCAGCACGTTGGCATCCACCGCCACGCCCAGCGTCAGCACGAAGCCGGCGATGCCCGGCAGCGTCAGCGTGGCGTTGAAGATCGCCATGATGCCGAGGA
>DASVVJ010000812.1:0-2156 GCA_036389955.1 Myxococcaceae bacterium
CTGACAACACGGCCTGGGTGTGGAAGGCGGATGGACAGGGAACGCCTCTGGTGCTGCGCGGCCATGAGGGCACCGTTTATTCGGCGAGCTTCAGCCCGGATGGCCAGCGCATTGTCACCGCCTCTACTGACAACACGGTCCGGGTGTGGAAGACCGATGGCCAGGGAGCGCCGCTGGTGCTGCGCGGCCACAAGGGCCCCATTTTTTCGGCGAGCTTCAGCCCAGACGGCCAGCGCATCGTCACTGCCTCCTTTGACTACACGGCCCGGGTGTGGCCCGTGGCCATTCCGGAACTCCAACGCCTCCTGCGCGAGGCCAACACGGACTGTCTTCCTCCCGAAACCCGCCGGATCTACCTGGACGAGCCCGAAGCCCAGGCGCAGGAGCGCTACGAGGCCTGTGAGCGTGCCTACGGGCGCCCCCCTTTCTTCACCGCCACCGAAGCCCCGTGACATGAGCCCTTCAGCGCCCTCCTTGCCGTCGCGCCCAGGCTCCGAGCTTCAACTCCTCCTCGCCCGGGCGGAAGACCACCGGCCGGTCCTGGAGCAAGGGCTCGAGATGAAGTCGCTCCAGGAGGCTCCCAAGCCCCCTTCCCTACCTGGCCGTCTCGAGGTGCCCACCAGGCAAAGCCCCGACGCGGGCCGCAATGATCTGGCGGCGCAACGCTGGGGAGTCATCGCTCCGGAGGGAGCCGTGGGAGACGCGCTGCTGCGCGTCATCGCTCCGCTCGTCGCGCACCGAGAAAAAGAACAGGGCGCACCGGTGAAAATGTACCGCGTGCCGGAAGACATGGACGCGGCGGCGTCGGTACGGTGGAAGCAGCAGGTGCTCCAGGCCGAGGCCGTGCCCGAGGAAGAGCGCCCGTGGTACCTGCTGCTGCTGGGAGACCTGCACCACGTCTCCATCGAGCTGCAGCAGGTGCTCGCGCATGAAGCGTGCGTGGGCCGGCTCCACGTGGGGCGGCCGGACGGCGAGCCGGACCTCGCGGGCTATGGCGCCTATGTGAAGAAGCTCCTGGATTGGGAGCAGCGCCCCGCTGGGGAAGAGGCCCCGGACGTGGTGCTCTACACCGCGCGCGATGGCACGGCCGCGACGGAGGGTGGGCACCAGTTCCTGATGGAGCCCTGCCGCCAGTCGTTGGGAACGGGGTGGAAGACGAAGCGGCTGGTGCTGGACGTGCCGTATGACGCCTCGAGCCCGGAGGCGCTGCTGCGCGCGGCGGGCCAGGCCCGGGCGGGGGTGATGCTCTCGGTGACGCATGGGCTGAGCAGGCCTGAGCAGGGGTGGGCCTCCCCCGAGGAGCAGCGCGCCCTGCAGGGAGCACTGTCGGTGGGACCGGGCCAGGAACTCACCGGAGAACACCTGCGCAACACCCCGTTCCTGCCGGGAGGCATGTGGTTCCCGGTGACGTGCTTCGGGGCGGCAACCCCGGCCCGGAGCGCCTTCCATGCCTGGATAGCGCAGTTGGCCAAAGCCGGTGCCTTCGCGGGCCCGGCCTCCTCGGTGCTCTGGAGCCTGCCTGGCGCGGGGGAGCGGCCGTTCGTGGCGGCGCTGCCACAGGCGCTGCTGGCCAACGAGCAGGGCCCGCTGGCAATCATCGGCCACAGCGACCTGGCGTGGCTGATCTCCTTCCTGGACGAGGAGAACCCTTCGAGCAGCCGGGCTTCGCACATCCTCTCGGCGCTGAAGGTGCTGACGAACGGAAGCCGTGCGGGCCTGGCCCACTTCGCGCTGATGCGCGCCTACCGGGAGGCCAACGACAGCCTGATGGCGGGCTACCAGGCGCGAGCAGACGCGCTGCTGTATGGCCATCCGGACCCCACGGATCCCGTGCGGCAGGGCATGCTGTGGCTGCGGCGCAACGATCTGCGCGGCTATGTGCTGCTGGGAGATCCGGCGGCACGCCTGGCGGTGAAGCGCGGGGCTCGGTAGTCCCTCGCTTCATCGCCCGACGCCGCGGCTGAGCGCTCCGCCTACCCCGCGGCGCGCAGAGACTCCCCGGCCTTCAGCGGGACACCGAGCACCCGATCCGTGAAGGCGTTGGTGAACTTGCCCTCAGGGTCCTGCCGCGCGCGGACCTGCTGGAAGCGCTCGAAGCGCTCGCCGAACATGCGCTGCCCATCAATCGCGCGCGTGGCCTTGCCCAGGTGCGGCTG